>DATJJB010000257.1:0-11011 GCA_035492655.1 Kutzneria sp. | reverse complement strand
CCCTCGATGGCGACGGAGGGGTGCGCGGCCCGGAGATGGTCGAGGATGCGCAGGTAGTTGCGGGCATGGGCGCCGTCGAGGTCCAGTGCCTCGGGATCGCCCGCGCCGGGACGGCCTCGCTCGGTCGGCGGGCGGTTCATGTCCCACTTCAGGTACCGGATCGGATAGGAGGACAGCAGATCGTCCAATGTGGACAGAATGAACTCGAACACGTCGTCACGGCCCAGATCCAGCAGCAGCTGGTTGCGGATCAAGGTCGGGGTGCGGCCGTCCAGGTGGTACACCCAGTCGGGATGCTCGGCGTACAGACGGGATTTGGGGCTGATCGCCTCCGGCTCCACCCACAGACCGAACTCCAGACCCAGGGCCCGGACGTCGGAGACGAACGCGCCGAAGCCGGCCGGGAACTTGGCCGGGTCGGGCGTCCAGTCGCCAAGGCCGCCGGTGTCGTCGTCACGGCCGACGAACCAGCCGTCGTCGACGACGAACAGCTCGGCGCCGATGTCGGCGGCCACCTTGGCCAGCTCCAGCTGACCGGCGGCGTCGACGGCGAACTCCGTGGCCTCCCAGGAGTTGTACAGCACCTGACGGCCGCCGGGGGACAGCCGGCGCTCGTACGAGTGCCAGACCTGGGCCAGCCCGCCGAGGCCGTCGGCGCTGTACGCGGCGGCGACCTGGGGCGTCTCCATCGTGGCGCCGGGGGCCAGCAGGACCGCGCCCTCGTGCGGCTGACGGCCGACGCGCACCCGGCAGGAGCCGCTCAGCTCGATGTCGGCGTCGATCCGCCACGAGCCGGGCCACACCAACTGAAAACCCCACGTGGGGCCGTCAACGGCAGCGTCCTGCACGGCCAGCCAGGGGGAGTAGCCGTGCCCGGCCACGCCCTGCCGGCTGTCGATCTCGAACCGGCCGGCCGGCAGCACCACCTGGCGCAGCTGGAACTCCTGGCACCACCGGCCGATGAGGAACGACACCCGCGCGGTGTCCACCGGCAGGCAGAAGCCGGCGGAGTCGAAGCGCTCCAACCGGATCGGCACCGAGCCGGTGTTGGTCAGCTCGGTCCAGCGCAGCAGCACGTCGGTGCCGGGCACGACCTCGTAGTACAGGTCGGTGCGCAGCCCGGTGAGCTGGTCGGCGAAGGTCAGCCGGAGGGAGGTTTCCTTGTACGACACCGAATCGAACGTCCACCACGACTCGCGGGGCGCGCCGACCGGACCGGCCACCAGGTCGGCGCCGGCGAACGGCCGCAGGCCGAACGGGGCGTACTCCACGGGCGCCCCGTCGGCCTCGGTCAGGTACGGCGTGCGGCCGACGTTGGTCAGCGGCGACGGCCCGTCCTCGACGCCGGCCGGCCCCCACGACCGCAGTTCGGCCCAGCGCCGGTGCTCCGGCAGGCCGACGGTGTACGTGGTGGTCGCCAGGCGCAGCGTCCACTGCTGGGTCACTTCACTGCCCCCAAGGCAAGTCCGGCCACGAAGTGCCGCTGGAACCGGAGGAACACCGCCACGGTCGGGATGGCCGCGATCACCGAGCCGGCGGCGATCACGTTCCACTGCGACACGTACTGCCCCTGCAAGCCGAGCAGGGCCGAGGTGATCGGGAACTTGGAGTCGGTCCTGATCACCGTGATCGACCACAGCAGGTCGTTGAACACCCAGGTGAACGCCAGCGCGGCCAGCGAGGCCAGCGCCGGGCGGGTCAGCGGCAGGATGATCCGCCAGAAGACCTGCATCGGCGAGGCGCCGTCGATCACCGCCGCCTGCTGGATCTCGCTGGGAATGGCCCGCATGAAGCCGTACAGCACGAACGTGTAGAAGCCGAGGCCGAAGCCGATCTGCACGCCGATCAGCGCGCCGAGCGTGTCGTAGATGCCGAGCAGCTCGGCCATCTTGGACACCGGCACGAGCAGGATCTGCGGCGGCAGCAGGTTGCCGGCCAGCATCACCAGCAGCACGGTCCGCCGCAACGGCAGGTCGTAGCGGCTCAGCGCGAACGCCGAGATCGCGCCGAGGGCGAGCGTGATGATCACCGCCGGGATGGTCACGATCAGGCTGTTGACCATGGCCTGGAACTCGCCGCCGTCCACCCACGCCTGGCCGAAGTTGGCCAGCGTGAACGAGTGCGGCAGGCTGCCGACGCCGTTGGCGGCCACGTCGTCGAAGCTGCGGATGCTGGTGACCAGCACCAGGATGATCGGCAGCAGCCACAGCAGGGAGATGCCGCCGGCGACCAGGTGGTAGCCGCCGGTCCGCAGTGCCTTTGTGTTCGGGGGGCGCCGGCTCACGCGTCGGCGTCCCGGAACGCACGCACCAGGTACGTGAGGATGACCCCGAAGGCCAGCACGAAGATCACCACGGCCAGCGCGGACGCGTAGCCGAGCCGCAGCGACTGGAATGCGGTGGAGTACATGTAGGTGCTCAGCAGTTCCGAGGAGTGGTAGGGGCCGCCGCGGGTCAGCGCCCACACGACGTCGAACGAGCGCAGCGAGTCGATGATGATCACGGACAGCACCACCGAGTTGACGCTGCTCAGCTGGGGCAGGGTGATCTTGGTGAACTGCTGCCACTTGGTGGCGCCGTCCACGGTGGCGGCTTCGTACAAGGTCGGGTCGATGCCCTTGAGGCCGGCCAGGTACAGCACCATGATGTAGCCGATCTGCCGCCACAGCGCCGGCACGATCACCGCGTACAGCGCGGTGTTGGCGTCGGACAGCCACGAGTGCTGCCAGCTGTCCAGGCCGATCGCGCCGAGCACGGTGTTGACCAGGCCGTTGGGCTGGTAGATGGCCTGCCAGATCAGCGCGGTGGCGACCAGCGAGAACACCACCGGCGTGAACAGCGCGGCCCGGTAGAAGCCGACGCCCCGGCGGTCCTTGAGCAGCAGCATGGCCATCGCCAGGCCGCCGACCGCGGACAGGCCGCCGAACAGCACCAGCCACAGCACCGTGTCCAGGAACGCCTTGCCGAAGGTGGGGTCGCTGAACAGCTCGGCGTAGTTGCCGAAGCCGACCATCGTCGGCGGCGAGACGCCGTCCCAGCTGGTGAAGGACAGGTACACGCCCTGGATCGCGGGCCAGAACACCCACAGCGACTCGACGAGCAGCGGCACCAGCACGAAGGCCAGCAGCGTCGGCGAGAGGGTGCGGCGCTTGCGGCGCGGCCCCGCCGGTGAGGGCGGGGCTGCGGCCGGTGCCGTCAGTGTCGCGGTCATCTCAGGAGGTCCAGACCTTCTTCGCGGCGCTCTGCCAGTCGGTGAGGATCGAGTCGATCTGCTCCGGGTGCTGGATGAACTTGATCAGCGCCGCGTCGGCGGTGGGCTGCAGGGCGTCGCTGGAGTCGCGGTTGAAGAACTGGGTCAGGTCGGCCGCCTTGGTCAGCATCTCCTTGCCCTTGGTGATCAAGGGGGTGCCGGCGTCCTTGGCCGTGGAGTTGGCCGGCAGCGAGCTGCCCGCCGACGACTTCAGGTACGCCTCCTGGGCCTCGGCCGTGGTGAGGTACTTGAGGAACTCCAGGGTGTGCGGCTTGCGCTGGGTGTGCGCGCTGGCGTAGAAGCCGTCGGTCGGGGCCTCCTCGACCAGCGGCATGGTCGGGTCGACGATCGGGAACCGGAAGAAGTCGATGTCGTCGACGTCCTCCTTGGGCGTGGTGTCCAGCAGGAAGGTGCCGATCAGCATCATGCCGGTGCGGCCCTGGAGCAGGTTGGTCGTCGCGTCCTGGAAGGACAGCGCGGTGCCCTTGGGGTCGAAGTACGGCAGCGCGGTCTTCCACTGGTCGAACACCTTGTGCACCTGCGGGTCGGCGAAGCTGTGCTTGCCGGCCAACAGCTCGCGGTGGTAGTTCGCGCCGTTGACGCGGATGTTGAGGTAGTCGAACCAGCCCGACGCCACCCACGGCGTGGAGTTGTCCGCGCCGAGGCCGATCGGGGTCACGCCCTTGCCCTTGATCGTCTCGCAGACCTGGAGGAACTCGGCCCAGGTGGTCGGCGCGGTCACGCCCCACTTGGCGAAGTTGGACTTCCGGTAGAACATGCCCCAGAAGTAGTAGCTGGCCGGGATGAAGATCTGCTTGCCGCTGTCGGTGCTGAGCTGCTTGAGCGCGTCGCTGTAGCCGGAAAGGCCGGTCCACACCTCGCTGACGTCGAGCAGCAGGTTCTTGTCGGCGTAGGAGCGGGCCACCGAGCCGGCGTACCAGGTGAGCACGTCCGGCGGGTTGGCCGAGGTCAGGTACGTGGGCAGCTGGGTGCGGAAGGTCTCCGAGGCGACCGTGTTCAGGCTGGCCTGGGTGGCGCCCTTCTTGTTGAAGCTGTCCACCAGCGCCTGCATGGCCGCCTTGGCCGAGGGCGCGGAGAGGTTGGACTGCAACGTCACCGGGCCGGTGGCCGACCCGCCGGCGGTGGCCTGGCTGCCGGTCGAGGTCACACAGCCACCGAGGGCGGTGGCCGCCCCTACGGCGCCGAGTCCGGCCAGAAAGCTGCGCCGGGACAAGCCAGTGGTGGTCATCGGCGACCCCTGTCGTTCACGTGGGTGGGAAGTGACAGTGAGGTTGCAACCGCGAAGCGGCGGTGTCAAGATATATTACTAAATTAGTATCTGCGGTGGCTGAGCGATACTGTGGACCCTCGGCGTGTGACGGGTGGAGGGGTGTTGAGCGGGTACCAGCTCAGGGGAGTGCACGGCCAGACCGTGGAGGCGCTCGCGCTGCGCATCCTGTCCGGGGAGATCCCGGAGGGCGCGACGCTGGATCTGCTCGCGCTGCGCGAGGAGTTGGACGTCAGCCTCACCGCGCTCCGTGAGGCGCTGAAGGTGTTGTCCGCCAAGGGAATCATCGACGCCCGGCAGAAGCGTGGCACCTTCGTGCGGCCGCGCAGCAGCTGGAACATGCTCGACGGCGACGTGCTGCGCTGGCGCTCGGCCGGCCCGCCCGATCCCGACCTGCTCGAGCACCTGGCCGAGGTCCGGTCCATCGTGGAGCCGGCCGCGGCCAAGCTCGCCGCGCAGCGGGCCACCGACGAGGACCTGGCCGAGCTGGACGACGCGCTGACCCGGATGAGCGAGGCCGCCGGCAACCCCGGCAAGCTCGTCGACGCCGACCTCGACTTCCACCGGGCCCTGCTCGGCGCCACCCACAACCAGCTCGTCGTGCAGATGGAACGGGTGATCGCCAGCGGCCTGGCCATGCGGGACCAGGTCGTGCACAACGCCGATCCGGCCGACGACCCGGTGCCCAGCCACCGTGTGGTGCTAGACGCCATCCGCGAGCGCGACGCCGAGGCGGCCGAGCAGGCCATGCGGGCCCTGGTCGACAAGGCCAGCGAGGACCTGCGTCGCATCTCCGGGCAGTGATCGGCTGAGCCGGCCCGAGCCGCGGTCGCGCGCTGGCACGATCGGCGCATGACCGACGTTGCCGCGCAGGCCGCGCAGGTGCTGCGCACGCTGGCCCTCGACGAGGACCTGAAGTGGCGGATCCCCGCCGATCCCGTGCTCGGTCCGTTGGCCCGGCGAATCGCCCGCCGCTACGTGGCCGGCGACCGCCTGGCCGACGCGTTGCCGCGGGCCGCCGAGATCCAGGCGGCCGGGCACCGGGTGAACGTCGAGTACATGGGCGAGAGCTGCCGCGACGCCGTTCGGGCCGTCGAGGAGTCCCGGGTTTTCCTCGACGCCGCAACGCAGTTGCCGGCCGGCTGCTCGATCTCCCTCGACCTGTCCCATATCGGCCTGGCCGTCGACCCGGACCTGGCCCTGCGCAACGCCATTGCCCTTGCCGAGGCCACCGCCGAGACCGGCCGGGAGATGGTGATCTCGGCTGAGGGCTCCGACCGCACCGACGCCGTCCTGGCCCTGCACGGCCGCCTCTGCGAGCGCTTCGACCACGTCGGCGTCACCGTGCAGGCCCGGCTGCACCGGACCGCCCAGGACCTGCCCCGGCTGCTCGACCGCCCCGGCCGGATCCGTCTCGTCAAGGGCGCCTTCCTGGAGCCCGCCGACATCGCCTGGCCGCGTGAAGCCCCCGAACTGGCCGCGGCCTACCTGCGCTACGCCGACCAGCTCTCCGAGCACCTGTGCTCGTACGCCACCCACGACTGGGACCTCATCCGCGCGATCGCCCACGACCGCACGCCCCGCCCCGACGCCCCGTGGGAGTTCGAGACCCTGCTCGGCCTCGGCCCCGACCGCCTCGCCGAGATGGCCGCGCTGGGCCATCCCACGCGGGAGTACATCGTGTTCGGCACCGAGTGGTGGCTCTACGTCTGCAACCGCATCGCCGAGGACCCGCAACGCCTGCTTCAGGCCGTGGTGGACGCAGCTACGCCGACGCCAGCTTGACGAAGCGGGCGGCGCGGTCGGCCAACGCCGACAGGTCGCCGCCGGAGGCGGCGTCGCCGACCAGTGGAGAGCCGACGCCGACGGCGATGGCGCCGGCGGCGAGGTAGGACTCGGCCTCGGCGACGCCGACACCGCCGACGGGCACGAAGGGCACGTTCGGAAAGGGTTGGCGCAGGGCGGAAAGGTAGGCGGGACCGCCGAGGGACGCAGGGAAGAGTTTGACGGCCTCGGCGCCGACGGAGACGGCGGACTCGACCTCGGTGGGGGTGAGGGCGCCGGCGAGGATGGGCAGGCCGGCGGCGACGCAGGCGGTGACCGAGGCGGTGAGGGCGGGACTGACGGCGAAAGTCGCGCCGGCGGCGATGGCGGCGGAGGCGTCGTCTGCGGTCCGTACGGTGCCGGCGCCGAGCCAACAGCCCTCGGGCACCTGGACGGACGAGATGGCCTCGAGCGCACCGGGACCGGTCAGCGAGACCTCGACCAGCCGCACACCGGACTCGAACAGCACCCGCACGGCGTCCCGTGTGTTGCCGACACCGTCGCCCCGGACGATGCCGACCAGCCGGCTCGACCGCAGGACTTCACCAAAGGTCACCACTCCGCGAGACTCCCGTCCTCGTGTCGCCACACCGGCGACCGCCACGCGTGGCCGATCTCGGCGGCCCGGCGCACGGCGTCCTCGTCGATATCGACGCCCAGCCCGACTCCGGTCGGCCGGGCCAGCTGCCCGTCGACGAAGGCGAACGGGCCGGTGTCCAGAAGATACCCGGTCAGCTCGCTGCCGGCGTTGTAGTGCAGGTTCAGACTCTGTTCCTGGATCAGGAAGTTGGGGGTGGCGAACGCGACCTGCACGCTGGCGGCCAACGAGATCGGCCCGAGCGGGCAGTGCGGCGCGATGCTGGCGCCGTAGATCTCGGCCAGCGAGGCGATGCGGCGCAGCTCGGAGATGCCGCCGGCGTGCGAAGGATCGGGTTGCGCCACGGCGATACCGGCGTCCAGCACGGGTTTGAACTCCCAGCGGGAGTAGAGCCGCTCCCCGGTGGCGATCGGCACCGGCGAACTGTCCACAACGGACTTCAGCACATCCGCCGGTAACTCGGGCAGGATCGGTTCCTCCACGAACATCGGCTGCACGTCTTCCAGCCGCGGCAGCAGGCGCTTGGCCATCGCGGGGGAGACACGGCCGTGGAAGTCGATGGCCAGGCCGCGATCGGGGCCGAGCACGTCCCGCGCCTCGTGGGCCCGTGCGAGCACGCCGTCCACGTCGGCCGGGGTGGCGATGGCGTCGATGGGCCCGCAGGCGTTCATCTTCACGGCGGTGAAGCCCCGGTCGACCTGGCCCTGCACCGCCTCGCGAATCCCTTGTGGACGGTCGCCGCCGACCCAGGAGTAGACCCGGATGCGGTCGCGCACCGGACCGCCGAGCAGCTCGTGCACGGGCACGCCGCGCACCTTGCCGGCGATGTCCCACAGCGCCTGGTCGTAGCCGGCGAGCGCGCTGGAGAGCACCGGGCCGCCGCGGTAGAAGCCACTGCGCCGCAACACCTGCCAGTGCTCCTCGATGCGCAGCGGGTCCTGTCCGCGCACCAGGTCGGCCAGTTCGCGCACGGCGGCCTGCACGGTCTCGGCGCGGCCCTCCACCACCGGCTCGCCCCACCCGACGACGCCCTCGTCCGTGCTGACCTTGAGGAACAGCCAGCGCGGCGGCACGAGGAACGTCTCGATGTCAGTGATCTTCACTAGCCCCCGCCTCACGCCTGGTCGCCGGACGTCGCTCACTGTACTTCAAATCATTAATTATGGATACATATTGGTCGATCGTTGCCCCGCCCCCTACCATCGCCGGCATGCTGATCGACGTGACCCTGGCCATCCGCCCGGACATGCCGCACTGGCCGGGCAGCACGTCCCCGGTGTGCGAGTGGGAGACCCGGCTCGACCGCGGCGAGGAGTCCGACGCCAGCAAGTGGACGCTGTCGGCCCACCAGGGCACCCACGTGGACGCCCCGTCGCACTTCATCCCCGGCGCGGCCGGCATCGAGGACATCCCGCTGGACGTGCTGTGCGGGCCGGCCCACGTGGTCGACATCCCCGACGACAGCCCGATCCGCGCCGACCACGTCGCCGAGCTGCCGGCCGGCGCGGAGCGGGTGTTGTTCCGCACCACCAACTCCACCACCGGCCGGCTGTTCCGGCCCTTCGACCCCGACTACGTCGCGGTCAGCGCCCAAGCGGCAGAAGCCTTGGTGGCCAAGGGCATCCGTCTCGTCGGCATCGACTACCTGTCGGTGGAGTGCTTCGGCGCCACCGACTTCCCGGCTCACCACACCCTGCTCGGCGCGGGCGTGCCGATCATCGAGGGCCTCGACCTGACCGCCGCCGCGTCTGGCCACTACCAGCTGACCTGCCTGCCTATCCGGCTCACCGCCGCCGAGGCCGCGCCGGCCCGCGTGACCCTAACCCGATAACCCTCCGTGTCCACCTGATGCAGGGAAGGACGCCTTACCTGCGTTGGATGCAGGTAAGGCGTCCTTCCCTGCATCGAGATTGTCACGCTGAGTCCTTGGCCACCGTCCAGCCACCGTCGACCACCAGGTCGGCGCCGGTGACGAAGGACGCCTCCGAGGACAGCAGGAACGCCACCACCGACGCCACCTCGGCCGGGTCGCCGAGGCGTCGCATGGGCGTGGAATCCTGGCTGCGCAACCGGTCCTCTTCGGACACTCGGTCCCACGCGCCGGTCAGCACCGGCCCCGGCAGCACGGTGTTGACCCGCACGAAGGGCGCGTACTCGACGGCCAACTGCCGACCCAGCGACACCAGCGCGCCCTTGCTCGCGGCATACGCGGGATGGCCCGGCAGGCCGGCCCGTGCGTGCACCGACGACACCAGCACTATCGCGCCGCGCCGTTCCCGCAGCGACGGCAGGAACTGATGTGCGCCAAGGTAGGCAGCCGTCAGATTGACGTCGATCTGACGCGACCACTCGGCCGGCGTCTGCTCGTGCAGCGGCTTCACGACAACGGTGAAGGCGTTGCTCACCAACGCGTCCACCGGTCCGGCGGCGGCCTCGGCGGCGAGATCCCAGGTCTCCTGGGCGCTCACGTCGCCGCGGACGGCCACCTCGGGGCCGTCGGCGATGTCGATGCCGACCACCCGGTAGCCGTCCGCGGTGAGCCGCCGGGCGGTGGCCGCGCCGATACCCGACGCGGCCCCCGTCACGACTGCAACTCGTTCAGACAAGACTGCTCCTCACAGCACGGTCTGGTGCACGTGGTCGTCCACGCCGCGGACGGCCACCCACGCCGAGCCTCCTGTGCCGGCGGCGACACCCAGGGTGCCGACGATGGCGTTGCTGGCGTACTCGCCGCGGGGGAACCATCCTCCCCACGAGCCGTCGGCGAAGTTGCGTTGCCACAGCGTGTAGTCACTGGCTCGGGCGAACATGTACAGCCGTCCGGAGGTGGCCAGCAGCGTCGGCGCGGTGCTGATCACGCCGCCCAGGCCGGTCCAGCCGGTGCCCTGCTCCCACAGCCAGGCGCTGTCGTCGAAGGCCCGCACCACGATGTGCGTGCCGTTGGCGTCGGCGACCGCGCTGGGACGGCCGTAGATCGGCTTGTCGCTGGGCGAGCCCAGCGACGTCCAGCCGCCGGTGTTGCCGCGCTGCCACACCTTGCCGTCCGCGCCGCGGGCCGCCAGGGTCCACTGCGTCGGGGACGTGAAGGCGACGGTGGGGGAGTCGGTCACCGTGCCGCCGAGCTTGATCCAGCGACCCCAGCAGCCGTGTTCGAAGGTCCGTTGGTACACGGCATTGTCCGTACCGCGCACGAAGACGTCGACCCGGTCGGTGCCGGAGCCGTACGCCGCCGGCTGGCCGACGATCTGGTTGTTGGTGGGGCCGCCGAGCTTGGCCCAGGAGCAGCTGCCGACCGTGCTCTCGGCGAGCTGGCCGGACACGTCCCGGACGAAGACGTGCGCGTGGGCGTCGTCGAAGCGGACCAGGGCCGGGCTGTCACTGGCGTTGCCGCCGAGGTCGGTGCCGGGGGCCAGGTCCGTGCCGGACAGTTTCAGCATCACGGTGCCGTGGGCCGGCACCGTGGCGGTGTAGGAGCCGGTGGCCGTGCCCTTGTCGGCGCGGGCGCGCAGGTCACGCACCTTGACCGTGCCGCTGAGGCCGGCCTTGGCGAAGTCGACCGTCATGTCGGACGGGGCGGTGCCGCGGTTGAACAGCACGACCGCGCGGTTTCCCTTGCCGGACAACACCTTGCTGTAGACGCTGCCTGAACCCGAATCGCCGATGCGGACGCCCTGGATGGCCAGCGGGTCCTGGTCGACGGCCAGGATTTCCGGGTTCTTCAACGTGTTCAGCATCGACTGGGGCAGCGTGCGCGGGTCGGAGCCGATGATCAGCGGCGAAGCCATTTCCGACCACATCACGAACTGGGTGGTCGACTCCTCCTCGGTCAGCTCGGTGCCGCCGGTGAGGAAGGGCCGCATCGGGATGAGGTAGTCGGGGTCGTTGTAGTGACCGGGGCTCTGCGCTTCGGGGTGTGCCGCGTTGTCGTCCATGTTGCGCACCACGGCCGGCCATTCGCCCTGGGTCGGGTTGCCGAAGGCGACGTCGGTGTCGGTACGCCAGGAGGTCGCGGCACCCGGGCCCCAGGTGTAGGCATAGCCGGCCTGCCGGGT
>DATJJB010000256.1:0-5995 GCA_035492655.1 Kutzneria sp. | reverse complement strand
CGCCGGGCCCAGGTGCTCGGCCGGATGGGCAACTGGGAGTGGGACATCACCACCGACCGCGTGCTGTGGTCGGACGCCCTGCTGGAGATGTTCGGCCTGGAGCCCGGCACCGAGCTGGACTTCGCCGGCTACATGACCAAGGTGCACGCCGACGACCAGGAGATGATCGCCACCAGCCTGGCCGTGGCGCGGGCCAACGGCGACCGGTTCGCCTTCTCCCACCGCATGCTGGTCGGCGTCGACAACGAGCGCTTCTTCGAGTGCTTCGGCGAGGTCATCTGCGACGAGGACGGCACGCCGGTGCGCATGATGGGCACCTGCCACGACGTCACCCAGGACCGCCGCCTGCAGGACGAGCTGCGCCAGCTGGCCGAGGAGGACCCGCTCACCGGCCTGCCCAACCGCCGCGCGCTCACCCGTGAGCTGGAGCGGCAGCTGGCCGCCGGCGGCACCGGCTCCCTGCTGCTGCTCGACCTGGACAACTTCAAGGACGTCAACGACCTGCGCGGACACGCCGTGGGCGACCGGCTCATGCGCACCATGGCCGCCGCCCTGCGCGAACGCCTCGACGACGGCCAGCTGCTCGGCCGGCTCGGCGGCGACGAGTTCGCCGTGGTGCTACCCGGCTGCGAGGAGTCCGACGCCGCCGAGGTCGCCGCCCGCCTGCGCGACGCCGTCGCCGGCCTGCCGCTGGTGGCCGGGGGAGCGACGACCCGGATGACCGTGAGCACCGGCGTGGCCGGCTTCACCTCCGGCGAGGGCTGGGAAGCCGTGCTGGCCAACGCCGACCTCGCCCTGTACGCGTCCAAGAACGCCGGCCGCAACCGCGTCACCGTCTACGACCCCGGCCACTACGCCGACACCGCCAAGCGCGTCTCCGTGCAGGACCGGCTGCGCAAGGCGCTGGAGCACGGCGACCTGGCCCTGCACGCCATGCCCATCGTCGCCCTGGCCTCCGGCCGCACGCTGGGCTACGAGCTGCTGCTGCGCCTGGAGGACGGCCAGCTCCCGCTGCTCGGCCCGGCCGACTTCCTGCCCGCGGCCGAACGCAGCGACCTCGTGCTGGAGATCGACCGCTGGGTGTTCGGCAAGGCCATCGACACCCTGGTCGCCCACCCCGACCCCAACCTGCGCTTCGACGTCAACGTCTCCGGGCGAACCCTGGAGGACGAGGACTTCGCCGACTTCGTGCTGGACCGGCTCGCCTCCTCCGGCGTTGCCCCGGGCCGGCTCGGCTTCGAGATCACCGAGACCGCGGCCGTCACCAACCTCGACGCCGCCCGCAGCCTCGCCCACCAGGTCCGCGCCACCGGCTGCCGGATCGCCCTGGACGACTTCGGCGCCGGCTTCGGCTCCTTCGTCCACCTCAAGCACCTGCCCATCACCGGCCTCAAGATCGACGGCGAGTTCGTGCGCGGCATCGACTCCGGCACCCGCGACGCCGTGCTGGTCTCCGGCATCCTGGAGATCGCCCGCGGCTTCGACCTGTCCGTGGTGGCCGAGTGGGTGGAGCGGCCGGCGCAGGTGGAGATGCTGTCCAAGCTCGGCGTCTCGGTCGGCCAGGGTTTCCACCTCGGCAAGCCGAAACCGCTGGGCAGCGTGCTGAAGCGGCCGGATGGGGCCTTGTCCGGCGAGCGGCCGGCGGCTGAGGATGGGCGTTCCTGAAACTGTTGTGAGAGAAGGATTTGCCCTGTGTCCGAGGACGTTCCCGTCAAGGGACTGCGCCGTGTCGAGCTGCGCAGCAACGACCCGGCCGGGTCGGCCGAGTACTACCGGAGCCTGTTCGGCTGGATCGTGATGTCGGCCGACGACGGCACCCTGAGATGCTGGGTCGGCGACCGGCTGGCCGCGCTGATCCGAAGACCCGCCGACTGGGAAGCCCCCGGCTGGCACCCCGTCTTAGGCGGCCGGCCGACCGCGTTGCTGTCCGACCCCGCCGGCGTCACCGCCACCCTCGACCCCGGCCGCGTGCGACACGGACCGTGGGCCCCGGCGCCCCGGCACGGCGAGCCCTGCTGGCTCGAGCTGATGACCGCCGACACCACCGACGACTACTGGACCAGCCACCTGGCCTGGACCGTGCGGGCCGACAGCGACGTCAAGCCGTTCGCCCTGTTCGACGCCCCCGACGACGCCGGAGCCCGTGCCATCGCCGGCCGGCTGCTCGTCGACTCCGTCACCGCCGCCAACGTCGGGGCCGGCTGGATGTGCTACCTCGCCGCCACCGACATCACCCTGGTCACCGACACCGCTGTCGCCGGCGGCGCGACCCTGCTGATCGAGCCCCGAGACACCCCCGCCGGCGTCGTCGCCGCCTTCGCCGACCCGTACGGCACCGTCTGCACCCTGCTCGAGGATCCCGCCGGCTGGGGCGGAGCCTGGTCATAGGAAAACGGGGGTGCCGCGGCACCCCCGTTGCTGCTGGACGTGGCTCTTCAGGCCAGTCGGGCCGGGAAACCGCCCGTGGACACCGGGCCCCAACGCGTCGGCGTCACCCGGATCAGGCACTTGCCCTGACGCACCATCGCCGCCCGGTACTCGTCCCAGTCCGGGTGCTCGCCGGAGATGCCACGGAAGTACTCCACCAGCGGATCCAGCGCCGCCGGCAGGTCCAGCACCTCGGCCGTGCCCTCCACGTGCACGTACGGGCCGTCCCACTCGTCCGACAGCACACAGAACGACACCCTCGGGTCCCGCCGCGCGTTGTGCGCCTTGGCCCGCTCCGGGTACGTCGACACGACGATCCGGCCCTCGCTGTCCACGCCGCAGGTGACCGGCGAGGACTGCGGACTGCCGTCGGCCCGCATGGTGATGATGATCGCCCGGTGCCGCGTGCGCAGGAACTCCGTCAGCGCGGCGCGGTCCACGGACTCGTTGGTCGCAACAGCCATGATCTAGACCCTAAGCCCGAATACCGTTCGCCGCCGCCGCGACCGTCGCCGGCGAACCGTTCCTGGGCGTCGACGACATCGCCTGGCCGACTGTGGCCCGCTAACGCACAGGCCGCCACACCGAGGTCGTCAGCACCGTCACGCCCTCCAACGACCGCGGCACCGGCACCTCGTAGCGGGCCTGGAGGTCGAACCGGTCCTTCGGCAGGTACGGCCGGCTCGGATCGCCGACCAG
Source organism: Kutzneria sp. (assembly GCA_035492655.1). GTDB lineage: Bacteria > Actinomycetota > Actinomycetes > Mycobacteriales > Pseudonocardiaceae > Kutzneria. The sequence goes on along the minus strand of DATJJB010000256.1, from coordinate 2,869 downwards.
CACCAACGCCCCGGCGGCCGCCGCCCGGAACAGGAACGGCAGGAACGCCGCGGCCATGTCCTTGTCGTAGAACACATCCCCGGCCAACACGACATCAGCGTCCACAGTGGTCGCCAGCACATCGGCGACCAACGGGATCAGCGTGACACCGTTGGCCGCAGCGTTGAGCCGCGCCGCCACCAGCGCCATCTCGTCCACATCGCACGCGGTCACCTGCGCGGCCCCGGCCAACGCCGCGGCGATCGCCACCAGCCCTGACCCGCATGCCAGGTCGAACACCCGCCTGCCCGCCACCAGGGCCGGGTTGTCCAGCACGTACCGGGCAACGCCCTGCCCTCCGGCCCACGGGAATGCCCAGAACGGCGGCTCCGCGCCGCCGGTCAGCTCCCACAGCGGCGTCACGTCCTCGGCCACCCGCAGCACGATCTCCGGCACGAACTCCGTCGCCCGGGCAGTGGTGTGTTCCCGCACGAACGCCTCCACCACCACCTCCTAGCTCAGTCGTGCTAAATATTGCTCATGCCTGCAAACGCCGCGAAGGGGAGGACCTTCACCGAGAGCGCCCGCCGCGCCCAGATCGTCGCCGCGGCCATCGCCGTGATCAACGAGCACGGCTACGCCGCCGCCTCCTTCACCCGCATCGCCAAGCAGGCCGGCCTGTCCAGCACCGGCATGATCTCCTACCACTTCGCCAACAAGGACGACCTCATCGGCGAGGTGCTCAGCGAGGCCACCACCGTCGCCTACAACTACATCAGCCCACGCATGGAGGCCGCCACCGGCTACCGGGCCAAGCTGCGCGCCCGACTCGAGTCCAACATCGAACTCGTCCGCGCGCACCCCGGCCACGTCCGCGCCCTGATGGAGATCGCCCAGAACGCACCCAAGACGCCCGAGTTCGTCGACCAGCGTTTCGGCCTGTTCAGCGGGCACCTGCGGGCCGGCCAGGAGGCGGGGGAGTTCGGCCGGTTCAACCCCGACGCCATGGCCGTGGCCATCATCGGCGCCGTCGACGCCATGGTCATCGGCCTCGTGCACTTCCCCGAGGTCGACGCCGCCGAGTACGGCCGCGAACTGGCCGACACCTTCGACCGCGCCACCCGGCCGTCATAGCTCGTCCAGCGCCGCGATGAGCTTCTCCAACGACGCCGCTACCCGCGCGAACTCGTCGGCCCCCAGCTTCTCGGCCAGCCGTTCCGCAAGGTCGCGCTGCCCAGGGCCGATCTTGCGCACCGCCGCGAGGCCCTCCTCGGTGACGGCGAGCAACTTGGCCCGCTGATGCGCCGGATTGGGCCGGTACTCGGCCAAACCCTGCTCCACCAACAGATCCGCGGTCCGCTGCACGCCCTGGCGGGTCAACCCCATGGCCCGGGCGATACCCGAGACCGGCAACGGCTCCGGCAGCACAGCCCCCAGGACCTGCCACCGCGCGGCGGTCAGGCCAACCGGGCGAGCCAGCTCCTCGGACACCTCGAGCATCTGCCCGTGCACCCGGAACACCGCCAAAGCGGTGCGGGACAACAACTCCGGCGCGGTCACGCGGCCAGCTCGTAGTAGGCCGAGGCGTCGCCGTGAGCGTGGAGCCGGAACCACGCGTCGAGCTTGGCGGGGGAGTAGACCCCGAGCCGGGCGAAGATCTCGCGAGCGAACGGCACCGGCTCGGTCGGACCAGCCGTGATCAGGTTCTGGTCGGTCACCGCATCAGCGTCCCGGTAGCGGGACCCGCCGGCATAGCCGGTCGACGCCAGGAACTCCGCCGCCGCACCGGTGTGCGCCCGGTCGTCCAACAAACCCTCGCGGGCCAGCCCGGCCACCGCGCCGCAGATCGCCGCCACCGGCACGCCAGCGTCCAGGAACACCCGAGCCGCCTTGGCGAACGGCACCGTCGAGGCATCGCCGACCAACCAGTCGGTGGACCCGGCCAGCACCAGCATCGCGCTGTCCGCCGGCCGCAGCTCGGCCAGCGCCATGTCCGGCACGATCCGCAGCCCGCCCATGGTCAGCACGGGATCCGTGCTCAAGCCGACCGTCCGCACCTCGAACCGGCCGGGGGACTGCTGGCCGACGCCACCCCGCAGATTGGCCAGCGCGTGGCCGATCTCCCAGTCCGACAAGCCCTCGTACACCGCGACATGCACCGTCTCCGTCATGACAACAGCCTGTCAAAGTGACAGCATGTTGTCAAGCGTGGGTCAGGCCAGCGCATCGGCCTTCCCGAGCAGATATCGCTGCTCCGGCATGCTCAACGTCAACCGCGCCGCCGCCAGGTACGCCTCCTTCGCGCCCCCGACATCACCGGCCATCTCCAGCAGATGCGCCCGCACCGCGGCCACCCGGTGATGCTCCGACACCCGGTCATCACCCTCCAGCCCGGCCAGCATCGCCAACCCCGCCTCAGGCCCACGCACCATCGCCACCGCCACCGCGTGGTTCAACGTCACCACCGGATTCGGCGCCATCTGCCCCAACAACGCGTACAGACCGGCGATCTCCGCCCAATCCGTCTCCTCCGACGACGGCGCCTCGGCAGGCACCGCCGCGATCGCCGCCTGCAGCTGATACGGCCCCAACTGCGTCGTCGACAACGCCTCACTGACCAGCTTCACGCCCTCGGCGATCCCCGCCGCATCCCACAACGACCGATCCTGCTCGGCCAACGGCACCAACGACCCGTCCGGACGCGACCGCGCCGCCCCACGCGCCTCCGTCAACAACATCAACGCCAACAGCCCGGCCACCTCGCCGTCCTCGGGCAGCAGCTCCCGCACCGCCCGCGTCAGCCGCACCGCCTCACCCGTCAGCTCACCCCGCACCAACTGCTCGCCCGCGGTCGCCGTGTAGCCCTCGTTGAAGATCAGATACAACACGT
>DATJJB010000255.1:0-9040 GCA_035492655.1 Kutzneria sp. | reverse complement strand
GATCCACCGATGTCGATCCCGAACCCGCGGGTTGTGCCCATCCGTCGGACCCTTCCTACTCGATTCAGTCCGCTGTCAGTCCTCGACCCTGCGCGCGGGTCTTCGGGAGTGTGCGCAGACCCTAACGTGTGTGGTTCGGTGGACAGCGTGCTAGCCGCTGAATCCGAGGAACTCGTCAGGATCGCAGTCACCGTCGCGACGGAAGCCGCCGAGCTGGTCACCAACGCCCGAAGCCACGCTGTCACCCAGGTGGACACCAAGTCCAGCGAAACTGACGTGGTGACGGCCGCGGATCGCGCGTCCGAACAACTGGTTCGGGACCGTTTGGCCCAACTCCGCCCCGGCGAGCCCGTGCTGGGCGAGGAGGAGGGTGGGACCTCGTCGCTGGACGGGCTGGTCTGGGTGGTCGACCCGATCGACGGCACCGTCAACTACCTCTACGGACTGCCCTTCTACGCCGTGTCCATCGCCGCGCAGCTGGACGGCGTGTCGGTGGCCGGCGCGGTCGTCGAGCCGGTCTCCGGCCGGATCTGGACCGCCAGCCGGGGCGGCGGGTCCTTCCTGGACGGCCGTCCGCTGCGGGCCGCCGCCACCACCCGGCTGGACCTGTCGCTACTGGGGACCGGTTTCTCCTACGACCACGCGCGGCGGCTGCGGCAGGCCGACGCGATCAGCCGGATGCTGGGCAAGGTGCGGGACATCCGTCGCTGCGGGGCCGCCTCGCTCGACCTGTGCGCCGTCGCCGCGGGCTGGGAGGACGCCTACCTCGAGCACGGCCTGCACCGCTGGGACTGGGCCGCCGGCGGCCTGATCGCCGAGGAGGCCGGCGCGATCTTCCGACCGCCCGGCCCCGACGACGACGGTCTTGGCCCCGAGGCGACCTTCGCCGCCGCCCCCGGCATCGCCGACCAACTCAGGGCAGCTCTAGTGGAAAGCGGTTTCGGCAAGGTCTAGAAACCACCCCGCGCCGCCACCCCGAAGACCGCTCGGCCCCGCCCCTGCTTCGCCCGGTTGCCAGATTTTTCGAGGTCCGCCACCCAGCGTGCCCCACTACCGAGCCGATGCGGGCCTCGAAAAATCTGGCAAGGGCGAGGCAGGGGTCACGAGGGGCCGAGCCTGCCCCGCCGGAGGCGGGGCCATCAAGCACAGTGCACAGCGCGGGCGGCGTCGATCAGATCGGAGCTGACCGGGGGCTGGCCGGTCGGCTGGGCCAGCTGTCCGCCCTGGGCGGGCGGCTGGCTCTTGGCCCAGGTGGCCAGCTGCTGGAGCACCTGCTTGGCGCTGGGGTTGACCCGGAACTCGTCGAACTTCTTGCCGACGGCCAGGTCCACGGTGGCGTCCTGGCGGTCGTCGCGGACCAGCTCGGCGCACGGCTCCACGATGCTCAGCGTGCGGGCCCCGGCGGCGCCGTTGGGGCCGAACCGGATCTGGGCCCGGCAGTTCATGTCGCCGGCCCGGTAGATCGGGTCGTTGGCCGGGTCGCCTGCGCTGGCGAAGCCGGCCTGCTCCACCGCGGACTTGACGATCGAGGCCTGGTTGCGGGTCTCGCTGGCGTTGTAGACGCGGACCTGCACCTGGGCCGCGGGCGCGGGGGTGGTCTTGTCCAGCGCGTCGTGGCCGAGTTCGGTGCCCAGCTTGGGCGCGGGCGTGGCCGGCGGCGCCGCACCGGCCGGCAGCGGGCCCGGTGTGTTGCAGTGCACAGCGGCGTCCATGTCGTCGGTGGTGTTGATGACCTTGACCCAGACGAAGCCGGCGACGACCACCAGAACGGCGAACAGGACCAGCGCGGGCCACGGCCGCCGCTTCCGGTACAGCGGCCTCCCGTTGCCTCTGACCCCGACTGGCGCAGTCACGTCCCCACCCCTCCTCGACCCCGACCGGCACGACGCGTCGTGACTGGTGAAACCCGTGCCGGACCGTCGCCTGTGATCAGCCTAGGCGTTACCGCCGACCGGCGTCGGCCGGCACCGCCGTCCGTGTCCCGTCCGTGTCCCGCCGTCGACGGTGATCGCACCGCGCGACCGGCCGTGCGCGTACCGTCAACCCTGCTCGGGCGGAATCGCACCACGGCCGGGCCGTCCCGGCAAGGGGTTTGCCCGCCGAATTCCCCCGAGGACGCTGCCCGTCCCGCCAGCTAGGACCACGGATGGGTGAGTGTGTGCGTGCGCCCTTGCGTAGTGGGCTATCATCCACGCGCTCCGAGCCACTGCGGGTGCGGCTGGAATCGTTTGACGATCACTGGGTGGCAGCCGGCGGGGAGCGAGACCACCGTCACTTCCGGCGGCGGGCACAAATTGGGGCCCTGGAGCGTTGACCAGCGGCACGAACACAGTCTGAATTGTGACTGCAGGGGTGAAAGAAGTATGGCGACCGACTACGACGCTCCGCGCCGGAGCCAGGATGACGACCTGGCCGAGGACTCCCTCGAGGAGTTGAAGGCGCGGCGCAACGAGACGCAGTCCGGCGTGGTCGACGTCGACGTGGATGCACCGGATGAGAACTTCGAGCTGCCAGGCGCCGACCTGTCCAACGAGGAGCTCACCGTCAAGGTGCTGCCGAAGCAGGCTGACGAGTTCACCTGTTCCAGCTGCTTCCTGGTGCACCACCGGAGTCGACTGGCCGAGGAGCACAACGGGCAGTTGATCTGCCGGGACTGCGCCTGATTCGACGCGCCCGGCCGGCGCGCGGGCCCGTCCCGCCGCCGAGGGCGCGGCCTTCGGGCGTTCTGGGGGTCAGTTGTGCAACATGGCGGCCAGCTTGTCCGCCTTGCGGACGCTGAACAGCCAGTACGGGGTCGGATCCGCCGGGTCGTTGAGGTAGACCCGGAGGACCGGCCCCACCCAGCCGCGGTGCGACACGAACGCGGCCGGGTCCAGGTCGGGGCCGAGCGCCTTGCGCTTGGCCTTGGCCGGGATCACCTCGACCTCGTCGACGAAGCTGAGCGGAACGTGGGCGTCGCCCACCCACAGCTCGCCGTCGACCACCTTCACCGTGGCCCGGCCCAGCCACAGCATCACGCCGACCACCAGCGGGATCGTGATCAGGTAGGGCAGCCACGCGCGTACGCCCGGGTAGCCCATGTGCACCTCGGCGGCCATCAGCACGGCCGCGATCAGCGGCAGCGGCCAGCCCCATGCCGGCACGTACAGCCGTTCGAAGAACACCGGCTTGGACTTGGCCTCGGTCTTTGCCACCGCACTCACGCTCTCGGTCACGGGTCCAGGGTAGTGTCACGCGCCGTGCCCAGCGTGCAGGTCCTCCTCTCCCGAATCGATCCCGGGGTCCCCGTGCCGTCCTATGCCACGGCCGGCGACGCGGGTGTCGATCTCGTGACGACCACGGACGTCGTGATCGCGCCCGGCGAGCGGGCCGTGGTCGGCACCGGCGTCGCGGTCGCGCTGCCGATCGGCTTCGCCGGCTTCGTGCACCCGAGATCCGGGCTGGCCGCGCGGGTGGGGCTGTCCGTGGTGAACACGCCCGGCACCATCGACGCGGGCTACCGCGGCGAGATCCGGGTGTGCCTGATCAACCACGATCTCCGTGAGCCGATCACGTTGCGCCGGGGGGACCGGATCGCGCAGCTGGTCGTGCAGCGCGTCGAGCACGTGGTCTTCGAGGAGGTCGACCGGCTGCCCGACTCCGAGCGGGGCACCGGCGGCTACGGATCCACCGGCGGGCACGCGGTGCTCGCGGCCGCGGCGGGCGCCGGGGCCCAGCAGGGGACGAAGGAGTAGCGGAATGTTCGGCAAGCGCGGCAAGCGCGGGCGGCACCATGTCAGCAAGGACAGCAGCCGCCTGGGGGTACCGAACTACGACGTCGACGAGGTCGTCGAGGAGGCGGCCGTCACCGCCGGTCCGTTCGACGAGGCGGACGCCCCGCAGGACGGCCTGTCCCGGCTCGACCTCGGGTCCGTGCGGGTGCCCGTGCCCGACGGGGCCCAGCTCCAGGTCGAGGTCGACCCCTCCGGTCCGGTTCGGGCCGTGCACCTGGTGACGCCCATCGGCCAGATCACCGTCAGCGCCTACGCCGCGCCCCGCAGCGGCGACCTGTGGCCCGAGATCTGCGAGGAGCTCGTCAGCCAGCTGCGCGGCGACGGCGCCCGGGTGATCAAGGAATCCGGCGAGTGGGGCACCGAGCTGGCCGCCACCGCCAACAACGTCGTGCTGCGCTTCGTCGGCGTGGACGGGCCGCGCTGGATGCTCCGCGGCGTCGTCGCCGGCCCCGGCGAGCACAACGTCATGGCCTCCGACCTGCTGCGCAACGTCATCCGCGGCACCGTCGTGGTCCGGGGCGACAGCGCCCAGCCCGTGCGCACCCCGCTGCCGGTCGAGCTGCCGCCCGCCATCGCCCAGCACATCCAGGCCCAGCAACAGGGCTGATGCTCTCCGACGGTCTCACCGAGCGCCTCCGCCTGCGCTTCGGGCCGGACGTCCAGCCGTGGCTCGACGGGGTAACCGCCCTGGTCGACCGGCTGGCCGTCCGGTGGGGGCTGACCGTGCTCGCCACCATGAGCGCCGGCAGCACCTCGTGCACCTTCCGCTGCCGTCGTGCTGACGGCTCCTTGGCCTACCTCAAGCTCACGCCCGACGCCGAGGTCTTCGGCACCGAGGCGGCCGCTTTGCGCGCCTGGGCTTCCTGCCCCGCCGTCGTCTCCCTGCTCGACGCCGCCGACGAGGACAACGCCCTGCTCATCGAGGCCCTGGAGCCCGGCACCCCGTTGACCGACTGGCGTCCCGCCGGCGCTCTCCTCCGTCAGCTCCGCGACGTGCCCGCGCCGACCGGCTTCCCCACCGTGGCCGACCGGGTCGACTTCATGTTCACCCTGGCCCATCGTCGCAACCCCGGCGTGCCCGCTGCCTTGCTCGATGCCTCCCACGCCGCCGCCCGCCGCCTGGCCGACACCGGCTCCGTCGTCCGCCTCGTGCACGGCGACTTCCACCCCGGCAACGTCCTGTCCTCCGTCCGCGGCCCCGTCGCCATCGACCCCCGTCCCTGTCTCGGCGACCCCGACCTCGACGTCGTCGACTGGACCCTGCTCGACGTCACCACCGACACCCAGCTCCGCGCCCGCGTCGCCGCCCTGTCCGTGCTCGACGAGGACCGTGCCTACGAGTGGTCCCGCGCCCTGGCCGTCCTCCTGCTCATGTCCCACGTGCGCCGCGGCATCGACGACCCCGGCACCGCCCTGTTCAGACAGCTGGCGGAGAGCCTCGCCTGACCGACGCCTGCCAGGCGGTGACGGCGGCGCGGCCGAGGGCGGAGCGGTCGGCGCTGAAGTCGGCGAACGAGATGGAGCGCAGCTCGGCCCCGGGGATGGTGGCGGCCCACTGGGCGGCGACCGAAGCGGGATGCAGGGGATCGTCGTGCACGGCGACGATGCCGACGGGCACGGACAGGGCGGCCAGCTGGGGGAGGGTCGGCGCGGGGCGGTCGGCGGCGGCGAGCAGGGAGTCGACGAGGCCGGGGCCGTGGCGGCGCCAGGCGCGGGAGAGCTCGGCGGCGAGCCAAGGGGGGACGTCGGGGCCGAAAGCGAGGGCCGACGAGAGGCCGTCGCGAAGGACGGTGGCGGCGGAGTGGCGGGCGGCGACGGCGGCGGGGCAGTCGCCGGGGGCGCCGTGCCAAGCGGGCATGGCGAGCAGCAGGCCGGCGCAGCGGGACGGGTGTGCGCAAGCCCACTCGGCGGCGAGGTGGGCGCCGAAGGAGATGCCGCCGGCGAGCACGGGGCCGTGCGCATCGAACGCGGCGTCCAGGGAAAGCAGGTGCCGGCGGCCCAGATCGGGGCCTGGAACCGGTTCCGGGGCGACCAGGGTCACCCCGGCGGCGGTCACCGGGGCAGTGAAGACCGAACGGATGAAAACGTCATCCGATCCGGTTCCGGGCAACAAGACGGCCGTGTCGCTCACATCGCCAGATCTTGCCGGTTCGGACGCGGTTCTCGGAGCCCCGGCGCGGTTACCCTGGCGAGTGCACGGCCCGGCGTGGGGGCCGACGAGGCGCATTGGAGCGCGGACCATGGCGAGCACAAGGGGCGGTTACTGGAACCGTCTCGTACGCCGACTGACCAGCGACGTCAGCGAACTCGACGCGGACGACCTGTCGCGCGAGGTCGACGCCGTCGGGGCGCAACGGGCGTGCGACTGCCGTTCCGGCGAGGAGGTCACCGTGCTCGGCCGGCTGCGCAGCGTGGAGCTGTGCCCCCGGGACGCGGCGGCGACCCTGGAGGCGGAGCTCTACGACGGCACCGAGGGCGTGACGCTAGTCTGGCTCGGCCGTCGCCGGATCGCCGGCATCGAGCCGGGGCGCACCATCAAGGCCCGGGGTCGGATCGCGGTCCGTGACGGCCGCAAGGTGCTCTACAACCCCTACTACGAGTTGCAGACGAGTTCATGAGCGAACAGCCAGCCCCGGCCGCCGAGTCGGTCACCGAAGAGCCGGCGCAGGACGAGCAGTCCAAGCCGATGCCGACGCTGCTGGAGCAGATGGGCGGCATCAGCGGCCTGATCTACTCCTCGGTCCCGATCGTGGTCTTCGTGCTGGTCAACTACGTGTTCGAGTGGCAGGCCGCGCTGTGGGCGGCGGTCGGCGTCGCGGTGGCGATCGCCGTGGTCCGGCTGGTCCGCCGCGAGCCGCTGCAACCGGCCATCTCCGGCCTGTTCGGCATCGCCGTGGCCGCGTTCATCACCATCCGCACCGGCTCGGCCAAGGGCTTCTTCGCCTTCGGCATCTGGAGCAGCCTGGTCTACTGCGGCGCGTTCCTGATCTCGGCGCTGATCCGCTGGCCGCTGGCCGGCGTGATCTGGTCGACGCTGAACAACTCGGGCTTCAAGTGGCGGTCGGACAAGACCGCCCGGCTCTACTACGACGTCGCCACGCTGGTCTGGATCCTGGTCTTCGGGTCCAAGTTCGTGGTCCAGCAGTGGCTGTACAGCGAGGACAACGTCGGCCTGCTCGGCCTGGCCCGGATCGCGATGGGCTACCCGCTCACGGCGATCGCCATCGCCGTCACGGTGTGGGCCGTGCGCAAGGCCGACAAGCGCCTGGCCCAGCTGGCCGCCGAGGAAGAGCCGCCGGCCGCCCCAGAACCCGCGTAACCCCCCGGTTTGATGCAGGGAAGGACGCCTTACCTGCGTTCAACGCAGGTAAGGCGTCCTTCCCTGCATCAGGGGAGCCCGGGCGGTCAGTCCAGGCCCAGCGCGATCCTGATCTCGTGCTCGACGTCGGCCGAGGCCACGAACAGCAGCTCGTCGCCCTGCTCGAACGGGTCGTCGGCCTGGGGAACGATGACCCGCCCGCCGCGCAGGATGGTCACCAGCGCCGCGTCCCGGGGCAGCGCCAGCTGGCTGACGGCCTGGCCGGCCAGCGAGGTGTCGTCCGGCAGCGTGATCTCCACCAGGTTGGCCTGGCCCTGCCGCAGCGTCATCAGCCGCACCAGGTCGCCGATGTTGACGGCCTCCTCGACCATGGCGGCCAGCATGCGCGGCGTGGACACCGCCACATCGACGCCCCACGCCTCGGTGAACAGCCACTCGTTGGTCGGGTCGTTGACCCGGGCCACCACCCGGCGCACCGCGAACTCGGTCTTGGCCAGCAGCGACACCACCAGGTTGACCTTGTCGTCGCCGGTGGCGGCGATGACCACGTCGCACAGCTGGAGCCCGGCGTCCTCGAGCGAGGACAGCTCGCACGCGTCGGCGTGCACCCACTCGGCCTGCTCGACGGTGGTGGGCTCGAAGTGCGCCGCGTCCCGCTCGATCAGCAACACCTGGTGGTTGCTGCCCAGCAGCTCCTGGGCGATGGACCGGCCGACGGCGCCGGCGCCCGCGATCGCGACTCGCATCAGTGGCTCTCCTCGGGTGCCTGGCCAGCCGCCGCGGTGATTTCGGTGATGGTGCCGGACAGGGCGGCGACGTAGATCTCGTCGTCGGCCTGCACGACGGTGCTCGGCTCGGGCAGCACGCCGGTGCCGAAGCGCATGATGAAGGCCACCCGGCAGCCCACGGTCTCCTGCAGCTCGGCGATCTTGCGGCCGACCCAGCCCTCGTGCACCGGCAGCAGCATCACCGCCACCGTGCCGGACGGGTCCCGCCACGCCGCGGCCTGCCCCTCGGGCACCAGCATCCGCAGGAAGCGGTCGGTGGCCCATGGCACGGTGGCCACCGTCGGGATGCCCAGGCGCTCGTAGACGGCGGCCCGCTTGGGGTCGTAGATCCGGGCCACGACGTGCTGCACGCCGAAGGTCTCCCGGGCCACCCGGGCCGCGATGATGTTGGAGTTGTCGCCGCTGGACACGGCGGCCAGCGCGCCGGCCCGCTCGATGCCGGCGGCCACCAGGACCTGCCGGTCGAAGCCGTTGCCCACGACCTGCTGGCCGTGGAAATCACTGCCGAGCCGGCGGAAGGCCTGCCCGTTCTTGTCGATGACGGCGACCTGGTTGCCGAGGCGCTCCAGCGCCTTGGCCAGCGATGCCCCCACCCGGCCGCAGCCCATGACCACCACGTGCACGAATCGTCCTCCTCCGCGATGCGGCTGCACCGTACCTGGCGGCGGAGACGGCGATCCCCCGCAACCCCCCAATGCACCAATGGCCCGGTTTGTTCCCCAACCTAGGCGACGACTGCTCCGATGTGGTGAGGACCTCGCCTAGGCTGTGCCGTTGTGTCCAAGATTGCGACCGCGGCCAAACGCCTCGTCCTCGGCCGACCCTTCCGCAGCGACCGGCTGGCGCACACGCTCCTGCCGAAGCGGATCGCCCTGCCGGTGTTCGCGTCCGACGCTCTCTCCTCGGTGGCGTACGCCCCGGAGGAGATCTTCCTGACGTTGAGCGTCGCCGGTCTGTCGGCCTACGGCTTCGCGCCCTGGATCGGCGTCGTGGTGGCCCTGGTCATGCTGGTCGTGGTGGCCTCGTACCGGCAGAACGTGCACGCCTACCCCAGCGGCGGCGGCGACTACGAGGTGGCCACCACCAACCTCGGCCGCTACTTCGGGCTCACCGTGGCCAGCGCGCTGCTGGTCGACTACATCCTCACGGTGGCGGTGTCC
>DATJJB010000254.1:0-11092 GCA_035492655.1 Kutzneria sp. | reverse complement strand
GCGTCTGAGGGGCCATGGGCAGGGTGATGAGAGCGGTGCTCGTCTTCGCGGTGGTGGCGATGACGGGGGCGCCGACGGCGGTGGCGGACACGGAGCCGGTGCGGGTGGACACGGTGCCGGCGGCGGAGCAGGCGGCGGCGCTGGCGTACTGGACGCCGGAGCGGATGCAGGAAGTGGGGAAGGACGCGAACGTGCCGCCGGAACGGCTGGCGAAGCCGTGGGAGGGGACGGCGCCGAAGGGAGTGGGCCGGTTCTTCTTCACGGAGGAGCCGGGCGGCGACAGCTGGTGCACGGCGACGGCGATCCCGAGCGCGAACCGGGACACGGTGGTGACGGCGGCGCACTGTGTGCACCCGGGATTCACCAGGAACGACACGGAGATCAAGGCCAAGAACATCGTGTTCGTGCCGGCCTATGACCACGGCAAGGCGCCGAAAGGGGTGTTCGCGGCAAGGGGTTTCGTGGCGCCGAAGGACTACAGCCTGATGCCGTGGGACGTGTCGATGGTGGTGCTGGCGACGCAGCACGGCAAGCACGTGCAGGACGTGGCGGGCACGCAGAAGATCGCCTTCGGCACGAAGCCGACGGGGCCGGCGAACATGTTCGGCTACCCGGGATCGACGCTGGCGCGTGGAGAGTTCCTGATGCGCTGCACGGTGCCGGTGACGTTCTTCAACAACGGCGCGGGCGACGGCTGGCAGTCCCCGTGCGACATGGCGGGCGGCTCCAGCGGCGGCCCCTGGCTGGCGAATTTCGACGGCCGCACGGGCACGATCTTCTCGGTGGTGAGCCGGGGCGGTCTGGACGAGGACCTGCACACGACCAACCTGGAAGGCCCGACCATGGGCGACGCGGCCAAGCAGGCGTACCTGACGGCCGCGGCGATGTGACCGCAGGTGGCGGCGGGAAACCCGCCGCCACCAACGGAAGTCACGACATCGCGGCGAGCACCTTGGCGGTGTCGACGAACTGCTCGAAGCGCACGATCTTGTCGCCGCGCACCACGAAGTGGTGCGCGACCCGGACGTTGAGGGCCTTGCCGGTGGCCTTGTTGGCGGCGGTGTAGCGGGCCAGCACCACGACGTTCTCACCGTCGACGACATAGGTGTCGTCATGGGCGGTCCAGCCGTCCCAGTCGGCGGCGAGCTTCTCCATCACGTTGGCGGTGACACCCTCGGGCGTCCGATACGTGCCGGCCAACGGGAAACCGGCCATCTCGGTCCACTCCACGTCCGGCGCGAGGGTGTCGCGCAGGGCCGCCAGGTCGCCGGCGGCGGAAGCGAGGTACTGGCGGCGAACGACGTCGGCGGCGCTCATCCCCAGCTCATCTCGCCCTTGGCGACCTTGGCGCCGATCTGCGCGGCGATCAGCATGCCGTGGTCAGGGTAACGGGCGACGAGCACGTCGATCAGCGTGGCCCCGTCGACGGCGGCAGCGAGTTCCCGTTCGAACGTAAGGAGATACTCGCGGGTGGCGGTGATCGCGGTGGCGTCCGCGGGCGCACCCGGCAAGCGGTGGCCAGGAACGACGAGGTCGGCGTCCAGCGCGGCCATCTCGTCCAGCAAACCCACCCAGGCAGCGCGCTGCTCCGGCTTGGGCGTGTCAGCGACCCACACGTGTTCCTGTTGGAACAGCAGGACTCCGCCGAGGATCACGCGGTCCTCGGGCTGCCACAGGTAGTGCCGGTCGGCCAGCTCGGCCGGGCCGCCGCGCAGCTGAAAGCGCTTTCCCTCCAACTCGATCCCGTCGAACGGCTTGATGTCGACCAGCCGCGTCGGCAGGTTCACGCCCACGTGCGCCCACGCCGTCAGCTTGCCCTCGTAGCTGTGCCGGATGTGCTCGATCACCGGCGGCGTCGCCACGAACTCCGCCGCCGGGAAGGCATCCGCGAGGACCTCGGCGCCGAAGTAGAAGTCGGGGTCGCCGTGGCTGATGAACACCGTGGTCAGGCGCTTGCCGGAGTCCAGGATCCGGGCGACCAGGCGGTGGCCGTCGGCCCGGGTGAAGCCGGCGTCGACCAGCAGCGCGTCGTGCTCGCCGGTGACCAGGGTGGCGGTCTTGTTCTTGTCGCCGACCGGGAAGTCGAGGTCGATGACCCGGTAGTCGAGCTTGCTCATGACGTCCTCCTCGTAGCGCAATTACCTGACTCAACAGATTCTGACTCGTCAGATATTTCCACGGAGAAGCGACGCCGGTCACAGCGTGATCAGCGCAGCTGAGGCAGGGCGCTCCGCGCGGCGTGACCGAGAATCCGCAGGTCAGCGAGGAACTGGGCACGATGCTCGACCGGGAGCGGGTCCAGGAAGTAGCGCTCGATGTTGACCACGTGCACCCGCGACGCCCGCACCGCGACGTCCTCGCCGTGCGGGGTCAGCCGGACCAACCGTCCCCGCCGGTCCCCCGGATCCTCGGTGCGCTCGACCAGCCCGGCCGCCTCCATGCGGTCGATCAGCCGGGTCACGCCGCCGGTGGTGAGGATCTGCTCCCGCCCGATCACGCCCATCGACAGCCCCGGCTCGCCGGCCCGGCCGAGGATCAGCAGCACCTCGTACATGACGTGGCTGATGCCGAACTCCTCCTCGATGGCCCGCCCGAGGATGTGCCCCAGCCGCCCGGCCGCGCCCAGCAGCCGCCCGAAGGCCACGACCAGCTCGTCGCTCGCCGCGCCCTTGGCCGTCGTGATCTCCGCCCGCTCGTCCACACCCCGATCATGCCCGACACGGCGAGGACGGGATCGTCCACCACGCGACGACGGTGCCCAGGCCGAAGACGAGGCCGCCGACCAGCACACTGAGGTGGTAGCCGGGCATGAAGTCGCCCGCGCCGGCCACGAGCGCGCCGAAGATCGCCACTCCCAGCGTGCTGCCGACCTGACGGCTGGAGTTGAGCGCACCCGACGCCGTGCCGGCCTTGTCCGGCGGCGCCGCCTCGATGGTCGCGACCGTCGCCGCCGGCATGGTGTACGCGGTGCCGAAACCGATGGCCAGCAACGGAACGACCAACAGCCAGTACGAAGTTGCGGTAGCAAGGAGGCCACCGACGCGATGCCGGGTTGCGGCAGCAGCGCGTGCCGCCGGCGGCTCTCGACGATGACGAAACCGACGCCGCCGAGCACGGCGACGACGTAGGCCCAGGCCGCGCCCTCGATGAGCCCGAAGGCCAGCCCGCCGACGGCCAGGATGCTCGGCACCTGCCCCGGCAGGTCAAGGCCGACCCGCTCCCGCGGGGCCGGGGCGGCAACGTGCCGCAGTGTCAACACGATCGCGGCGACGCCGACGGGCACGTTGAGGAAGAAGACCACCGGCCAGCCGGTCCACCCGGTGAGCACACCGCCCAGCACCGGCCCGAGACCGGCGGCGATACCGCCCATACCGCCCCATAAACCGATGGCGCGAGCCCGCGCGGACCGCTCCGGATACGAAGCGTTGTAACCGTCGAGCACCCATTGCCGGCCGCTGGCTGAGGCGCCGATGTCCCGGCCGATCGCCGGCAGGGCGGTCGTCACCACGGTCGCGTCCAGCGGGATCATGAAGAACCCCAGGCAGAGCGACACCAGCGGCGTGCGCGAAGTAGCCATGTACGACCACGCTAGCCCGGCGCCACTTCGGCCGCGGACGAAGCGGCGGCGGCGTAGCGGCGGGCCAGCGTGCCGAAGGCGTCCTTGAGCTCGACCGGCCCGACGACCTCGATGTCGGCGTCGAAGCGGCCGATGGTGGCGGCGAGACCGGGCCAGGACCAGCCGCCGAGCACGAGACGGCACCGATCGGGGCCGAGTGCCTCGACAACTCCGTTGCCGACAAAGGAAACGACGGCGTCGGCCGGGGCGTGCAGGATCACCTCGCCCTGGCACGGCCACTGATCGACATCCTCGGAACCCTTGAACCGCGCGGAAACGAAGGTCGCGACGTCGCCGCCGGGCAGGTCACGCGGGACGAAGCGGGGGCCGGTCGGCGTGCGCGGGGCGATGCGGTCGACGCGGAAGATGCGCCAGTCGTCGCGGTCGAGGTCCCAGGCCACGAGGTACCACCGTCCGCTCCACGTGACGAGATGGTGCGGCTCGACCCGCCGCGGCTCGTGCCGGTAGTCGAAGCGCAGCACCGCACGGGCGTGCACGGCGGCGCTGACCTCCATGATCACGGCGACGTCGACCGGCGTGTGGCTCACCGTCAGCGGGGTGACCTGCAAGGCGTCGATACGGTGCCGCAGCCGCGACGGCATGACCTGCCGGATGGTGCTCAGCGCCCGTGCCGCGGCCTCGCCGACGCCGCTGGTGGCGATGGCGGTCTGCAACGCCACGGCCAGGGCCACCGCCTGCTCGTCGTCGAACAGCAGCGGCGGCAGTTCGGTGCCGGCCCCGAGGCGGTAGCCGCCGTCCGGGCCCTTGATCGTCCGGATGGGATAGCCCAGCTCACGCAGTCGGTCGACGTCCCGCCGCACCGTACGTGGACTGACCTCGAGGCGGTCGGCCAGCAGCTGCGCCGGCCAGTCGCGGCGCAGCTGCAGCAGGGAGAGCAGCGACAGCAGACGGCCCGAGGTTTTCGGCATGTGCCGATAGTAGCGGCCACAACCTGTCCACTACTGCTGTCAGACTTGCCTCATGACTGAGACCACCGACCTGCTGGCCGTACTCGACGCGGCCCGATCCGCCCTGCTCAAGACGGCCGATGGGCTCACCGACGAGCAGGCCGCCGCGCGCCCGACCGCCAGCTCGCTGTGCATCGGCGGCGTGCTCAAGCACGTGATGGCCATGGAGGAGCAGTGGCTGCGCTTCGCCGTCGAGGGCGCGTCGGCCATGCCGCACGAGCTGCCCGAGGGCGTCACCTGGGGCGACATCATGACCGGCGCCGCGCCGCCGCCGCAGTGGATGATCGACCACCAGAACGCGTTCCAGATGCAGCCCGGCGACACCCTGGCCGACATCCGCGCCCGCTACGAGAAGGTCGCCGCCCGGACCGCGGAGATCGCCGCCACCGCCGACCTCGACGCCGGCCAGGCGCTGCCGCCCGCCCCGTGGCTGGAGCCCGGCGGCTCGTACACCGTCCGGCGCGTGATCATGCACGTGGCGACCGAGACCGCCCAGCACGCCGGGCACGCCGACATCCTGCGGGAGAGCCTCGGCTGATGGACGTGCTGTCCACGCGGGCCCTCAACCGCGCCACCCTGGCCCGCCAGCTGCTGCTCGACCGCGTCGACCTGCCGGTTCTCGACGCGGTCGGGCATCTCTGCGGGTTGCAGGCCCAGGAGCCGCAGGAGCCGTTCGTCGGGTTGTGGTCGCGGGTGCAGGGCTTCGCGCCCGCGATGTTGTCCGATCTCCTTGTGCAGCGCCAGGTTGTGCGTACGCATCTGATGCGACGCACCGTCCACCTGCTCACCGCCGATGACGTCGTCGCCTGGCGGTCCCGGCACGATTCCATGCTGCTGCAACGGGTTCTCGGCACGTACCGGCGCGAGTTGGCCGCCGTCGACCTGGCCGAGCTGGCCGCCGCCGGGCACGCCGTCATGTCCGACGGCGAGCCCCGCACCATGGCCGAGCTCGTCCAGGCCGCCGCCGGTCGTTGGTCGGACGTGCCGCCGCGGGTGCTCGGCGAACTGCTCGTCGCCGGGCTGGTGCCGGTGGTCCAGGTGCCACCTCGTGGCCTCTGGCGCAACAAAAGCGGCGTTCGCAACGTCCTGCTGACCTCGTGGCTCGGCCGCCCGCTGGCCCGGTCCGACGCCGGTCCCGACCTCGTCCGCCGCTACCTCGCCGCCTTCGGTCCCGCCGCCACCGCCGACATCCGCGCCTGGTCCGGCCTCGCCGGCCTGCCCGACGCGGTGAAGGCCCTGCGCCCCGAGCTCGTCTCCTTCCGTGACGAACGCGGCCGCACCCTCCTCGACCTGCCCGACGCCCCTCGCCCCGATCCCGACACCCCCGCCCCCGTGCGCTTCCTGCCCGCCTTCGACAACGCCCTCCTCGGCTACGACGACCGCACCCGCATCGTCGACGACGCCCACCGCCTGCTCTCCGTCGCCGGCACTCGCGTCGTGCTCGTCGACGGCCGCGTCTCCGCCACCTGGACCGTCACCGACGACGCCGTCGCCGTCACGCCCTTGCGCACCTTCACCCGCACCGAACGCGCCGAGGTCGCCGAGGAGGCCGACCGCCTGACCGAGTTCCTCACCTGACGTCCAGCCGGGCGCCGCACACAGCAGCTTCACCCATCGGAGTGACCATTCGGCCGCTGGCATCGGCCTCCGACGCAACCGCGCCGATAGCCTGGTGCACCACCTTCGTCGCGAACTCGCCGTGATGTCGAGTCCAGTTGCGGAAGGATGAGCCCATGGTCCTAGCCCGCGAGACAACCTTGCAGGAACTCCTCGAAGGGTCGAAGCAGTACCAGGTTCCGCTCTATCAGCGGACCTACTCCTGGGAGGCCGACCAGCTGAAACAGATGTGGGAGGACATCACGCAGCTGGCCGAGGCCCGGGTCGAGGATCCGACGCTGACGCATTTCATTGGTTCCCTGGTACTCGCGCCGAGCCCGACCAACGGTCCGACCGGCGTGCAGGAGTTCCTCGTGATCGACGGGCAGCAGCGGCTCACGACGCTGTCGGTCCTGCTCTGTGCCTTGCGAGACCATCGCGCTCGAACGGAATCCCCCGAACATCGTGTGCGCATCGACCAGCAGTATCTGATCAACAACTGGAAACCCGATCGCCAGCGGTTCAAGCTCGTGCCGACGCAGGCCGATCGCCCGGCGTTTCTGGCCTGCCTCAACTCGACACCGCAGGCCGGCGGACCCGACCGCATCGGCTCCGCCTACCGCTTCTTCGCTGCCGAACTCGCCAGTGCGGATGACCCCGACGACCCTGATGACATCGAACGGATCGAGGACGCCGTCATATCTGGGCTCGCCCTGGTGTCGGTGACCGCGCAGCGGGGAGACAATCCGCACCGGATCTTCGAGTCGCTGAACAACACCGGACTGCGTCTGACGCAGGCAGACCTCCTGCGCAACTACCTGTTCATGCGACTGCCGACGCGTGGCGAAGCCGTGTACGAGTCGCTGTGGCTGCCACTACAGCAGAATCTGGATCGCGACCAGCTCGAGCTGCTGTTCTGGCTCGACCTGGTGCAGCGGGACCCACGGATCAAGCAGGCTGACACCTATCCCCGGCAGCAGCGGCGTCTCGACCGGATGCGCACGGAAGAGGAGATCGAACAAGAAGTCGCCCGGTTCGGCCGGCTCGGCGAGTTCCTCCGGACGATCCTGGATCCTTCCCGCGAGTCCGACCGGGAAGTACGTCGCCGGTTGAGCCGGCTCCGCGCCTGGGGAACCACAACCGTCTACCCGGTGCTGCTTCATCTCTTGGAAAGGCGGGCCAGCGGCTCCGCCGATTCGCCGCAGATCGCAGCCGCGATGCTGTACCTGGAGAGCTATTTCGTGCGGCGGTTGCTCATCGGCCGCGCGACCGCAGGTATCAACCGCGCACTGCTGGCCGTGGTGACGGAGATCGATGCTGACGGCCCAGTCGACGAGGCGATTCGGCGCTACCTGTCCACCGGCCGCAAGTACTACGCAAGCGACGAGGAAGTCCGCACGGCCGCGAGGTCAATTCCCTACTACCTGAACGGCCGGCCACACCAGCGAAGCCTGGTGCTGCGATGGTTGGAGGAAACCTTCGACAGCAAGGAGCCGGTAGATCTGTCGGGCCTCACGATCGAGCACGTGCTGCCACAGACGCCAACCCGCGAGTGGCAGCAGGTCATCACGGAGGATCTTGAAGCCGGGGAAGAATTCAAACAGGTACACGGCGCGTTGGTGCACACGCTCGGCAATCTGACGTTGACCGGCTACAACTCGTCCCTGAGCAACAGTCCGTTCACGACCAAACGCCAACAGCTCGCCAGCAGCGGCGTCCGCATGAACCAGGAGATCGCGGGGCAGGAACGCTGGGGACGACCACAAATCCACGACCGCGCCGATGCGCTCGCTGCGCGGGTGATCGCCGAATGGCCCGGACCGATCTCCAACGGGATTCACTCGTCACGAACAGCGTGGGATGTGCTCCACAAGGCCCTGGCCGAGGTGCCAGCTGGCGCATGGACCACCTATGGCGACCTTGCTGCCCTCATCGGCAGCCATCCCGTTGCCGTTGGCCAGCACCTCGCCACCACACTCGCCCCGAACGCCCATCGCGTGCTGCAGTCCGACGGCACGGTGTCGCCGAATTTCACCTGGCTCGACCCGGGCAGGACCGATGCTCCCAAGCAATTGCTCGCCGCGGAGGGAGTGACGTTCGACGGCAACGACCGGGCGGCGCACTCGCAGCGTCTCACCACGGTGGAGCTCGCGGCGTTGCTCGGCGACGACGTACCCGAACTACTAGATGCCGCGCCAGGACGTGCGGTCAACGCCGATCTCAGGCACGATTTCCTCGACCAGTTGACGGCAGGGCAAGGTCATGTTGTCGCGGGCGCCGTTGTCGAGGTCCTCAACGCATGGGTCCAGCTCGGCGGCTTCCTCGACTACGGCATCGAGCAGGAGACCTCCTGCTTCCTCATGGCTCGCGGTAAACGTGATCAGGGCAAAAACATCTGGCCGGCAACTGTCTACCCGAGCGGCAAGTTCGAGGTCGTTTTCCAACACATGAGCCGGCGGCGCCCATTCGACAACCTAGCGCTCAGGGAGGAACTTCGTCAGCGCCTGAACACCATCGACGGTGTCGATCTCCCCGCGGCGAAGATCAACCTGCGTCCCGGCTTCGCCCTCGACGTCCTGGCGACCACATCGGCGCGGGCGAACCTCATCGAAACACTCGCGTGGTTCCACGATCTCACGCGCCCCGGCCGGCAGCTTGGCGACGACATCTCGTGAGCCGCTCACCGCCCGTTCCACTGGGCGGCCAGGTCAGCCGGCTCGGACGGGATGCGTTCGAGGACGGCGCGGAGCGGTGGGGGGATGGGGGCCTTGCGGAACTCGGGGGTGGCGAAGGCGACGTACGGCAGGAGGCGAGCACGACGTCGCGGCCGGAGACGGTGCCGTGGAAGACGATGCCGAGGGAGGTGGTGCCGATGTGCCGGCGCCAGACGGCGATGTCGAGGAGGTCGTCGAAGTGGGCGGGACTGAGGTAGCGGATGGCGATCTCGGCGATCACCAGGTCGACGCCGGTGCTGGCGAGGAAGGCGAAGGAGCCGGCGACACGGAATGGGTCAGCACACGCGGCTCCCGGCGCGGTAGACGGCGGCGACGGAGCGTAGGGCGGTGAGGTCCTGGGAGGGATCGCCGGGCACGGCAAGGAGATCGGCGTCGTAGCCGGGGGCGATGCGGCCCTTACGGGAGCCGAGGCCGCAGGACTCGGCGGCGAGGCGGGTGACGGAGGTCAGGACGGCGGCGGCGGAGATGTCGGCGAAGGCCTGGAACTCGGTGAGGCCGTGGGGCAGGCAGTGGTGTGGCTTGTACTTGATGATGCCGGCGTCGGAGGAGCAGACGATCCGAGCGCCGGAGCGGTGCATGCGGGCGAGAAAGGCCCGTGCGGCAAGGACATGGGGCGGGGTGGGCGGACCGGTGAGCAGACGGCCGGCGGTGACGCCGACGTAGGTGCCGCGGGAGATGATCTCGGCGATGGTGTCCCAGTCGGGGGCGGCGCCGCCGGTGCCGTCGAGGAAGGTGGCGTGCTCGACGCCGTCGACACCGGCCCGGACGGCGTCGCGAACGCCAAGGGCGCCATGGGCATGGGCGGTGACGGGGAGCCCGGCGGCATGGGCGGCGTCGACGACGGCGGCCAGCTGCTCATAGGAGTACTGGGACTCATGGGCGGCGCTGCCGGGGGTGATTCCGCCGCCGGTAGCCATGATCTTCACGACGTCGACGCCACGGGACACCCGCTCGGCGACGGCGTCGATCAACGCGGACCGAGAGGCCGGCACCTCGCCGCCGAGGAACCAGCAGTGCCCACCGGGAATGGTGATCGGCGGCCCGGCGGCCAGGATCTCGGGCAGCAGGCCGCCGGCGTCCCGAAGCTCGACGGCCGAATAGTCCCGGTCCCCCAGGTCACGCAGCGTCGTGATGCCGGCGTGCAAGGCCTCGACGGCATGCCGGCGCATCCGCTCCACCAGCACGTCACGCGGCGTCGAAGCCATGTCGGCCAGAATGTCGCTGCCGGGCTCGAACACCAGATGCGTGTGGGCGTCCACCAGGCCCGGCATCAAGGTCACGTCGCCGAGGTCGACGACATCAACGGCCGCATCGTCGAATCCGACGATGCGGCCGCTGTCCAGCACGACGGTTCGGGGGCCGTCGTGCATTGTGTCGCCGTCGAAAAGCCGAGCGCAGCGAAGACTGATCACGCGGTCAGCATGGCACCATCGGCTCGATAGGTGTCCACGGCCTCCCGCCGGGCCGAGGCGTCCCAGCCCAGCCGAGCGCCGACGAGGTCGGCGACCTGCTCCAGGCAGGCCAGCCCACGTGACGGGTACTCGAAGGCGATACGGGTCCGCCGGCTGAGCACGTCGTCGAGATCGAGCGCGCCCTCGTGGGTCACGGCATGCACGATCTCGGCCGCCAGGTAGCCCTCGGCGCCACTCAAGGGCGAAGCAAGCGACGGGTCCGAATGGATCAGCTCGACAACCTCGGTGACGGCCGAGCCGTGCCGGTGCAGCAGACGTTCCACAGTGGACACCGAAAGGCCGTTGCGGGCGGCGAAAGCGATCCGGTCGGCCCACAGCTCGCGATAACCGACCGCGCCGTGGATGGGCAGCCGGGCGGTCAGCGACGGCGCGACACCGCCGAGACCCTCGACCGCGGCGTTGACGACATCGGCGGCCATCACCCGGTAGGTCGTGTACTTCCCGCCGGCCACCACGAAATGCCCGGGTGACGGCGAAGCAACGGCGTGCTCGCGGGACAGCTTGGCCGTCTCCTTGTTCTTGCCGGCCAGCAACGGCCGCAACCCGGCGTAGGTGCCGATCACATCGTCAACGGTGAGCGGCTCCTTCAGCACGCTGTTCACGTGCTGTAGCAGGTACTCCACGTCCTCGGCGGTCACGGTCGGCCGGTCCGGGGCGTCCGAGTACGGCGTGTCGGTGGTGCCGATGATCCAGTGCTGGCCCCAG
>DATJJB010000253.1:0-29164 GCA_035492655.1 Kutzneria sp. | reverse complement strand
CAGCCGGCCTGGACCGCGGCCATCGCCGGCATCGAGCGGGAGCTGGCCGACCGCGCCGCCGGCTACCAGCAGGCCGCGCTGGCCCACCTCACGCTGCTGTTGGTCGACGTGGCCCGGCTGGCCACCGATGTGGTCGGGGATCTTCGCCGAAGCAACGAAACCCTGCTGGCCGAGGTGTTCGACGTGATCCAGCGGCGGTTCACCGAGCCGCTGTCGCTGCGGGACGTCGCCGAGAGCGTGGGCGTGACGCCGGGCCACCTCACCACGGTGGTGCGGCGGCGGACCGGGCGGACCGTGCTGGACTGGATCACCGAGCACCGGATGGTCCGCGCGCGCCGGCTGCTGGCCGAGACCGACCTGCCCATCGGCGAGATCGCCCGCCGGGTCGGGCTGCCCGACGCCGGCTACTTCACCCGGGTGTTTCGCGCTAACAATGGTGTGACACCAAGGGATTGGCGCCGGGCGTCCTAGCAGGGCACGCCGTCGCGGAAGAAGCCGCCGGTGGGGCCGTCGGCCGGCAGGGTCGCGGCCCACACGATGCCGCGGGCGCTCTCGGCGGCGGACCGGTCGTCGCTGTCGTCGCCGCGTTCGGGATGGGTGGCGGTCGCGCCGGGATCGACGGAGTTGACGAGGATGTCGGTGTCGCGCAGGGCGTGTGCGAGCACCTCGGTGAGGACGTTCAGGGTGTGCTTGGCGAAGGAATGCGCCGGGGCACGCAGGCTGGCGCCCAGATCAAGGCCGGCGGAGATCTGCATGGCGGACACGCTGGAAACGTTGACGATGCGGGCCGCCGAAGAGGCTTTGAGCAGCGGCAACAGGGTCTGGACCAGCCGCCACGGGCCGAGCACGTCGACGTCCAGGGCATCGCGGACGGCGTCGATGTCGGCGTCCAGCGCGGACAGGGCGGTGAAGTCCACGGGGAAGCTGGCGTTGTTGATCAGCACGTCGAGCCGGTCGAGGGACGCGGCAACCGAGGTCATGGTGTCTGGCGAGGAGAGGTCCAGACGCAATGCGGTGGCGGTGTGGCCGGCCTGGCGCAATGTGGCGGCGAGGGGCTCGACCTGGGAGACGTCGCGGGCGGTGAGGATCACGTGCTGGCCCAGCTCGGCCAGTTGGGCGGCGACGGCGAAGCCGAGGCCGTGGGCGCGGCTGACGCCGGTGATCAAACTAACGGTCATGGCGTTACTCCTTACCGGGCGTGCTTGGGCAGCAGGCCGACGAGCAGCAGGGCCAGCAGGAACACGCCGGCGGTGATGGCGAACACCAGCTCGGCGGCGGCGAAGTAGCCGGCCGATCCGACGTGGGCGAAGAAAACCGTGCCCAGCGCGGCGACGCCGATGGCGCCGGCGAACTGCTGGGCGGCGTTGAGGACGCCGGCGCCGGTGCCGACCTCCTCGGGGGTGGCGTCGCCGAGGATGAAGTCGAACAGCGGGATGAACAGCAGGCCGGTGCCGAAACCCGTGACAAACAGGGCGGGGGCCAGCCAACCGTTCTCAGCGACGGTCCACCACAGTCCGAGCAGGCCGACAACGGCGATGGCCAAGCCGAGATGCAGACTCGAGCGGCCGAGCTTCTCGGCCAGCACCGCGCCGGACAGCAGCGTGGCGATGGCAGTGCCGGCAGCCCACGGGATCAGCGCGAAGCCGGTGTCCAGCGGCGTCCAGCCGAGGCCGGACTGCAGCAGCAGGTTGACGACCAGCACGAAAGCGCTCAACGCGGCGTAGAAGCCGGCGACGATCAGCAGACCGACCACGAAGCTGCGCTTGCCGAACAACGAGCGCGTGATGACCGGGTGGCTGCTGCGGCGTTCGGACGCCACGAACAGGCCGAAGGCGACCAGGCCGGCGGCGATCACGACGTACGTCCACAACGGCCAACCGAGATCGCGGCCCTGGATCAGCGGCACGATCAACAGCGCCGAGCCGGCGGTCAGCAGGAGGACGCCGCGGACGTCGAGGCGGGCCGCGCGGTCCTCGCCGGCCTGCCGGGGCAGCGTGAACAAGGCCAGCGCCAGGGCCAGCAGGCCGAACGGGATGTTGATCAGGAAGATCGACCGCCACTGGCCGCCGAACAGGTCGAGGTGCAGCAGCCAGCCGGCCAGGATCGGGCCGGCCACGGTGGCCAGGCCCATGATCGGGCCGACCGGCATGAAGGCGCGGCGCAGCTGGTGCGGCGGGAAGACGATCTTCACAAGGGCCATGCCCTGTGGGATCAGCACCGAGCCGAACAGGCCCTGGAGCACGCGGGCGCCGATCAGGAAGCCGACGCCGGGCGCGAGGCCGCAGGCCAGCGAGGCGAGGGTGAAGCCGGTCAGGCCGACCAGGAAGAGGCGGCGACGGCCGAGCAGGTCGCCGAGCCGACCGGACGTGATCAGGCCGATGGCGAAGGCGGCGGTGTAGGCCGACAGCACCCATTGCAGGGTCACTTCGCCGCCGCCCAGGTCGGCGCGGATGGCGGGGCCGGCCAGGTTGGCCACGCTGGTGTCGATCAGGTCCATCAGCTCGGCGATGACCACCACGACCAGCACTGTCCAGGGCCGGGTCCGTTGGGACGAACTTAGTTCGATACTCACGAACTAAGTTCTACGTGACGAACTTAGTTCGTGTCAAGGTAGGCTGCGTGTCATGCCCGTCTCCAAGGCCCCACGCAAGCCGCCGATCACCACGGACCGCATCACCGACGCCGCGTTGCAGGTCATCGCCACCGAGGGCTACGAGGCGCTGACCATCCGCCGGGTCGCCGCCGTGCTCGACACCGGGCCGTCCTCGCTGTACGCGCACATCGTCAACAAGGAAGACCTCGACGACCTGCTCATCGCCCGGCTGTACAGCGAGATCCGGCTGCCCGCGCCCGATCCGTCACGCTGGCGCGAGCAGATCCTCGACGTGTACAGCCAGCTCCGGGACCGGTACCTGGCCTATCCCGGCGTCTCCCGGGCCGCGCTGGCCGTGGTCTCCACCCACCTCGAGACGCTGCGGGTCGGCGAGGGCATCCTGGCCATCCTGCTGGCCGGCGGCATTCCGCCGCACACCGCCGGCTGGGCTCGGGACGCGCTCTCGCTGTACGTCAGCGCCTACACGTTGGAGCGATCGCTGGTGCAGCAGCGGCAACAACACCAGGGCGACGACTGGGTGCTCAGCCGCGACGAGCTCATCGCCCGGTTCGCGGACCTGCCGGACCGCTTCCCGCTCACCCGCCAGCACGCCGCCGAGCTGACGTCCGGCCGCGGGCACGAGCGCTTCGACTTCACGGTCAACCTGATCATCAGCAATCTGAGGTGAGCTCATGTACGAGATCGGCCAGCTGCTCAAGGAGTACGACCGGGCCCGCGGCTACACCGACGAGCTGTGGCGGGACCTCAGCCCGGACGAGATCGTCTGGCGGCCGCACGAGAACTCCAGCGCCATCGGCTGGCACCTCGGGCACCAGGCCCACGTCGCCCATTTCATGGTGCGCAACCTGACCGCCGCCGAGCCGAGCCCCGATCCCGAGCTGGACGGGATCATGGATTCCGCCAATCCCGAGCAGTTCCGCGGCACGCTGCCGACGGTCGAGCGGCTGACCGCGTTCCGCGACACCGTCGCCTCGCGGGTGCACGCCCGGATCGGCGACATCGCCGGCGGCCGCGTCGGTGCACCTGCCCAGCTGGCCGTCGTCGCTCAGCACCTGCTCGTCGCCCTGATCAACCACGAGTACCAGCACGACCAGTGGATCGGCGAGGTGCGGGCACGGGACCTCGGCCACGCCCTGCCGCCCGATCCGGACACCGATCGCGTCGGCCGGCTGGACGGCTATCTCGTGCTGGATCCGTCTTTCGTCTGACGGAAACCACGTTCGCCATCGAGGACGGCAGCTGTCCGCGATCCGTCCTAGCCTCGGCCGCATGGAGCTGAACTGGACGGAGTTGCTCGTCGACCAGGTGGACTGGCACTGGACGCATCAGTTGCGGCCGCGGCTGGACGGGTTGACCGACGAGGAGTATCGCTGGGAGCCGGTGGCGGGGGCGTGGAACGTGCGGCCGAGGGGCAGCGGCGGCGGCGCGAAGATCGCGGCGGGCAGCGGGGACTGGGTGATCGACTTCGAGTTTCCGCAGCCGGAGCCGGCGCCGGTGACGACGATCGCCTGGCGTGTCGGGCATCTGGTGGTGGGGGTGTTCGGCATGCGGGTGGCGTCGCATTTCGGCGGCCCGGCGATGGACTACCAGAGCCACGACTACCCGGGCGACGCGAAGACGGCGTTGCGGCAGCTGGACGACAACTACCAGGCATGGCTGGACGGCGTGCGCAAGGCGGACCTGAGCGAGCCCTGCGGACCGGCCGAGGGACCGTTCGCGGACAGCTCGATGGCCCGCCTTGTGCTGCACATCAACCGCGAACTCCTGCACCACGGCGCGGAGATCGCGCTGCTCCGTGACCTCTACCAGTGGCGTTCGCCGGCAGCGTAAGCGAGGTACGGAACCGCCGGACGGCTGCCACGATGGCGGCATGGCGGACATCCTCCAGTTCCCCCGCAAGCACGAGCCGGCCCCGCTGTGGCGCGAGGCGCTGGGCCGCAGCCTGCGCGCGGCCCGGGAGGAGCAGGGCGAACGCCTCGTCGACACGGCGGAGCGCGCCGGCATCTCGCCGCAGTACCTGTCGGAGATCGAGCGCGGCCGCAAGGAGCCGTCGAGCGAGATGATCGCGGCGGTCACCGGCGCTCTCGGCATCGAGCTGTCCACGCTGCTCATCGAGATCGCCGGTGACGTGCGACGGACGGGATCGCGCCGCCCGAGCGGCCCGACGCTGATGGCGGCCTAGACCTTTTCCGCCCGCACCATGTCGGCCAGCCCGTAGGCGACCGCGCCCTCGGCGTCGAACACCCGGTCGCGGTCGGTGTCGTGCCGCAGCTGGGCGACGTCGTGACCGGTGTGCCGGGACAGGATGTTCTCCAGCTGCGTACGGACCCGAACGACCTCGTCGGCCTGGAGGATCAGGTCCGGGATGGTGCCACGGCCCTGCGCCGCCGGCTGGTGCAGCACGACCCGGGAGTGCGGCAGCACGGCCCGCCGTCCCTCGGCGCCGGCGGCCAGCAGCACCGCCGCGGCGGCCACGGCCTGCCCGACGCACGTGGTGGCGACCGGCGACTTGATGAAGCGCATGGTGTCGTACAGGGCCAGCATCGCCGACGGGTCGCCGCCCTCGGAGTTGATGTACAGGTCGATCTCCTGGTTGGGGTTTTCCGCCTCCAGGAACAACAACTGGGCGATCAGCGCGTTGGCCACCCCGGCGTCGATGCCGGTGCCGAGGTAGACGATGCGCTCGGACAGCAGGTGCGAGTAGACGTCCATGATCCGCTCGCTGCCGGCGACGCGGGTGATCACGTTGGGAATCGTGTACGTGCTCATGCCGAAGCCCCCAGTCCCATCGAGTGGGTGCGGACCGGCACGACCTGGCCGAGATCCGCGACGACGTGGTCGATGAAGCCGTACTCGCGGGCCTGCTCGGTGGTGAACCACCGGTCGTGCAGCGAGTCGGCGAAGATCCGCTCGATCGGCTGGCCGGTGTCCTCGGCGACACAGGCGAGCACGGTGTCCCTGGTGTAGCGCAGGTCGTCGGCCTGCACCTCGACCTCGACGGCCGAGCCGCCGATGCCGGCCGAGCCCTGGTGCATCAGGATTCGGGCGTGCGGCAGGGCGAAGCGCTTGCCGGGCGTGCCGGCGGAGAGCAGGAACTGCCCGGCGCTGCAGGCCAGGCCGATGGCCAGCGTCGCGACGTCGCACGGCACCAGCCGCATCACGTCGCGGATCGCCAGCATGGACGGGACCGAGCCGCCGGGCGAGTGGATCCACAGCGCGATGTCCTTGCGTGGGTCCTCGCTCGCCAGCGACAGCATCTGGGTCGCCAGCATGAGTCCGTTGTCGTCGTCGAGCACGCCGTCGAGGATCAGCACCCGTTGGCTGAAGAACCGTTCGCGGAGCCGGTGGTCGAACAGCGGCGGCCTGTCGTCGTTTGCCATGCCCCGACAATGCCGGGGTTCGCGGCCCGGTCACGGTCCGTGCTGCTGTGAGCAGATCCGCCCGCGGCGGAACGCGGGCATGAGGTTCGACAACGGCTGTTGTCGGCGGCGGTGGAGCTGATCCCGGAGCGGGGCTGGACGGCCGTAAGCACACGGGTGTTAGCCGAACGGGCCGGGGTGACGCCCTGGCGGCCACTCGTGACGAGCGGCTGCGCGAGGGGATTGCCGATGTGGTCGACGGCTTCCGTGCATCGCGGGCTGGGCTCGCGGCCGAATCCCGAGGCGGTGAACGCCGTCCTGCGCCGGCTCCTGACCTGAGCGAACGAGGACCGATGAAGGTGGTGATCTAAAGGGGCTACTGCCGGCGATCCGGGACGTCGCGTACACAGTGGACGAAGCCAGCCTGCTCGACGAGCACGGCCAGCCGCGCGGTGCCGTGCAGCACACCCAGTTCGCCCGGGCGATTCGCGGCCGGCTGCTCAGCATCATGCGCCCGACCTGGAGCGCGTGCTACGGGAGAACCTGCCCTCGGCGGTCGATTTCCGTTTCGGCGCAACGGTGACCGCCGTCGAGGATCATGGCGACGGCGTCCGTGTCGGGCTGGACGGCAGATCCGACGATGCCGACCGATGTGCGCACAGTCGTGCAGGATGCCTATCGAGGGCTGGGCTGGGTCGTGCCCACCGCGCTCGACCGCTGCCCGCCGTCGACCGAGATCTACTACGACCAGGTGGCGCAGATCGAGCTGCCCCGCTGGGGCAAGGGACGCGTGGTGCTGGTCCTCACGCGAGTGGCTCGTTGTCGCCACTCACGTGAGGAGCAGGGCTCCGGCTACTGCTGCTGCTCGCCGCCGCCACCCCAGTTGCGCAGGCCTTCCTTGGCCTTGTCCGCGCCCTGGTTGATCTGGTCGGAGTGCTTGTTGCCGGTCTTCTCGTCGACGAACTGCCCGGCCTTGTCGATACCCTCGTCGACCTTGTCGCCGTGCTGGCCGACCGCGTCCTTGGCCTTGTCCTTCAGCTCGTTGAACTTGTCCGAGAGAGCCATCTCGCCTCCAGTGTGGACGGTCGTACCCCGCGAGGCTGCCCGCGTCCGGCGGGCCCAAACACCGCCTCCCCGATTCGGGTGAGGGCGCGGCCGCACCTGACGTAGTCCGGCCCACCGGCAGAGAATCCCGCTGGGTTTCGCCCGAGACTTGATGGCCCGGCCCCGGGCACTCCTCTAGGGTCGAGATCAGCAACACAGGGAGGGACCAACCCATGACAGTGGTGCCCGAATCGCACCAGGACCTGCTGGAACGGCCGCTGTACGGCCACTTCGGGACGCGCCGTCCCGACGGCTCCATCCAGGTGAACCCGATGTGGTTCCAGTGGGACGGCCAGCACATCCGGCTCACGCACACCACCAAGCGGCAGAAGTACCGCAACGTCGAGTTCGACCCGCACGTGTCGATCGCGGTCAGCGACCCGGACTCGCCGTTCCGCTACCTCGAGGTGCGCGGCACGGTGGTGGAGATCGAGAAGGACCCGACCGGGGCCTTCTACCTCACGCTGGCCGAGCGTTACGGCGTGAACCGCGGCACGCCGCCGGACGCGGCGGACCGGGTGATCCTGGTCATCGAGCCGACAGCGGTCAGCAAGCAGTAGCGGGAACGCCCGCGAGCAGTGCTCGAGGGCGGCGGCGATGTGCGGCCGGTGCTGCCGGCCGCGCACGCGACGCGGGTGTGCAGCACCTGCGGCCCCGGATGGGCCGCCGGTCCGTGGCCGCCGGGGCACGGGAGCAGCAGTCGGGTCTGTCTCATCGAGTTGCCCGAGTCGGTAGCCTCGACGCCATGGGGCTGCCGTCGATCATGTCCATGGCCGAGCTGGCCACTCCCATGGCCATCCGGGTGGCCGCGACCTTGAACCTGGCGGAACACGTCGGCGACGGCGCCACCGCCGACCAGCTCGCCACCGCCACCGGCACGTCCGCGCCGATCCTGCGGCGGCTGCTCGACCATCTCGTCACCGTCGGCGTCTTCACGCTGGACGACTCGCGGTACCGGCCGACGTCGCTCGGCACGCAGCTGACCGACTTCAAGCCCCTGCTGGACATCAACCGCGCCGGCGGGCGCGCCGACCTGGCCTTCGTGGAGCTGCTGCACACGATCACCACCGGCGCGTCCGCCTACGCCCATCGCTACGGCCGCGAGTTCTGGGCCGACCTGGACGCCCAGCCGGCGCTGCGGCAGTCCTTCGACGCCCAGATGGCCTGGCGGTTCGTCGACCACGCCGGTCAGATCGCCGCCAGTTTCCCTTGGGACCGCTTCACTTCCGTCGTCGACGCCGGTGGCGGCGACGGCAACCTGTTGTGCGCCGTCCTGGTGGCCCACCCGGGCGTTCGCGGCACCGTCGTCGACCTCGCACCGACGACCGCCCCCGCCTTGGCCCGCTTCGCCGCCGCCGGCGTCTCGTCCCGCGGCGCCGCCGTCGCCGGCAGCTTCTTCGATCCACTGCCCGCCGGCGCCGATGCCTATGTGCTGTCGGACATCCTGCACGACTGGGACGACTCCCACTGCCGCACGATCTTGTCCCGCTGCCGCGAGGCCGCCGGTCCGTCAGGGACGATCATCGTCATCGAGCCCTTGATCGGGCACGCCGGCACCGCCATGGACCTGTTCATGCTCATGTGTTTCGGCGGCCGTGAGCGGACCGTCGAGCAACTCACCGCACTCGCCGCCTCGTGCGGACTCGCCCTGCGCGGCACGACCCCCGTCTCCGAGGGCCGCACCGCGCTGGAGTTCAGTCCTCCTGCTGGCCCGACAGCGTGATGGTGCACTCCCTGATCCGGAACTCCATGTCCGGCGGGAACAGTGCGTCCGGCGCCGCCGGGTTCGGCCCCTGAAACCTCCGTTGCAGCCGGCGAAAACTCTGGGTGAAGTACACCTCGTACCGGGCGGCCTGCCGCGCGGTGATCGGCTTCTCCACGTGCTCCACCCGGTCGAAGGTGGCCCAGATGCGGTCCGCCGGCGCCCAGCCCTTCGGCGCGGCGAACCACTGCTCCTGTTCGACGGGGACCGGTCCCCACCGCCGCACCAACGCCGACGGGCGCTTGCGCCGCCACTTGCCGAAGGTCATCACCAGGAAGTACCGGTATTCCGTCACTGGTCGCCCCTTTCCTGGTACCGGCGGGTGAGCAGCTCGACGTATCGCCGCGCGTCCTGCTCCGTGATCCGCTCCGACTCGCCGTCCAGCTTGTCCCGGCTGATGTCGTCGAGCACCAGCGAGTGCTCCCAGGCCAGCTTCGGCGAGAACTCCTCGTCACGCCCCGGTCCCCAGGCCGGCACCCATCGGCGGATCAGCGCGTAGGGGTCGTCCTTGGGCCGGCGGTCCGTCACGACCACGTAGTAGTGGTACTCGGCGTTCTTCAGGCGGCGGATCAGCTGCCGCTTGCAGCTGAGAACCCGCCATGGCGAGATCGGCCGCGCGATGCGGCGCGGCCCGGTGACCCTGATCAGCAACGGTTTCTCGTGGTGCCAGCCCTGGCCGGGGGTGTAGAAGTCCATACCGGCCATGGGCGGCCGGCCCTTGCGCATCCGGATGAGCCCGAACGGGCGGCCGTTGTCCGGGAAGATGTGATAGCGGTGGCGAAACATCGCGAACCTCCCCTGTCGCGAGCTTTTTCCCAGGGTAGAGGTCGTTCTTGTGCCGCACATCCATTATGTGCGGTGCGTCGCACTCATCCGTTGAACGCCGTCTCCGCGATGCCTCGGAAGATCGCCGCCGCGTCTTCGCCGGTTACGTTGCCGCCCAAGCGAAGCGTCGCGAACCCGTGGGCCAGCGACCATGCCGCCAGGGCTTGCTCCGGCCGCCCGTCAACGCCCGCCCGCAGCTTCTGCCGCGCCTTCGCCCGTGCGGCGACCAGTTCCGCGTTGTCCGCGTCGAGCAGGTCGGAATCGAACATCACTCGGAAATGGGCCGGATGGTCCAGCGCGAACCGCACGTACGCCACCCCCATCTCCTTCAGCCCGTCCGCCGCCCCCAGCTCTGCCGCCAGCCGCTCGAAGCCTTCCGCCGCCAGCGCCGTCAGCAGTCCCGTCCGGTTGCCGAAGTGGTGCGCCGGCGCCGCGTGCGACACCCCCGCCTGACGGGCCAGGTCCCGCAGGCTGACCGCCGCCACCCCCCGCTCCGCGATCACCTCCGCCGCCGCCGTCAGCACCTGCCGGCGCAGGTCCCCGTGGTGATAGCTGTCGGTCACGCCCCCACCCTAATCTAGCCATTGACAAGATGCATCCCGCTACCCCAATCTAGTCACCGACAAGATATGGAGGCCGTCATGGACCGCATCGAGGTCAGCCGCACCATCACCGCCCCGCCCGAGGCCATCTTCGCCGTGCTCACCGATCCCCAGGGCCATGTCGCCATCGACGCCTCCGGCATGCTGATGGGCGCCGAGGGCCCTCGCGTCACCGCCGCCGGCGACCAGTTCCTCGTGCACATGGACCGCGAGGGCCTCGGCGACCTGCCCATGGGCCGCTACGACGTCACCGTCACCATCACCGCCTTCTCCCCCGCCGCCGAGATCGCCTGGACCATCCTCGGCACCATCCGCCCCGGGATCGGCCACGTCTTCGGCTACCGCCTCTCCCCCACCCCTGACGGCACCCTCGTCACGTCCTACTACGACTGGTCCGACATCAACGACGACTGGCGCAAGCTCGGCATCTTCCCCGTCATCGACCAGAAGTCCCTGCGCGCCACCCTCGGCATCCTCGACCGCACCGTCCACCGCGGCTACGTCTCGGGCAGCTAGCCGACGACCGGTCGCTGTCATAAAAGTGCGGCCGGAAACGTCATAGGGGTATGGACGAGGTTCTGGCGGGGCGGTTCGAGGGGCATCGGGAGCATCTGCGGGCGGTGGCGTACCGGATGCTGGGGTCGGTGGCGGACGCCGAGGACGCGGTGCAGGAGGCGTGGTTGCGGCTGGCCAGGGCGGGTGAGGTGGACAACCTGGGCGGCTGGCTGACGACGGTGGTGAGCCGGGTGTGCCTGGACATGCTCAGGGCCAGGAGGGTACGGCGGGAGGAGCCGCTGGAGACGCACGTGCCGGACCCGATCATCAAGACGGATCCGGCGGAGGAGGCCGTGCTGGCGGACTCGGTGGGCCTGGCGCTGCTGGTGGTGCTTGAGCAGCTGACGCCGGCGGAACGGCTGGCGTTCGTGCTGCACGACATGTTCGGGGTGCCGTTCGAGGAGATCGGCCAGATCGTGCAGCGCACGACGGCGAACGCGACACAGCTGGCCAGCCGGGCGAGGCGGAGGGTGCGGGGCGCGGCGAGCCCGGACGGGGATCTGCCGGCGCAGCGGGAGGTGGTGGACGCCTTCATCGCGGCGTCGCGGGAGGGCGACTTCGAAGCGCTGGTGGCGGTCCTGGACCCGGATGTGGTGCTGCGGGTGGACTTCGGCGACAAAGGGGTGTCGAAGTTGGTACGGGGCGCCGAAAAGGTGGCGAGCCAGGCGCTGTTGTTCGCGAGGGGTGCGGCGGGGGCCCGGCACGTGGTGATCAACGGCGCGGCGGGGGTGGTGCCGATGGTCGCGGGCCGGCCGAGGGCGGTGTTCTGCCCGACGGTTCGGGGCGGCCGGATCGTGGAGATCAACGTGCTGGCCGACCCGGAGCGGCTGAAGGCGCTGGAGCTGCCACTGACCGACGAGTGAGGCGGATCGCGCCGCTCCTGGCGCGAAGCGTGGGCGCAGCCGGGCGAAAGTGCCGTCCGGGACGGCATCACCGCACATGAAGCGGTCAACGTGACCGATCCTCCCCTAGCGTCGAGCCCATCGACACCACGGTGGGAGGCGGTCATGTCCGAGCATTCACGGCGTACTTTCCTTGCCGCGTCGGCAGGAGCGGTGGCGGCCACCGGCCTGGCCGCGACGCCGGCACTGGCGGCCGAAGACACGAACAGCGCCATCAGACGGTTCCGGGTGAACGTCCCCCAGCGTGACCTGGACGATCTGCACAAGCGCCTGGCGGCGACGAAGTGGCCGTCGCGGGAGACGGTCGGGAATCGGGACCAGGGCGTCCAACTGGACGCGATGCGGTCACTGATCCAGCACTGGCAGACCAAGTACGACTGGCGCAAGCTGGAAGCACGGCTGAACGCCCTGCCGCAGTTCATCACCACGGTCGACGGCCTGGACATCCACTTCCTGCACATCCGGTCCAAGCACGCCGACGCGCTGCCGATGATCATCACACACGGCTGGCCGGGCTCGATCCTGGAGATGCTGAAGGTGATCGGGCCGCTGACCGACCCGACAAGGCACGGCGGCAGCGCGGCCGACGCCTTCCACCTGGTCATCCCGTCGATGCCGGGTTACGGCTTCTCCGGCAAGCCCACCGGCACCGGCTGGAACCCCGACCGGATGGCCCGCGCCTGGCAGACCCTGATGGCTCGCCTGGATTACCAGCACTACGTGTCGCAGGGCGGCGACTGGGGCTCGGTGGTCTCCGACGTGCTGGCCAAGCAGAAACCGCCGGGCCTGCTCGGCATCCACGTCACCATGCCGGCCACGGTCCCGCCGGAGATCGCCCGCATCCTCCAGGCCGGCGACCCGCCGCCGGCCGGCCTGGCCCCGGACGAGCTGGCCGCGTTCCACAAGATGAACGCCTTGTACACCAGGGGTTCCGGCTACGCGGGCATGATGGTCACCCGGCCGCAGACCCTCGGCTACAGCCTGGCCGACTCGCCGGTCGGCCTGGCCGCGTGGATGTACGACAAGTTCGCCGACTGGACCTACAGCGGCGGCGTGCCCGAGCGGTCGCTGACCCGGGACGAGATGCTCGACGACATCAGCCTGTACTGGCTGACCGGCACCGCCAACTCGGCTTCCCAGCTGTACTACGAGAACAACGCCAACAACTTCAACGCGGTGGACATCTCGGTGCCGGCGGCCATCACGGTGTTCCCGGGCGAGATCTACCAGGCGCCTCGCAGCTGGGCCGAGCGCGCGTATCACAACCTGGTGTACTACAACAAGGTGGACAAGGGTGGCCACTTCGCCGCCTGGGAAGAGCCGGCACTGTTCACCAGCGAGGTCCGCGCCGCCTTCCGCTTCCTGCGCCATTAGTCCGAACTGGACACAAGCGGCGGAGCTGGCCGCGAGACGCCGGTCAGCTCCCCTTCAGCTCTTCCGGGTCCAGGCCACGGTCGATGCCATGCGGCACAACGGCTTGCCCGGGCTCCAGCGACAACTTGCGATCGTCCAGCCACACGTCGACGACGTCCGGCTCGAACGAGATCCAGCCGGACACGGCCGCGACCTCCGGCCACGCCTCCGGATAGCCCCAGGCCGCGCGGCGCCGCCCACCGATGTCGTAGTAGCTGGCCAAACCCTTGTACGGACAGAAGGTCTCGCCCTCGACCGGCGTCAGCGCCGCCAGGTCGATGTCCGCACGCGGCACGTACCACCGCGGGGCGAAGCCGGATTCGTACAGGGCCAGCGGGTGATGCGTGTCGGCGACGACGCGATCACCGTCGCGCACGACAAGATGCCGCGAGGTCTTGCGGATGTCCACCCGGTGGTACATGTCGGCGGCGTGCCCGACGATCCGCTCGTCCTCCTCGTAGAAGGCATCCATGGCCCGCCACGCGAAGGCGACCCGGTCGCGAAGGACCGCCGCGTGGGCCGGCAGCTCGCTGAACTGCCACGCCGCGTGCGCGGTGCCGTTCACCGAAAACCACGCGGTGGCCCCGAGATCCTTGTGCTTGGTCGTCCTGGCCTCCAACGTCAGCGTGCCGTCGACCACGTCGGACAGCGGGAAGTACGCCACCGGGTAACGCCCCGGCTCGTGCAACAACACGACGTCCTCGCTGTCAGCTAGCCACTTACCGCCCAGCTGCACCCTCATCCGCCGGCGCAGCGGCTCCACGAACAGCAGCCGCTCCGGCAGCGGCTCTGCCGTCAGGAACTGCCCGACCGCCTTGCCACCCAGCGGCCCTTGCTGCCATGCCAACCCCATGACACCATCTCCCTAACTCCTAAACTAAATTTGACCGGTTAGAGTTGAGCATGGTCTGATATAACCTGTCAAGGGTGAGGTTGGAGG
The DNA here is from genome assembly GCA_035492655.1 of Kutzneria sp. Lineage (GTDB taxonomy): Bacteria > Actinomycetota > Actinomycetes > Mycobacteriales > Pseudonocardiaceae > Kutzneria. Next base: position 15,088 of record DATJJB010000253.1, on the reverse strand, counting down.
TTAGAGATGACGGACGAGACCCTGCTGCTGGACCTGCTGAACACGACCCCGGTCGTCGACGGCACGCAGCGTGACGTCCTGGACACCGCCGAGGCCGGTATCGCCTGGCTGACCGAGCACTGGCAGGAGCAGTCAGAAGACGAATGGCATGCCTTGGTCAGCGTCCGAAACGTCCTCCAGGACGTCGTGCGCGGACACGCCACGCCGTCCAAGCTGCGCCCCTTCGTCGACGGCATCGCCTACCGTGCGTCACTGACCGACGAGGGCATAGCCTGGCAGCCCGACCTGCCGGTGGGCCGGAGCGCCGCCGCGCGCGCCGTGCTGGCCTGGGACAAGCTGCGCACCGACAGCCCGGGCCGGCTGCGCCCCTGCGCCAACCCGGAGTGCCGGCTGTTCCTGATCGACCACAGCAAGCCGAACAGCGCCCGCTGGTGCTCGATGGCCGTGTGCGGCAACCGGATGAAGGCCCGCCGCCACTACCAGCGCAGCCGCCAGGGCTGAGGAAGGGGATCACCGTGGCCCGCCTGCTGTCACTGAACGTCGGCCTACCCAAGGACGTGCCCTGGCAGGGCCGGACCGTGCACACCGGCATCTTCAAGCACCCGGTCGAGGGCCCGCGGATGGCCCGCACGCTCAACATCGACGGCGACGGTCAGGGCGACCTCGGCGGCCACGGTGGCGAGCAGCGGGCCGTCATGGTCTACCAGCGCCAGTCCTACGACTACTGGCGCGACCAGCTCGGCCGGGACGACCTGGAGTACGGCAACTTCGGCGAGAACTTCACCGTCGACGGACTGCTGGACGACGAGGTGCACATCGGCGACCGGTACCGCATCGGCGACGCCGAGTTCGAGGTCACGCAGCCGCGCGTGACCTGCTTCCGGGTCGCGATGCGGCTCAACGAGCCCGAGATGCCGTCGCTGCTGGTCGCCCGGCACCGCCCCGGCTTCTACTTCCGGGTGATCAAGGAGGGCGAGGTGCGCGCCGGCGACGAGATCGTGCGCACGGTCGTCGGCCGGCACGAGATGAGCGTCGCCGACATCGACGCTCTGCTGTACCTGCCGAATCGGGACGTCGTGCGGCTACGCAAGGCCGTGGACATCCCGGCGCTGAGCCCCGGTTGGCAGGGCTCGTTCCGGGATCTGTTGGCCCCGAAGGAACCTGTGGTCGAGGGCTGGCCGGGCTTCCGGCCGCTGCGGGTGTCGCGGATCGTGCCGGAGAGCACGACCATCACCTCCATCCATCTGTCCACACCGGACGGCTCGGCGCTGCCCAAGCCGTTGCCTGGCCAGTTCTTGACCGTGCGGGCCGACGCACAGGTGCGGAGCTACTCGCTGTCGGCGGCGAGCGACGTCGAGTACCGGATCAGCGTCAAGCGCGACGGTGCGGTGAGCACCTTCTTGCACACCAAGCTGCACGAAGGCGACACCCTCGACGTTGCCGCACCGCGTGGCGACTTCACGTTGCTGGACAACGACTCCCCGGTGGTGCTGCTGTCGGCCGGCGTCGGCATCACGCCGGTGCTGGCGATGTTGCGCGCCCTCAGGGGAAGCCGGCGCGAGGTGTGGTGGCTGCACACCACTCGGTCCGCCGCCGAACAGGCCTTCGCCGACGAGGCCCATGCGCTGCTGACCGATCTCACTGCGCACGAGCACGTCTACTACACGTCCGCCGGCAATCGCCTGAACGCCGAAGCCCTGGCAGCGTTGAATCTGCCCGCCGGCGCGGCGGCGTACCTGTGCGGGCCGGCCGGTTTCATGGACGACATGACGGTGGCACTGAAGGAACTCGGCATCACGGACGTCCACTCGGAACTGTTCGGCGCGCTGCCGGCGATCAACCCCGGCATCGTCGGCGCGGTAGCGACAACGCCGCACCAGCCGGCCGGCGAGCCCGGCACAGGACCGCGAATTACCTTCGCCCGCAGCAATATCACCGTGCCGTGGCGCGAGGACTTCGACAATCTCCTGGAGATGGCCGAGGCCTGCGACGTGCCGACCCGCTGGTCCTGCCGCACCGGCGTCTGCCACACATGCGTGACACCGGTGCTGTCCGGCGACGTCCGGTACCGGCCGGATCCCCTTGAGCCGGCGGCGCCGGGCGAGGCGCTGGTCTGCTGCTCACGCCCCGCCGGTGAACTGGTGCTGGATCTCTAGGCCGGCCACCAGGTTCTTGGCCACGGTCGTCATGACCTTGGTGGCGCCGCCGAAGCCGCCGGCCAGCGGCTGCTGGCTCAGCGCCACCACGACGTACCGATGGTCCTCACCGACCAGGCCGGTGGTGTGCACGTCCCACTCCGGGCGGCAGCACGCCCACGCCTGCTTGGCCCACCACTCCCCGTCCGGCAGCGCCGCCGTGATGCCGAAGTCCTGGTTGGTGCCGTCGGCCGCGCGGGGTGTGGTGGCGAGATCGTTCAGCAGCACAGTCCGTTGCCCGACCGGCATTTTCGTCATGATGTGCTGATAGATCCGGACCACGTCGGCCGCGGTGGTGGTCATGTCGCCCCACCGGCCCGGGTCACGCGGTGGCGTCGTCGCCTTGAGCCCCATGGATCGGATCGCGCGGGTGACGATCGCCGGGCCGCCGTCGGCCGTCCACAGCTGGTTGGCGGTCGTGTCGTCGCTGACGGACAGCATGCGCTGCACCCGAGGCAAATTGTCGCCGGTGAGCTTGCCGGCCGCGGCCAGGTCGGTGGCGATCAGCAGCTTGGTCAGCGACTCGGCCGCGAACTGCCGGTTCTCGTTCGACTGGCTCACGAGGGCGTTGTCACGCAGGTCGAACACGGCCGTCGCGAGCTGGATGTCCGCCGGCAGCGCGGTGCTCGTGGTGACCGGCGGCGGCAGCGGAGGCGGTGGCACAGCGGTCGTCGTCGGCAAGGTCACGGGCGGTTGCGCGGTGGCCACCTCGCCCGTGTCCACGCTCTGGATCACGAAAACCACCGCGACCAGCGCAGCGACGGCGACACCGATGACCGTCACCGGCTCGGTCAGATCACGCCGTCGCTGTCTCACGGTGATGAGTACGCGGGACGCGGCGGAACGGGTCAGCCGAACATCAGACGACCCGCCCTCACCCCCGGCTGGGTGAACACCACGAACACGTCACGGATCCCTGGCGCTTCACCGGTGATCGGCGCGGTGTAGGTGCCCTCGCCCGGCGGCACGGCCAGCACGCCGATCAGCGGGCCCTTCGGATCGTCCAGGTGCAGCCCGACGTACAGCGGCACCCGCGTCGGGTTGACCGCCTCCAGGCTCCAGGTGCGGCAGCCGGCCGGGTCGCAGGCACGGAAGGCCAGCCACGACCGCTGCCCGGTCGCGGCCATCGCCGGGCCGTCGACCAGCACCAGGCCGGCGGCCTCGTCGGCCCTGGTGCACAGCAGCGATGTCCCGGCCAGCGGCCGGACCGGGATCTCCCGGCCGGTGGTGCCGAACCGGGCCGCGTGGCCGCCGACCAGGACCTCGTGGGTGGCGGTCTCCAGCACCCAGGCCTGCGTCGTGACGTCGAAGAAGGACACGTCGTCGGCGGTCAGCGCGAACGTGACGGTCCGCGACGTCCTTGCCGGCACGGTGATCCGGGTGAAGTGCCGCAGCTGCCGGAGCGGCTGGCGCACCCGGGACGTGAGCTGCCGGGTGTAGAGCTGCACCACCTCGTCGCCGTCGCGGAAACCGGTGTTGTGCACGCGGACCGACACCGTGATCCGGCCGTCGGCCGCGAGGTCCCGGCTGCTCAGCACCGGCCGGTCGTAGCGGAAGGTGGTGTAGCTCAGGCCGTGGCCGAACGGGAACAGCGGCTCGGCCTGCTGCTCCAGGTACGTGTCGAAGGCGGTGTCCATTGCGCGGTACCAGGTCTGCGGCAGCCGGCCGGCCGGCGAGCGCACGCCGAACAGCACATCGGCCATGGCCACGTCGCTCTTGTCCCCCGGCGTGCTCCACAGCATGCCGCCGACGTTGGCGTCGGCCCAGTCCAGCGCGTACGGGTGGCTGCTCAGCACGGCCAGCACCGTGTTCGGATTGGCCGCCCGCACCGCGCGCAGTGTACGTTCCTGTTGCGCCGGCAGCAAAAGGTTCTCCCGGTCGCGGCGGTCTTCGGGGTCGTTGCCGACCACCATCAGGACCACGTCCGCCGCCGCGGCCGACGCGGCCGATGGGGCGGCGCCTTCGGAGACCGGCTCCCACATCATGTTCTCCAGCACCACGGTCCGTCCATTGAGGACGTAATGCAGCGCGACCGTGCCGTCGTTCGCCGACACCACATCCACCGATCGGCGGCAGGAGCCGTTGCGTAGCTCGAACACCTGCCGAGACCACTCGATGGCGTCGAAGACGTCGTTGCCGTCACTCGGCACAGCCAGCTCGAGGTCGTCGCCGACGGCGACAAGGCAGCGGCGGCTGTCGGCCTCGCGCAGCCGCACACGGTCGTAGCCACCGGTCATGGTCACCGTCCCGCCGGCCGCGGTGACGAGCCGCTCGACCGCCGCCGGCAGACCGCACGAACTGCCCGGATGCACCACGGCGACCCGCATGCCGGGGCCGACGAGCAGCGGCAGCAGGCCGTCGTTACGCAGCAGCACCACCGCCTCACGGGCCACCGCCAGCTCCAGCCCGTCGTGGTCACGGCCGGAGGACACAGCCGTCCGGCCGAACACCGCGTCGAGGCGCGCCGTGGCCGCGGCGATCTCCGCCGCCGTGATGCTCCCGTCGGCTTCCGCTGCCACGAGTTCGTCCAAGACCTGGCCGATAAAGCCGTCGGCGCCGGCCCGCATCGCCGGCACGACGGGCCCGCCGGTGGTGAGCACCGGCGCGCAGCCGTCGCTCCAGGGATGGATGCCCTCCTCGATCAACAGCCGGGTCATCATCGGCGACTCGTCGAACATGTGCCGCGGCAGCACCAGGCCGCGGGCCCCGCCGATCTCGAACACCGCCCGATAGACCGGCAGTTCCCGCTCGTTGAGCGACCGCGCGCTGAAGCCGTACCGGCCGCCGAAGCACGCCGCCGTGTCGAAGTCGGTGATCACCGGCGTGCAGGCGCCGCTCATGCCGAACAGGTGGGCGGCGGCCAGCCGGGCCGCGAGCAGCGGATCCTCGGCGTAACCGAGCTCGTTGCGGCCCAGCCGGGGATCCCGGATCGCCTGGTCCAGTTGGACGCCGACGACCTCGCCCGCGTGGCGGTCGCCGAACGCCGAGCCGACGCGGCGGGCCAGGTCGGGATTCCAGGTCGCGCCCAGCCGCAGCGGTCGGACGGCCGGCGTCGGTGTGTCGATCGGCGGCCGGACCAGGTCGGACGGAGCCATGGGTCCCCTCGCACAACCGAGCGACCTTCGGCTTCACCAGTCGCGGGCACTCACCCAATCACCCCGACGCCGACCGGTCAAGCCGCTGGTCTGAACCATTTTCCGTTGTCGCACAGGAAGAACAGCCGGTTCGACAGATTCGAGCCGATCATGCTTGCGATTAAGTGAGCCGTCAACTAACTTCTGGCCGTGGCGACCATTCACGATGTAGCGCGGGCCGCCGGAGTGGCGCCGAGCACGGTGTCCTATGTGATCAGCGGCAAACGGACGGTGTCGGCCGCGACCCGGAGACGAGTGCAGCAGCAGATCCGACTGCTCGGCTACCGGCCACGGGCCACCGAGCCGGTCGTCCGCAGCGACCTGCTCGCGGTGCTGGCCCCGCAGCGGCCCGGCATCGACACACCAACAATCATGCGGTTCACCGCTGCGGCCACCGTCGCCGCGCGCTCGCACGGGCTGGACCTGTTGCTGCTGACCAAGGACGGCGATCCCGGCGAACTGCGCGACGCGGTCATCGGCTCGCTGGCCGACGGCGTGATCGCGTTGGACGTGACCGTCGCCGACGATCGCGTCCCGATGCTCACGGCCGTCGACCGGCCGACGGTGCTGATCGGCGTACCGGATCATCCCAACGCGATCACCTGCCTGGACCTGGATTTCCCGGCGGCCGCCGGATTGTGTGTCGACCATCTGGCCGATCTCGGGCACCGACGGATCGGACTCATCGGGCCGCCCGCGATCGTGCACGCGCGTGGCGCCAGTCACGAGACCCGGTTCCGGCAAGGGTTCCTCGACTCCGCCGAACGCCGCGGGGTTCGGGCCTTCGTCCGCGCCTACGACGTCTCCACCTGCCTGAACGGGCTGGTGGCCGACGGCGTGACCGCGGTGGTGATCCAGAACGAGGCGGCCGTCACCCCGATCATGCAGGACCTCGGCCGGCGCGGACTTGTTGTGCCGCACGACATGTCCGTGATCGCGGTCGGCCCGCACGGCGGCGATCCCTGCACGCTGACCACCGTCGAGGTGCCGGCCGCGCTGCTCGGCGAGCTCGCCGTGGAGATGGTCGTCGACCGGATGCAGGGCTCGGCGACCCCGGAGATCCGCCTGCTGCCGCCCCGCCTCGCCGTGCGCGCGAGCACGTCCACTGTGGACCGAATCATCGAATCAATCGAATAACCGAAACCCGTGAACCGGAGTCGTTCGCGGCCACGTAGACCGGATCGGGGCGTGGTCGACAGCGACAGGAGCGGGTCAATGAGGATGAGTTACGCGGCGGTTCCGCGGAAGTTCCGGGTCGCGGCAGTAGCGCTCGGGGCCGCCGCCGTGCTGGGCGGCGCGGTGGTCGTGGCCACCCACGACGGCTCCGCCAACGCCGCCACGGCGGCGGCCACGATCGTCTGCCCGTCGGTCAAGGACAAGCTGCCGGCCATCCCGGCGGCATCGCAGGCCGAGGTGACGCGGAACCTCGCCCTGCTCGACACCCAGATCGCCGAGGCCAACAACCGGCTGATCACGACCAAGGGCCAGGGCGGGCCGAACTTCGTGAACAACGCCATTCTCGGGCCGTTGAAGGACAAGCGGGTGTCGACCATCGACCGGATCGCCATCTCGATCGGCCGGCACGCCGCCAAGCCCACCGGCCTGGACGCGCTCGCAGCGTGCAGCCTGGGCGGATCGGGCGGTTCTGGAGGTTCCGGCGGCTCCGGAGGTTCCGGTGGTTCGGGCGGCGCCGGGGCTCCGGCGCCGGTGACGACTTCCGCGCAGAGCTCGGCGGGAGGCGCCGCGGGCGGTGCCGCGCCGACCGTCAACTGCCCGTCGGTGCAGGACAAGCTGCCGGCCGTGCCGGCCGCCGCGCAGGCCGGCGTGACCGCCGAGCTGGCCAACCTGAACAAGGAGATCGCCGAGGCCGACAACCGGCTCATCACCTCGCGGGGCCAGGGCGGTCCGAACTTCATCAACAACGCCATCCTCGGCCCGTTGAAGGCCAAGCGGATCGCCGTGCTGGACCGGATCGCCATCGACATCGGCCGGGTGACCGGGTCCAAGCCGGGCGGCCTGGACGCGCTGGCGCCCTGCACGCTCAACCAGTGATCAGCCAGCACAGCTAGACGGCAGCGGGCCAACGCCGGTGTGGTCGACACCGTGCCGGCGATGGCCAGCTGATGATCGAAGCCGGGGGGCCGGCCCGAGTACCAGGTCGGGCCGGCGTCTGCCGAGGCCACTGCGTACGGCCTCGCCGCTCGGCTCATCCCTGGACAGCAGCCGCGGACTCCTGCTGTCCCAACACGGCACAGCGCAGATCGATGTCCTGAACCAGCGTCGGCGGGTGTCCTGACAGGACCGCGCCGACCGCGGCGAGGAAGACCCGGGTGACGGCGTCGCTGCCCTTCTTCATCCGCGGCGACTGGAACAGCAGGTATTGCGCGGCTGCCCAATCACCCTTGTCGGCCAACAGTTCCAGGGCGCTGGTGAACATCAGCTCCCGGGCGGGATCGTCGGCCGTGACGGCGTAGCAAGGGTTTCCGCCGATCTCGACCTGGCTGGTGTCCCGGCCGCGACGGGCCAGCCGGGCGACCAGCTCGTCACCGACACGGGCCGCCGCCGCGCCACGAACCAGACGATTGCCGGTGATCACCCGACCGTCCGGCAGGACAACGGGATTGAGCAGCACGTCGCCGGCGTTGCCCTCACGCGCGAAGCGCTCGTGCACGGCCTGTCCATAGTGGAGCATGATTCGATGGGCCGGAGTCTCCACACCGCCGAGGAAAGTCCGGGTCGCCGGATCCCACGACGCCCGGTGTCGGAGCCGGCCGGTGTAGCCGAGACGGTCGTAGTTCGGACCGCCGTCGGCGAGCGGCGTCACGAAACGGCTGGCGTCAAGGGGAATTCCTTGCCCGATCCGGCCCGGGGATCGCAGCGCGAGCTCGTACCGCCAGCGGATCAGGTCGGCGTGCACAGCCCGTAGCGCGGGAACATCCATGCCGAACTCCAGCCGTCTTCGGGCGGTCTCGGCGGCTGCGGCCTGCTCGGCAGCGAAGGCGCGCACCCGTTCCAGCTCCACCGGGTCGCAGGAGCGGATGGCCAGATCTGGCGTGGGAAAGCTGGCGGCAGTGATCACAGTTCGTCCAGTCGGCCACGGACCCGGGTCACATCGGCGTCGCGCTGCTGATTCTCGTACAGGGCCAGGGCTCCGTCCCATGCCGCCCGGGCCCGGGCGGCGTCGCCCAGCGACGCGCGGCACTCGGCCAACCGGTCGAAGGTCTCGGCCAGGTGATAGGCGTGCCGGCCGTCGAACAACGCCAGGGCCCGCTCGTAATGCTGGACGGCCGACTCGGGCCGGCCGGACTGCTGCTCGATGTGCCCGAGCCCGTCCAACGCGGTCGCTTCGCCTTCGAGATTTCCGTTGCGGCGATACAGATCCAACGCCGCTTCGGCGGATTCCCTCGCCTCGTCCAGCCGGCCGAGCTCGGTCTCGTAACGACCTTGCAGCTCCAGCGCGTCGGCCACGTCCACCGGTGACTCCAGCGACCGATACATCGTGGTGGCCAAGGTCGCGTGCGCCAGGGCCCGCGGCACGTCCCCGGCCGCCCGCCAGCCTCGGGCCAGCGACCGATGAGTATGCGCCTCGCCCCAGCGATCCCCCTTGTACAACGCCAAAGCCTCCCCCAGCAACACCAACGCGTCCTCGACGCCCCCGGTTCGTACGAGCGCGGACCCTAACAGCCGCCGCGCCAGGGCCGAGGACGAATCGTCCAAACGGTCACGCAAAGCCACCCGCCACGTGCCGGCCTGGTCGCGCACCAGTCCTTGCTGCCAATGGAAACTGTGCATCACCCAGGCCAGCCGCCAGGCGTCGACATGCCGTCCACGCTCGGCAACGAACCGCTGCAACGCCAGCAGGCAGCCATGTTCGGCCTCGAACCAGGCCACCGCCGCCGCCGGGTCCTCGAACCGTGCCTCCGAGGAGACGTCGATGGCCGCCCGGCGTGGATCGAGCACCCGATCGGCCGCGAACCCGGTCCGCACGTAGTAACCGACCAGCCGGTCCAACGGCTCTTCATAGTCATCCAGCCGTGACAAGGCGTACATCCGGACCAGGTCGTGCAGCTGCCAACGGCCGGGCGCACGCTCCTCCACGAGCGAAACCCGTTCCAGCGCGCGGAGAATCGGCCGCACCGGCTCGCCGGTCATCGCGGCAATCGCCGCGATGCCGGTGTGACTGCCCGGCAACAGTCCCAGCAGCGCGAACACGGCGGCCTGCTCGGCCGAAAGGGCCTGGTACGACGACGAAAGCACTGGCTCCAGCCCGTCCAGCGCCGGTAATCGGGCGTCCCGGAGCTCACGGGCGAACACCTCGATGGGGAACTCCTGGTGCGCGGCCACCCAGCTGGCGGCGATTCCCAACGCCAGGGGCAGCCCGGCGCAGTCGGCGACCAGGCTCCGCACCGCCGCCGGCTCGGCGTCCAGCCGTTCGCGTCCCCACCGCCGGGCGAACATCGCCACGCTCTCGTCGGCGCTGAACTCCCGCAGCCCGACCCGCACCGAGGCGTCCAGCGAGTCCAGCCGGTTCCGGCTGGTCACCAGCGTCACGCAGCCGGCAGTCGACGGCAGCGCCGCCCGCACATGGTCGGCGTCGCGCACGTCGTCGAACACGAACAGCATCCGCTTGCCGGCGACGAGGCTGCGGAACCGCCCGACCTGGGCCTGGAAGTCCACCGGCACCGCAGGCGCCGGCACCCCCAGGGCGTCCAGCACACAGCGGAGCACCGCCGCCGGCGGCAGGAACTGGCCGTCCGGGGCGACGCCGCGCAGGTCGACGAAGACCTGGCCGTCCGGGAACCGGTCGAGGTTGTGCTGGGCCCACCACACCGCCAGCCAGGTCTTGCCGATGCCACCGGCCCCGACGATCAACGCCAGCACGGGCCCGTCGGCCTCGGTGACGGCCGCGTCCAGCGCCGCCAGCGCGCTCTCCCGGGCGACGAACCACGCGGGCACGGGTGGCAGCTGGCGCGGCACCGGAGCCGGCTCCGCCTCGAAGACGATGTCGCCGTTGACCACTCCGGCCTGCACGAACGACCCCGACGGCGAGCCGGTGATCTTGTTCCGCATGATCGCCTCCCAGCCGTCGACCCTACCGCGTTGCATGATCATGCATCGCTGTGTATATTTCTCAACGTGTCCAAGGTGCTCACTTCCCTCCCTGTCGGCGAACGTGTCGGGATCGCCTTCTCCGGCGGCCTCGACACCTCGGTAGCGGTCGCGTGGATGCGCGAGAAGGGTGCCGTCCCGTGCACCTACACCGCTGACATCGGCCAGTACGACGAGCCCGACATCTCGTCGGTGCCCGCGCGGGCCCACCAGTACGGCGCCGAGATCGCCCGAGCGGTCGACTGCAAGGCCGCCCTCGTCGAGGAGGGGCTGGCCGCGCTGTCCTGCGGCGCGTTCCACATCCGCTCCGGGGGCCGGGCCTACTTCAACACCACGCCGCTCGGCCGCGCCGTCACCGGCACGCTGCTGGTGCGGGCCATGCTCGAGGACGATGTGCAGATCTGGGGCGACGGCTCCACCTTCAAGGGCAACGACATCGAGCGGTTCTACCGCTACGGCCTGCTGGCCAACCCGTCGCTGCGGATCTACAAGCCGTGGCTGGACGCCGACTTCGTCACCGAGCTCGGCGGCCGCAAGGAGATGTCCGAGTGGCTGGTCGCGCACGGCCTGCCCTACCGGGACAGCACCGAGAAGGCCTACTCCACCGACGCCAACATCTGGGGCGCCACCCACGAGGCCAAGTCGCTGGAGCACCTGGACACCGGCATCGAGATCGTCGACCCGATCATGGGCGTGCGGTTCTGGGACCCCGCGGTCGAGATCGCGCCCGAGGACGTGACGATCGGCTTCGAGCGGGGCCGGCCCGTGACGATCAACGGCAAGGAGTTCGGCAGCGCCGTCGACCTGGTGCTGGAGGCCAACGCCATCGGCGGCCGGCACGGCCTGGGCATGTCCGACCAGATCGAGAACCGGATCATCGAGGCCAAGAGCCGGGGCATCTACGAGGCGCCGGGCATGGCGCTGCTGCACGCGGCGTACGAGCGGCTGGTCAACGCCATCCACAACGAGGACACGGTGGCCAGCTACCACAACGAGGGCCGTCGGCTCGGCCGGTTGATGTACGAGGGCCGCTGGCTGGACCCGCAGTCGCTGATGCTGCGCGAGTCGCTGCAACGCTGGGTCGGCATGGCCATCACCGGCGAGGTGACGCTGCGGCTGCGGCGAGGCGAGGACTACTCGATCCTCGACACCACCGGCCCGTCCTTCAGCTACCACCCGGACAAGCTGTCCATGGAGCGCACCGAGGACGCCGCGTTCGGCCCGGTGGACCGGATCGGCCAGCTCACCATGCGCAACCTGGACATCGCCGACTCGCGGGCCAAGCTGGAGCAGTACGCCGGGCTGGGCATGGTCGGCAACGCGCACCCGGTGCAGCTGCTCGGCGCGGCCCAGGCCGCGGCGACCGGCCTGATCGGCGCGATGCCGGCGGGCGGGGCCGAGGCCATCGCCGCTCGCGGCGAGGCGTCCGCGCTCAGTGTGGCCGAGGAGGACGAGCTGCTCGACCTCGCGGCCATCGAGTCCGGCACGGACTGAGTTCTCAGTGGCCCGGTTGATCGTGCCCGCACGATCGACCGGGCCTCGAATCATGTCGGCTCGACCAGCCGAACGAGAGCGTCGACACCCGAGCCCCGGAGTTCTCTGAGTTGCACGCGGGTGTCGGTTTCGATGACGCCGTAGTCGCGGGGCAGGGCCATGACCAGTTCATCCAGTTCCGCCACGTCACGGCAGGCGACGGTGAGGGTGTAGTCCCAGCGGCCGGTGACGTGCGCGCCGGACAGCACCGCCGGCAGGGCCAGCAGGCCGGCTTCGAGCTCGCCGTGGTCGGGACCGGGGCGCAGGCGGACGTCGATGAACGCCCGCAGCGGCCGGCCGAGGGCGGCCAGGTCGATCTCCGCGTGGACGCCGGCGATGACACCGGCCTCGGTGAGCCGGCGGACCCGCTCGGCGGTGGCGGTCGGGCTCAGCCGGATCCGCGCGGCCAGGTCGCGGTAGCTCAGCCGGCCGTCCCGGATCAGCTCGCCGAGGATAGTCCGGTCGATGGCGTCCATGGCCGGATTATCCGCCGCCCATCGCCGATCTGGTGGCGCAAGACGCCACCAAATCCGCTTTCATGGCCCGTAATGTCCACCGTATGAGCGACGCCAGGCCCGCCAAGTCCGCCGGATACCTCGCCCGTACCCGCCCGGTGGTGCCGCCGATCTACCAGTCGGCCACCTTCTATCTGGACGACCTGGCGTACAAGGACATCCAGGAGGGTGGGCTGCGCGAGCACTGGTACAGCCGGTTCGCCAACCCCACCGTGGACGCCGCCGCGGCCGAGATCGCCGAGCTGGAGGGGGCCGAGGCCGCCCTGATGACGTCCTCGGGCATGGCGGCCATCGCCACCACGCTGCTCACGCTGCTGACCACCGACCGCCCCCGGGGTCAGTCCGCCAGTGCCCAGCCCGGCCACATCGCCAACGCCCGCGACGACTCGCAGCGCCTGTCCGCACCTGCTCGGCCCCGCCGGATCGTCGCCGCCCGGCAGGTCTACGGCGACACCCGGGACCTGCTCGTGCGCGACCTGCCGGCGCTGGGCGTGGAGGTCGTCATGGTCGATGCCACCGATATCGGCGCCTGGGCCGAGGCCATCGCCGACGCGCCGACCGCCATCGTCTACGCCGAAACCCTGTCCAACCCCCAGCTCGACCTCACCGACCTGCCGACGCTGGCCACCCTTGCCCACGCCGCCGACGCGAAGCTGGTGGTGGACAACACTTTCGCCACCCCGTACACCGTCAACCCGGTGCAGCACGGGGCCGACGTCGTCGTGCACTCGGCGACCAAGTTCCTCAGCGGGCACTCCGACGTCATCGCCGGCGTGGTGCTCGGTAACGCCGACACCGTTACCGAGGTGCAGAAGCGGGTGATCACCTTCGGTGGCTGCCTCGACCCGCACGCGGCTTTCCTGGTGTGGCGCGGGATCCAGACGTTCGCCCTCCGGCTGGAACGCTCCTGCGCCACCGCTTCCCGGCTGGCCGCCCGCCTCGCCGCCAACCCCGAGGTCGTCTCCGTTCGCTACCCCTCCGGCGACATCGCCGACCGGGTCATGCGTCCCGACCGCCGCGGCGCCATGGTCGCTTTCACCGTCCGGGGCGGCGATTCCCGGGCGCTCGCCGTCATGCGACGGCTCACCGTCGCGTCCGAAGCCACCAGCCTCGGCGGCGTCGAGACCCTGGTCAGCACTCCGTTCAACTCCTCCCACTTCTCCCTCACGCCGGCGGAGCGCGTCGCCGCCCGTATCGACGACGGCATGATCCGCCTCTCCTGCGGCATCGAGGACCCCGAAGCGCTCATTGCCGACGTCGAAGACGCCTTGGCGGCTACTGTCTGACGCCATGTGTGTCTCGGCGGCCTCGGCCGACTTCACCGGCACGACCCTCTACGTCGGCCGTAAGACCCATCCGGCGTTTGGGGTCTTACATGTGCTCGGGTACCAGAACACCGCCGTCAACCTGGCCGCCGGCCCCAACGCCATGCTGCTGCACCTGCCCGCCGTCGGCCTGACGCCCGGCAACCTGGTGTCCGTAGGCCGCGACGTCGATTTCCTCGACCGCATCGGCCGGGCCTGCGAGCCCGCCGCCGGCGGCACGATCGCGTACATGAGCGCTGAAGTCGACGTCCAGGTGTTCGAGCACGACATCTACACCATGGTGCTGGCCTCCGACACCACTCTGCTGCCGTCCGCGCTGCACCAGGTCCCGCCGCACAAACGCCCCCACTTCGACCCCGATCTGCTGGCCTTCTACGCCGACCACTACCCGCGGCACGCGATGTTGCTGTGCTGCTTCGACAACGCCGAGGCGCAGCGGGCCAAGCCCTTGCTGCTCTGGTACTCCCCCACCGACCCTGACCTGCTCGTCGCCCCCGCCCTCGACTGCCATACCGGCGGCGTTCCCTCGCTCGGCGAGCCCGTCCAGGTTGATCACCGCGTCGCCTTCAGCACCGACGCCGGCGGCCCCGACTGGGGCTGGGCCGTCGACTACTCCCCCGGTATGCGCCACAAACTCCGCCAGTTCCTGCCCGACGCCGTCATCGGCGACGTCTTCCACGGGCCGCTCCCCAACGGCGACTTCGCCATCACCCACGACGACCTGCTGGCCGAGAACATCAGCCGCATCCATCGCGTCAGCTGAACAGCATCTCCACCAGCGCCTCCGGCGAAACCGCCGCCGGCCGGTCACTGACCTGGCCGTCGCCCAGCTCCACCACCCGCCACCCGCCGTCGGCCCGCCGCACGACGTCCACCGTGACGAACGGCAGCGCCAGCTCGGCAACCAGTGGCTGGATGGCTGCGAGATCCGGTTGCGGGACAACGGTTTCGGCCGGCAGGTCGGGATGCGGGCCGATGATCCGGCACTCGCCGTCGACCCACCACGTGCGCAGCTCGGGGCCGACGAAGTCCTCGAAGCGCCGCAGCACGAAGCCGCCGGTCCGTTCTTCGTCGCGGAGTTCTAGGAAGCGGGCGGCAACCGCCCAGGCCGCATCGGCGTCGGCCAGGTCGGGAATGAACGCGGCCTCATCCCAGTAGTGCTTCATGGACTTGGTGTAGTCCCGCAGTACGGCCGGCCCGGCGGCCAAGGTGGCCCGGGCGCGGTCGAAGTCCGCGCGGGAAAAGCCTGTTGTCCACACGGATTCCGGCGTGACCGG
>DATJJB010000252.1:0-3842 GCA_035492655.1 Kutzneria sp. | reverse complement strand
GGCCCTCGACTGCGCGATCGGGCACTCACGACCTTGCAGCGCCGCCTCTTGTTCCGGCGGCCCGCCCGGCATCTCGACGACATCAGGCAGTCCCTCGGCCTGCCGCGCCGCAACTACGCCGTGTTCGACGAATTCATGTCGCCGTGGCTGTTCCTCATGGACACCGCCGCGTCTTTCGAGTTCCCCCGCCGCGATCTGCCGCCGCAGGTGCACTTCATCGGCGCTTTGACCCCGGATCCGCCTTCGTACTCACCGCCCGCGTGGTGGCCGCTGCTGCACGACGGCCCGCCGGTCGTGCTCGTCGCCTTGAGCACCGTCGCCAACGCCCGGTCCAACCTCATCGGCGCTGCGGTGGAAGCCTTCGCCGGCACCGACGTCACCGCCATCATCGCCACCGGCGGTGCCGACTTCGTTGCGCCGGCGACCCTTCCGTCGAACGTCCACATCGAACAGTTCGTCCCACTGGCCGCCATCATGCCGCACACCAACGTCTTCGTGACCAACGGCGGCTACGGCGGCGTGCAGATGGCTCTCAAGCATGGTGTTCCCATGGTGGTCGCCGGCGTCACCGAAGAGAAGCCCGACATCGCCGCCCGCGTCGCCTGGTCCGGCACCGGAATCCGGCTCGCCACCGACGCCCCCAGCCCCGACGTCTTGCGCCAGGCCGTCCTCTCCGTGCTTACCCACCCCCGGTATGCCACCGCCGCCGCCCGCATCGCCGACGACCTGAGCCGCCACGACGCGCCAGCCGAGGCCGCCGACCTGTTGGAGGAACTCGCCCGCACCGGGAAACCGGTGCTACGCCAAGCCTAGTGCGGCGAAGTCGACCAGAGGCTCGGTGCCGACCGGGAGTTCGGAGCGGCGGGCGGGGTCGGCGATGAAGGCGAGGATGGCGGAGCGCAGGGCCCGTACGGCGCGGGTGGGGTCCACGTCCTTGCGGGAGGCGAGTTGGACGATGCGGGTCATGCCGGCGTCGGGGGCGAAGCGGGTGATGCGGAAGCGGCCGCCGACGACGGTGCTGGGCACGACCGCGGCCCCGACGCCGGCGCGGACGAGTTCGAGGACGGCGTCCATCTCGCCGCCCTCGATGGCGAACGAGGGCTCGAAGCCGGCGGCCCGGCAGGCGTTGACGGTGACGTCCCGCACGTCGTAGCCGCGCCGGAACATGACGAGCGGCACGTCGACGAGTTCCTTGACGGCGAGTCGGTAGCCGGGCGGGTCCAGGGCGTCGCCGGCGGAGATGAGGACGAGCTCCTCCAGCAGGAGCTCGGTGGTGGACAGCTGGTGGTCGCCGGGGTGGCGGGGGCCGGCCAGCAGGGCCAGGTCGAGTGCGCCCTCGGCGAGCCGCTGGCGCAGGTCGCCGGAGCCGCTTTCGTGTAGCTCCAACTGGACTCCGGGATAGCGCCGGCGGAACGCGGACAGGATCGCCGGCAGCAGACCGGTGCAGAGGCTGGGCGGTGCGCCGAGGCGAACCCGGCCGCGTTCGAGCTCGTCGAGCTCGCGGATGGCCTGCCGCGCGCCGTCGATCTCGGCGAGGATGCGCCGCGCGATCGGCAGCAGGGTCTCGCCGGCCTCGGTGAGGGTCACGTTGCCCCGGATCCGGTGGAACAGCGGCGCGCCGATGTCGTGTTCGAGGGCCCGGATCTGTTGCGACAGCGAGGGTTGCGCCACCCGCACGTGCTCGGCGGCCCGGGTGAAGTGCCGGTGCTCGGCGACCGCGACGAAGTACGCGAGCTGCTGGAACTGCATGGACCGATGATAGCTGGTCACTATCGATACGGTAGTCATGATGTCTTTGACCTCTGGAAACGGGCGGCCTAGCGTCCCTGAGGTGGTCATCGAAGCGGCGCAGCGGCCCGTCCGGCAGAAACGGCGGCCGGCCGCCCGGCAGTTCTGGGACTCGACGATCGGCAAGAAGATCGTCATGGCGGTGACGGGCGCGGCCCTGCTCGGGTTCGTGTTCGCGCACATGGTCGGCAACCTCAAGACCTTCTTCGGTGCGGGAGACCTCAACGCGTACGCGCACTGGCTGCGCACCATCGGCGAGCCGGTGCTGCACTACGAGTGGTTCCTGTGGATCATGCGAGCAGGCCTGATCGTGGCAGTGGTGCTGCACATCACCGCGACCGTGCAACTGGTCCGCCGCGACCACCGGGCCCGCCCGGTGCGCTACGCCCATCGCCGCCCGGTCCGGGCCACCTTCGCCGTGCACACGATGCGCTGGGGTGGGGCCACGCTGGCGGTGTTCATCGTCTGGCACATCCTCGACCTGACCGTGGGCCAGGTGAACCCGGACTTCGTGGCCGGCGATCCGTACCACAACCTCGTGGCCGACTTCCAGGTCTGGTGGGTCAACGTGATCTACCTGGTCGCGCTGGCCATGCTCGGCCTGCACATCAACCACGGCATCGCCAGCGCCGCCCGCACGCTCGGCGTCACGAGCGCGCGCCGCGAGCGGGCGTTGAAGGTCTTCGGCAGCGCGATGGCGATCATCACCACGGCCGGCTTCGCGGTCGTGCCGATCGCGGTCATGACGGGATTGGTGCACTGACATGTACGTCGAAGGCAGTCCGATCGCCGACCGTGCGACGCCGGATGTCCCGCTGGAGAAGCGTTGGGACGAAAGGAAGTTCACCGCCAAGCTGGTCAACCCGGCCAACCGCCGCAAGCGCCGGGTCATCGTCGTGGGCACCGGGCTGGCCGGCGGCTCGGCCGGCGCGACACTGGCCGAGCAGGGCTATCACGTGGTGCAGTTCTGCTTCCAGGACTCCCCGCGGCGGGCCCACTCGGTGGCGGCGCAGGGCGGCATCAACGCGGCCAAGAACTACCGCAACGACGGCGACTCCGCCTATCGGCTGTTCTACGACACGGTGAAGGGCGGCGACTTCCGGTCGCGTGAGTCCAATGTGTACCGACTGGCCCAGGTGTCCGGCCAGATCATCGACCAGGCCGTGGCCCAGGGCGTGCCGTTCGCCCGGGAGTACGGCGGCCTGCTGGACACGCGGTCGTTCGGCGGCGTGCAGGTGCAGCGCACGTTCTACGCCCGCGGCCAGACCGGCCAGCAGCTGATGATCGGGGCCTACCAGGCACTCTCGCGGCAGATCGACGCCGGCAACGTGGAGCTGCACGCCCGCACCGAGATGCTCGACCTGATCGTCGTCGACGGCAAGGCCCGTGGCATCGTGGCCCGCGACCTGATCACCGGCGAGATCAGCACCCACCTGGCCGACGCCGTGGTGCTGGCCACCGGCGGCTACGGGAACGTGTTCTACCTGTCCACGAATGCCAAGGGCTCCAACGCGACCGCGATCTGGCGGGCCCACAAACGCGGCGCCTACTTCGCCAATCCCTGCTTCACCCAGATCCACCCCACCTGCATCCCACGCTCCGGCGAGCACCAGTCCAAGCTGACGCTGATGAGCGAGTCGCTGCGCAACGACGGCCGGATCTGGGTGCCGAAACGGCAGGCCGACACCCGCCCGCCACGGGACATCCCCGAGGACGAGCGGGACTACTACCTCGAACGCCAGTATCCGAGCTTCGGCAACCTGGTGCCGCGGGACATCGCCTCCCGGGCGGCCAAGAACATGTGCGACGCCGGCTACGGGGTCGGTCCGGGCGGGCTCGGCGTCTACCTGGACTTCGCCGACGCGATCGAACGCCTCGGCCGGCCGGCGATCGAGGCCCGCTACGGCAACCTCTTCGACATGTACCAGCGGATCACCGCCGAGGACCCGTACCAGGTGCCGATGCGGATCTACCCGGCGATCCACTACACCATGGGCGGCCTGTGGGTCGACTACGACCTCCAGAGCACGGTCCCCGGCCTGTTCGTCATCGGT
>DATJJB010000251.1:0-8989 GCA_035492655.1 Kutzneria sp. | reverse complement strand
ACCTGAGGTTCCCTCACAGGAAGGCCAACCGTAGTTGCCGCCCTTGGTGATCAGGTTGGTCTCGTCCATGATGCTGTTGCCGAACTCCTGCTCCCACAGCCGGCCCTGCGAGTCGAACGCCAGCCCCTGCACGTTGCGGTGCCCATAGCTCCACACGGCGTTGTGGAACGGGTTGTCCGCCGGGATGCTGCCGTCCGGGTTGATGCGCAGCACCTTTCCGTTGGGGCTGCTGGTGTTCTGCGCGTTGTCGCCGTTCTGGGCGTCGCCGGTGCCGGCGTAGAGGTACTTGCCGTCGGGGCTGAACCGCAGCCGGCCGCCGTTGTGGAACTTGTTGCGGGCGATGCCGGAGAGCAGGATCTGCTCGGTCGAGGTCTGCAGACTGTCGGCCGTCGGGTCGTACTTGATGCGCACGATCCGGTTGTCCGACGGGGAAGTGTGCATGATGTAGAGCCAGTGGTCGGTCGAGAAGCTGACCGGGTTGATCTCCAGCCCGGTCAGGCCGCCCTCGCCGTCGGTGCTCTGCACGTTGGGCACGGTGCCGATGACCTTCTTGGCCCCGGTCTTGGGGTTCAGGTGCACGATGTCGTGCACATCCCGCTCGTTGAACAGGATCGTGCCGTCGGGCAGCGTGACCAGACCCCACACCACGTCGTCGCTGGCGCCGACCTGGGTGACGGTGCAGACCGGCTGCGTGCAGGAACCGTTGGTGGTGGTCACGTCCAGCACGGCCGACGGGTCGCTGGCGTTCTTGTTCGCATCCGTCGCGGTGACCTGGAGGTGGTAGGTCGTGTTGGGGCTCAACGCGCTCAGCTGCGCGCTGGGCGTGGCGCCGCTGGACGAGCCGATCGCCACCGGCGAGCCGTTGACGACGTTGTACACCGTGTAGCCGGTGACGCCGACGTTGTCCGTGGAAGCGGTCCAGGCCAGGCCGATGCTGGTGCTGGTCACCGAAGTGGTGTGCACGTCGGTCGGCGCGGACGGCGGCGTGTGGTCGTCGGACGGCGGCGTGGTGACCGACAGCGTGGGGCTGGGCTGCGAGACGTTGCCGGCGGCGTCACGGGCGTTGACGTAGAAGCCGTAATTGGTGCTGGGGCTCAAGCCGCTACAGGTGCCGGTGAGCGTGGTGACCTGCGCGCACAGTTGGCCGTCGTGGTAGACGTCGTACCCGACGACGCCGACGTTGTCCGTGGCCGCCGGCCACTGGATGGTGACGCTGCTGGACGTGCTGCTCACCAGGGTCGGCGTGCCCGGCGCGGTCGGGGCAGTGGTGTCGCCGCCGGTGCCGTACACCTGGAACTCGTCCAGCGAATAGCCCTTGCTGGCATCGGTCCGGCAGCGTTGGGTGCCGTAGACCCGGACGTAGCGGCCGGTTCCGGACAGGCCGGTCAGGTCCTCCACGCCGCCCTTGCCGGCCGTGGTGGTGTAGATCGCCGTCCAGTTGGTCGTGTCGGGGGAGACCTCGATCCGGTACGCCTTGGCGCACGAGGCGTCCCAGGTGAGTTTCACCTCGTGCACGGCGTAGGCGGCGCCGAGGTCGACGTAGAGCCAGGACGGGTCGACGTTCGCCGCGCTGGCCCACCGGGTGGTGGTGTTGCCGTCGACCGCGTTGGCCGGCTGGCAGCAGCCGCCGGACGAGGAGGCGACAACGGGTTTTCCCTGTGACAGCAACGTGTCCGCCGCCGAAGCCGGCGCCGCCGCCAAGGTGGCGGCGACCAGCGCCGCCGTCACGGCGGCGAGGAGTCTCGTTCTGGGCACGGCCCGCACCTTCCACTTGGGTCCATCGATGGCGCGGCGGCGGGATGAAAACGTTTACACCAGCGAGTCAATGTACGAGCGCGGCCGGGGCTCGTCAACCGGCCTTGCGATGACACTAGCTAACTGCTTACGCTAGTGTCATGACCACGGCACTGCGGGCCGACGTCGAGTTCGACGTCCGCGACGACATCACCCTGCGCGGCTGGCTCTACCGCCCGGCCGGCGACGGCCCGGCGCCCGGGATCGTCATGACCCACGGCTTCGCCGGCGTGAAGGAGGCCTACCTCGAGCCGCTGGCCGAGGCGTTCGCCGACGCCGGCTTCGCGGTGTTGCTGTACGACCACCGGACCTGGGGCGCCAGCGACGGCCTGCCCCGGCACGACCTCGACCCGTGGCGGCAGGTCGAGGACATGCGCACCGCGGTGACGTTCCTGCGCGGCCGGCCCGAGGTCGACCCGGCGCGGATCGGGGTCTGGGGCACCAGTTACAGCGGCGGTCACGCCATCGTGGTCGGCGCGCTGGACGACCGGGTCGCCGCGGTCGTCGCCCAGGTGCCGGCGGTCAGCAGCCATCAGGGCTCGCTGCGGCGCTCCACCCCGGAGCAGGTGACGGGGCTGCTGGCGGCGATCGACCGCGACCGCGTGGCCACGCTGGCCGGCGCCGCGCCGGCCGTCCTGCCGGTCACCAGCGGCGATCCGACGCGGCCGGCGGCCTTCCGGTCGGCCGAGGCGATCGACTTCTACGACTCGCCCGAGGTCAAGGCGGCCGGCTGGGTCAACGAGATCACCCTGCGCTCGCTGGACTGGTCCCGCGGCTACGAGCCGGGCACGTTCATCCGCCGGGTCTCGCCCAAGCCGCTGCTGATGATCGTGGCCCGGCAGGACGAGCTGACGCCGACCGACCTCGCGCTAGCCGCCTACGAGGACGCGTTGGAGCCCAAGAAGCTGGTGCTGATCGACGGCGGCCACTTCACCCCGTACCTGCGTCCCGGCCAGGACACCGCCGGTTTCGTCGCCGCCCGCGACGCCGCCGTGGCCTGGTTCGCCGAGCACCTCTGAGGAGCACGTCATGTCCCTCGACTACGAAGTCCTGATCTCCGAACCGATCCCGCAGAACATCACCGCGCTGGTGCCCAACGGCGACCGCCGGATGTTCTCGCCGATCACCAGCACCCTGATCCACGGCGCCGAGGACGCCGTGCTGGTCGACCCACCGCTGACCAGCGAGCAGACCGAGGCGGTCGGCGACTGGATCGAGCGCAGCGGCAAGCGGCTCACCCACATCTTCGCCACGCACGGCCACGGCGACCACTGGTTCGGCGCCGGCCCGCTGAGCAAGCGCTTTCCCGGCGTCCGGGTCGTCGCGTCCGCCGGCACCATCGCCCAGATGCGCGTGCACGCCGATCCCGACTTCCGGGCCGGCTTCTGGGACAAGCTGTTTCCCGGCCAGATCCCGGACAGCCCGGTGCTGGCCGAGACCGTGCCGGACAACCGGTTCCAGCTGGAGGGGCACGACCTGGTGATCGTCGAGGTCGGCCACACCGACACCGACGACACGTCCGTGCTGCACGTGCCCGACCTGGCCCTGGTCGTGGCCGGGGACGTGATCTACAACGGTGTGCACCAGTACCTGGCCGAGTCGGCCGACGGCGGGCTGGAGGCGTGGCTGGCCGCGATCGACCAGGTCGAGCAGCTGGGCGCGCGGCACATCACGGCCGGGCACAAGGACTCCGCCCTCGACGACGACGCCGGCCGGACGATCGCCGAGACGCGGCGATACCTGCACGACGCTCGGGAGCTGCTGGCCGTGCACGACACCGCCGAGGGCTTCTTCCACGCCATGCTCGAACGCCACCCGTCCCGGCTGAACGCCGGGGCGCTGTGGAATGGTGCATCGACGCTGTACCGCTGAGGAGGAGCATGAGCACCACGCGGTGGGCCGCCACCGAACGCATCGAGGGCCTGGTCCCGGCGCCCGGCGGCCTCGGGTTCGTGCAGGACCTGCTGAACACCTGCTCGGACGGCCTGCCCGAGCCCCGGCACCGGCACGACGAGCTGCTGGGCGACCTGGCCTCGGCCCGGAAGTGGCTGGCCGGCGCGGTGTCGGCGCTGGCCGAGCACCGCGGCCCGCTGGCCGGCCCGCGACTGGCCGCTGCCGACCTCGAGCCGCTGTTGGCGCTACGCGATCAGCTGCGCGCCCTGGTCATCGGCGAGACCACTGTGGACGGTCTGGCCGGCACGGCGGCCGTCGAGGTGGCTCCCGGGCCGTCCTTCGCATTGCGGCCGACCGGCGACGGCTGGCGCTGGATCGCCTCCGCCGCGCTGGCCGAATGCTTTCTGGCCCAGGAGAACGGGACCTGGCGCCGGCTCAAGACGTGCCGCAATCCGCACTGCGTAGCCACGTTCTACGACCACACCCGCAACAACAACGGCGTCTGGCACAGCGTGCGGACCTGCGGCAACCCGGCCAACCTCCGGGCGTCGCGGGCCCGCAAGCGGGCCGCCGAAGGGATCGACTCGTGACCACCTTTGCCGATGTGACCGCCGTTACGGCCATGGCCCCGGCTGAGTTCAAGGCCGACATCAGTCCACGATGGACGATCGTCGGCCACCCCAACGGCGGCTACCTGCTGGCCATGATCGGCCGGGCCGTGACCGAGCTGAGCGCGCACCCGCACGTGCTCGCGGCCAGCGCGCACTTCCTGCGCTCGCCCGAGCCCGGGCCGGCGCGGATCGAGGTCGAGGCGCTGCGCGCCGGCCGGTCGACCAGCCAGCTGCGCGGTCGGCTGCTGGTCGACGAAAAACCGTGCGTGGAGGCCACCTTCACCCTGGGCACTCTCGCGCCGAACTCCGGGCCGGCCTGGCAGGGCGGCCTGCCCGACCCGGCCATGACCGATCCCGCGGCGGCGATCCGGCTGCCCCCGGTCACCCCGGGCGGCCAGCCGGCGGCGATGATGGCCGAGGCCGACGTGCGCCTTGATCCCGACAGCTACCAGGGTTTCGCCGGCACGCCGAGCGGCCGTGGTGAGATCCGGGGCTGGCTGGCCCTGCCCGACGGCGTGGCGTTCGACCCGATTTCCCTGCTGTACGCGGTGGATGCCTTTCCGCCCGCCACCTTCGACATCGCCACTACCGGCTGGGTGCCCACCCTGGAGCTCACCGCGTACGTACGGGCCCTGCCGGCGCCCGGGCCGTTGCGGGTGGTGAGCAAAGCCCGGCTGATCGACAGTCCGTGGGTCGATCAGGCCTGTGACGTGTGGGACAGCACCGGGCGGCTGGTCGTGCAGGCCACCCAGCTCGCCGGCGTGCGGCTGCCGTGATCATCACGCCCGGCGGCGGCGGTGATCCACGACCAGCGCCGTGGCGAAGCCCAGGGTGAGCAGTCCGAAGCCGATGCCGATGAGCACGTGCAGGCCGGACGCGGACATCACGACGTTGCCGACGGCGCTGATCAGGAGCAGGACCCAGAGGATGATGCGTGTGGTGGTCATGTCTCGAACCTAGGCCGCCGGCGGACCGCGATCGATCCCGTCAGCGGGAGACTTCGAGGTACAGCAGGCTGTACTTCCGGCCGTTCGGCGTGGCCCCGGCCGCCGCGGGTGGCTTATCGTCCGGGGCATGCCCACCCGATCGGCCCGTGCGGTACTGGACGCGCTCGAACACCTCGCCGGCGGCCTCGGCACCGCGCTGCTGGCCCTGGTGGCGCTGGTCTGGCTGCTGGCCAGTGCCGCGTTGTGCCTGGTCGGCGTCGGTTTCCTGCTGCTACCGGAGGCGCTGCGCATCGTCCACGCGGTGGCCGAGCGAGAGCGGGCCCGGCTGTCCCGACGCGGTCGGGAGATCATCGGGCCGGTGCCGCTGCGGCGCGAACTCGGCTGGCTGGTCTGCCACGCCACCGTCGGGTTCGTGCTCGGGGCCGCCGCGCTGACGCTGCCGGTCGACGTCCTGCACGACGCCTCTTTGCCGCTGTGGTGGCAGTTCGTGCCGGCGGCGGCTGCCCAGCCGGCGCAGGGGTTCTTCATGGTGACGAGCTGGGGCAGCGCGTTCTTGGCCTGTCTCACCGGCTTGGCGGCCCTGGTGCTGATGTTCGTGCTGCTGCCGCCGATGGCACGCTGGCAGTCGTGGCCGGGAATCCGTCTGCTGTCCGCGGATCACGAACCCGACCTGGCGCTGCGCGTTGCCCAGCTGACGGCGACCCGCGCGGCCGCCTTGGACGCGCATGCGGCCGAACTGCGGCGGATCGAGCGGTCACTGCACGACGGCACGCAGAACCGGCTGGTCGCGGTGACCGTGCTGATCGGGGCCGCGCAGCGCGCGTTGACGAGGGATCCGTTGGCCAGTAAGGAAATCCTCGACCGTGCGCAGGACGCCGCCGAGCAGGCGCTGGCCGAGCTGCGTGGAGTCGTGCGCAGCATCCTGCCGCCGGTGCTCGCCGACCGCAGCCTGCCGGATGCCCTGACCGCGCTGGCCGCTGCCTGTCCGGTGCCCTGCCGTCTTGACGCCGAGCTGCCCGACCGCTGTGCGGCGTCCGTGGAGGCGACGGCGTACTTCGTGGTGGCCGAGGCATTGACCAACGTTGCCCGACACAGTCAGGCGTCGGCTGCGTCGGTATTCTTGCGCCGCAAGGATGACCGCCTGTTCGTGGAGATCACCGACGACGGCGCCGGCGGGGCTGGTGAGCAGGGCGGCTCCGGGCTGTCGGGCATCCGCCGCCGCGTCGAGGCGCACGACGGCGACTTCACGCTGACCAGCCCTGTTGGGGGACCGACCGTGGTGACTGTGAGCCTGCCATGCGGATTGTGATCGCCGAAGACGACTCGCTGCTGCGCGAGGGATTGGCCCTGCTGCTCAAGGCCGAGGGCCTTGACGTGGTGGCGACCGCAGCCAACGCAGCGGACTTCCTTGCCGCGGTGGACGAGCACGTGCCCGATGTGGCCATTGTGGACGTTCGCATGCCGCCGACCCACACCGACGAGGGCATCGTGGCGGCGGTCGAGGCGCGTCGCCGGCAGCCCGGACTGGCCGTGTTGGTGTTGTCGGCGTACGTGGAGCAGGCCTTCGCCACCGACCTGTTCACCACGGGCGGCGCGCGGCTGGGCTACCTGCTCAAGGAACGCGTGGGTCGGGTGGAGGAATTCCTCGACGCACTGCGGCGGGTGGCCGGCGGCGGCACGGCGATCGACCCGGAAGTCGTGGCGCAGCTGATGGTTCGTCCGGACACCAGGCTGGCCCGGCTCAGTGCCCGCGAGCGGGACGTGCTGGCGCTGATGGCCGAGGGGTTGGGCAACAGCGCCATCGCCGCGCGGCTGGTGGTCACGGATGGGGCCGTGCACAAGCACATTCGCAGCATCTTCGCCAAATTGGATCTCGCGCCGACCGACAGTGCCGATCGGCGCGTCACCGCGGTGTTGCGCTACCTCAGGGCGACGACCGGCGCGCGATAGCCCAGCCGGCCGCGGGTCACCGCCAGCAGCACGATGGCGATGGTGGCCGAGCCGAGCAGGAAGGCGTTCGAGGTGGCCTGGATCGGCAGCGTCGGGAACATCTCCGACCAGGCGATGGAGAGGAAGTTGTTCACGCTGGTGTGCAACAGCATCGCGATCGGCAGGCTCTCCCCGGAGCGGTTGAACACCCACGTCATGATGATGCTGAAGGTGACGCAGGTGGCCACGAACTCGATCGGCGTGAGCCAGGTCCAGTGCGGCCAGTTGCCCCAGTCGGAGAAGAACAGCGGCAGGTGCCACACGCCCCACAGCGGGCCGAGGACCAGCGTGCCGCCGAGCGGCCCGAACCGCTCCTGCAGGCGGGGCAACGCGAAGTCGCGCCAGCCGGGCTCCTCGGCCAGACCGGTGGTGACCATCTGCAACACCAGGCCGGGCACGTACGCGATCAACGTGGCCAGCGCCGGCAGCATCGGCCCCTGGTCGGTCAGCGCGACCGAGGCCACGGTCAGCACCGCCGGCACCGCGACGACAACGCCCACGTACCAACGCCAATTGACCCGCCAGTTGGCCAGCCGGCCGACCCAGCGGCGCAGCCCCGGCCGGCCGTCGGCCACTCTGGTGACCACGTAGGCGGAGAAGATCGGGCCTAGGTACGCGCCCGGCAGCACGCCCGCGAACTGGCTGGTGCCGAGCAGCTCCGGGAAGCGGAAGTGCAGCAGCCCCAGGCCGTTCTCGGACAGTATGTACGGCGTCCAGGCCGCCCAGCTGAGCAGGTTGGCCAGCGCGAAGAACCAGATCAGCGGCCGGCGGCGGATGTTCTCGGTGATCGTCACCGGGAGAGCACACCAGTGCGGGGCCCGGCGGTCATTCCCACGCGCACCCGAAGTCCGGGTACAGCAGGCTATACCGTGTCGTCGTACACGCGGGCCAAGCGGTCGATACGCCACAGCTGCGCCAGCACCACCAGCGTCGCCCCGAACACCGTCGGCCAGACGTCCAGTGCGATCAGGCCCCACGCCACCAGCACGATGCCGGCCGCGCCGGGAATGACCAGCAGCCGCAGGACGCGTCGGTTCTCGGCACCCAGGGAATCCCGCTGCTGCAACCAGATCCGCTCGCCGTAGATACCTCGCGACGACCAGCTGGTCGGATTGTCCACGGCCGGGAACGCCCCCGGGTTCAGGACCAGCCACAGCACCACCGCGGCCAGCGGGGCCAGTGACCACCAGCCGATCCAGTCCCGGCTCCACATTGCCAGCAGCAGCAACGGGATCGCCGCGAACCGCGTCCACACGCTCCACGGGTTGGCGTGCCGACGCCAGGTCTCGTCCTTCATTCCGCACCCCCTTCGAACAGGCCGCCCATCAGCACCTCGGCGATCACCGCGCCCAGCCGCTCCAGGCCGTCCGGGCCGAACGGGTCGACGCCGAGATGACGGCCGAGCTGGTTGTGCAGCGCGAACCCGCCCAGCTCCATACAGACCAGCACCACCGCCCGCAGCCTCGGATCATCGACCGGCCGCGCGCCCCGCTCGGCCAGCGTCCGCTCGGTCACCGCCACCATCTCGTCGAACATCCCCGCCGTCTCCGCCGGCCGCTCCACCATCGCCCGGGCCAGATAGCTCAGCGTCGCCCCGTTCTCCTCGGACCCCCGCGCCGCCGCCATGGCGTGGGCATCGCACGCCTCGATCAGGCCCTGCTTGGACCCGAAGTGGTGCACCACCAACGCCGCCGACACCTTGGCATCGGCCGCGATCCGACGCACCGGCGTGCCGGCGAACCCGTCCCGGCCGAA
>DATJJB010000250.1:0-11112 GCA_035492655.1 Kutzneria sp. | reverse complement strand
TTATGAGGTGCACCGAACGAGTCGGCGGCGGCCCAGGTCGTAGGCTGGGCCGGTGACCGATCCGGACCTGAACCCAGAGGGCGCCTCGGCCGAGCAGCGTCAGCTCACCGACCCCGTCCTCGTGGCCGCTTTCGAAGGGTGGAACGACGCCGGCGATGCCGCCAGCACCGCGATCGAGCACCTCGAACTGACGTGGGACGCCACTCCCCTCGCCGAACTCGACCCCGACGACTACTACGACTTCCAGGTCACCCGACCCACGGTCCGGATGGTCGAGGGCATCACGCGGCGGATCGACTGGCCGACCACCCGGCTGTCGGTGTGCCGCCCGCCGGGATCGTCCGTCGACGTGGTGCTCGTGCACGGGATCGAGCCGAACATGCGGTGGCGCAAGTTCTGCGCCGAGCTGATGGGTTACGTCGAGCAGCTGGGCGTGACCACCGTCGTGACGCTCGGGGCCATGCTGATGGACACGCCGCACACCCGCCCCGTGCCCGTCACCGGCATGGCCTACGACGCCAACTCGGCGGCCAAGTTCGGCCTGGAGAGCTCCCGCTACGAGGGCGCGACCGGCATCGTCGGGGTGTTCCAGGACGCGTGTGTGCAGGCCGGCGTGCCGGCGATCTCGTTCTGGGCCGCCGTGCCGCACTACGTCTCGCAGCCGCCCGCCCCCAAGGCCACGCTGGCGCTGCTGCACCGCGTCGAGGAGGCGCTGGACATCGAGGTGCCGCTGGGCGCGCTGCCCGAGCAGGCCGAGGAGTGGGAGCAGACGGTCACCGAGATGGCCGAGGAGGACGAGGACGTGCGCAACTACGTCCGCGCCCTTGAGGAGCGTGGCGACGCCGACGCCGACAACCAGCTCAGCGAGACCAGCGGCGACGCCATCGCCGCCGATTTCGAGCGCTACCTGCGCCGCCGTGGCCGTGGCGGCCCCGGCCAGCGCGGCGACCGCGGCGACGGCCCGCCCGGGCCGCTCGGCCGGCAATAGTCCGTAAAAGGCACAAGGCGGCGGGGATGTCCCCGCCGCCTTTTTCGTGCCGGCAAACCGCCACATGCGCTTCCTATGTGGCGTCTGATGCCACATAGGAAGCGCATGTGGCGAATTCGAGCGTGCTAGAGGCCCTTCAACAGGGTGAGCGGGTTTTCCACGCAGTCGGCGACGTAGCGGAGGAATCCGCCGGCCACGCCGCCGTCGCAGACGCGGTGGTCGAAGGTGAAGGAGAGCTGGGTGACCTTGCGGACGGCGAGTTGGCCGTCGACCGCCCAGGGTTTGTCGACGATGCGGCCGACGCCGAGCAGGCCGGCCTCGGGGTGGTTGATGATGGGCGTGGAGCCGTCGACGCCGAAGACACCGTAGTTGTTGAGGGTGAAGGTGCCGCCGGTCATGTCCTCGACGCCGAGGGAGCCGGCCCGGGCGAGCTCGGTGAGGCGGGTGAGCTCGGCGGCGAGTTCGAGGGTGGTGAGACGGTCGGCGCCGCGAACCACGGGCACGACGAGGCCTCGGTCGGACTGGACGGCGAAGCCGAGGTTGACCGAGCGCAGCCGGACGATCTCCTGCCGCTCGGTGTCCACAGTGGAATTGAGCTCGGGATAGCGGGCCAGCCCGGCGACGCAGATGCGGGCCATCAGGGCCAGCACGCCGACGCCGATGACCTTGCGGGCGTCCATCAGCCCGGTGGCGTCGACGTCGACCCAGGTGGTGGCGTCGGGAATCTCGCTGCGGCTGCGGGAAAGCTTGTCGGCGATGGCGCGACGCATGCCCTTGAGCGGGATGCGCTCGCCGTCGACGGCCGGGGCGGGCTTGGCGATGGCGGCCTCGACGTCCTTGCGCAGGACGATTGCGTCGGGGCCGGACGGGGTGATGGTGGCGATGTCGATCCCGTTGTCCCGGGCCAACTTCCGCACCAACGGGGAGATCACCTTGGGGGCCTGCGCGACGGCGGGCTCGGCCGGCCGGGCCACGGTGGCGACCTTGGCCCGGCGGCGACGCGTCCGCGGCTGGTCTTCCTTGGTGCCGTACCCGATGAGCACGTTGCCGGAGCCGGCTTCCGCCGCAGCGCCGACCGCGATCAGCGGCTCGCCAACCGAGACGACAGAACCGGCCTCGGCGTACAGCTTGAGCACGGTGCCCTCGAACGGCACGGGCACCTCGACGGCGGCCTTGGCCGTCTCGACCTCGATCACCACCTGGTCGACGTGCACGGTGTCGCCGACGGCCACCTTCCAGCCGAGCACCTCGGCCTCGGTCAGCCCCTCCCCCAGATCGGGAAGCCGGAACAGCTGTTCCACGGTCATGAGTGAGCCCCCGTGAGGAACCGGTGGTCGGGCTCGTCGGTGAACTGGAGCCGGTCGACCGCATCCAGCACGCGGTCGACGCTGGGCAGGTGCGAGTGCTCCAGCATGGGCGGCGGGTACGGGATGTCGAAGCCGGACACACGGATCACCGGCGCGGCCAGCGAGTGGAAGCAGCGCTCCTGGATCCGGGCGACGATCTCGGCGCCGAAGCCGGCGAAGCCGGACGCCTCCTGCACGACCACGCAGCGCCCGGTCCTCCGCACCGACCGCATCACGGTGTCGTCGTCGAACGGCACCAGGGAACGCAGGTCGATCACCTCGAGGTCAATGCCCTCCTCGGCGGCGGCCGCGGCCGCTTGAAGGGCGACCGGCACGGACGGCCCGTACGCGATCAGCGTGGCGTCCTTGCCGTGCCGGCGGAT
Organism: Kutzneria sp.; assembly: GCA_035492655.1. Lineage (GTDB taxonomy): Bacteria > Actinomycetota > Actinomycetes > Mycobacteriales > Pseudonocardiaceae > Kutzneria. The sequence goes on along the minus strand of DATJJB010000250.1, from coordinate 8,395 downwards.
CGCGGCGTGCCCGAGCGGCTCGTCGATGTGCCGGAGCTCGATGTCCTCCTTGGACCAGTACAGCTTCTTCGGCTCCATGAAGATCACGGGGTCCGGGTCGTCGATGGCCTCGCGCAGCAAGGTGTACGCGTCGTTGACGGTCGCCGGCGTGACCACCTTGAGCCCCGGCGTGTGCACGTAGTACGCCTCGCTGGAGTCGCAGTGGTGCTCGACGCCGCCGATGCCGCCGGCGAAGGGCACGCGGATGACCATGGGCACGGTCAGGTGCCCGCGGGTCCGGTTGCGCATCTTGGCCACGTGCGAGGTGATCTGCTCGAAGGCCGGATAGGCGAAGGCGTCGAACTGCATCTCGACCACGGGCTTGAAGCCGCCCATGGCCATGCCCAGCGCGAAGCCGACGATGCCGGACTCGGCCAGCGGCGTGTCGAAGCAGCGCTGCTCGCCGAAGTCCCTGGTCAGGCCGTCGGTGATGCGGAAGACGCCGCCGAGCTGGCCGACGTCCTCGCCGAAGACGAGCACCCGCTCGTCGGCCGTCATGGCGTCGCGCAGGGCGCGGTTGAGCGCCTGCGCCATGGTGGTGGCGGCCATCAGCCCTCCTGGGCCTTGAGCTCGGTGGCCAGCAGGTCGCGCTGCTCGACGAGCTGCGTGGTGGGCCGGGCGTACACGTGGTCGAACAGGGTCATCGGGTCGAGGTGCGGCTCGGCGTTCATCCGGCTGCGCAGGTCGGCGGCCAGCTGCTCGCCCTCGGCCTGCGCGGCGGCGACGTCATCGTCGGTCAGCGCGCCGCTGTTCCGCAGGTGCTTCTCCAGGCGGGCCAACGGATCCGCGTCCAGCCAGCGGTCGACCTCGCCGCTGTCGCGGTAGCGGGTGGCGTCGTCGGCGTTGGTGTGCGCCTCGATCCGGTACGTGTGGGCCTCGACCAGGAACGGCTTGCCGGCGCGGGCGTGCTCGAAGGCCTTGTGCAGCACGGCGAGCATGGCCACCGGGTCGTTGCCGTCGACCTGCTCGGAGCGCACGCCGTAGCCGACTCCCTTGTACGCCAACGAGGGCGCCGCGCTCTGCTTCTCGAGCGGCACCGAGATGGCGTAACCGTTGTTCTGCACCAGGAAGACCACCGGCGCCTCGAACACGGCGGCGAAGTTCAGCGCCTCGTGGAAGTCGCCCTCGCTGGTCGCGCCGTCGCCGATCAGCGCCAGCACCGCGTGGTCGGTTCCGTTGCGCCGCATCGCGTACGCCAGCCCGGTGGCGTGCAGCGTCTGCGTGGAAAGAGGAGTGCACTGCGGGGCGACCCGGGCCGCATTGGGGTCGTACCCGCAGTGCGCGTCACCGCGCAGCAGCGTGAGCACCTCGACCGGGTCCATGCCCCGGGAGACCATCGCCATGCTGTCGCGGTAGGTCGGGAACAGCCAGTCGTCCTCGCGCAGCACCATGGCGGCGGCGATCTGGCACGCCTCCTGGCCGCGGCTGGACGGGTATACGGCGAGCCGGCCCTGCTTGGTCAGGGCGGTCGCCTGGGCATCGAAGCGGCGTCCCACCACCATCCGGCGGTGGGCTTCCCGCAGCTCCTCGACGCTCGGCTGGGTATAGCCGGCGTGACCGTCGACGGTGGTGCCGTCCTCGGCGAGGTAGCGGACGGGGGTGGCCGAGGGCAGCAGGTCGGTGGCGGGGTGGGACACCGGGGTCCTCCTTCGGCAGACGTTTGCAGGCGCTTTCTCGACATTCTGAGCTCCTTGTCCGACACTGGCGGAAGATCCGAGACAGATTTCCGCTGTGAGGCCGTTTGGAGGGCCATTTGCCCATCGAGACCGACGTCACACCCGGGCCGGCCGGACGTTCGGCCGCCGAACTGGACGACGTGGATCGCGCGATACTGGCCGAGCTGCGCCGGGACGGCCGGATGTCGATCAGGACGCTGGCCGAGCGCGTGCACATCTCGCGCACGAGCGCCTACGCGCGGTTGGACCGGCTGCTGGCCGACCAGGTGATCACCGGGTTCAGCGCGGAGATCTCGCCGCGCCGGGCCGGCCTCGGCACCAGCGCCTACGTGCTGCTGACGATCGAGCAGAACAGCTGGCGCTCGGTGGCCAAGGCGCTGCGCGGCATCCGCTACATCGAGCATCTCGCCCTGGTCGGCGGCGACTTCGACGTGCTGGCGCTGGTGCACGCGCCGGACAACGTGGCGCTGCGGGAGGTGGTGCTGGAGAAGATCCAGAGCATCAAGGGGGTGCGTGCCACCCGCACCTGGCTCGTCTTCGAGGAGGATCCCGGCATGGGACCCCAGTGGGGTTAGGCGGCGTCCACCGGCATCTCGGCCTCGACGAGTTTGGACAGGCGGGGCACGAGGATCACCTTGAACCCCAGGATGAACAGCACGAACAGGCCGATCACCGGGAGCTGCGAGACGAGGCTGGAGGCCATCACCTCGTCGGCGTTGAACTGGAAGGCCAACACGACCCGCAGCACCGACTCGGCCAGCAGCACGACGCCGAAGGCGGCGGTGCCGATGCGCTCAAGGCGGCGGAACTCGGCCGAGTTCTGCCACGCGCGGTCGTAGGCGATGTCCCGCTTGGGGTCGCCGGCGACGGCCATCGGACGGCTGGCGATGAACATGAAGGCCTTGCCGCGGAACACGGTCACGAAGACGTAGAGCGCGGCGACGAAGGTGTAGAAGGCGGGGCGGGCGACCAGGAAGCGCGGGTCGCCGCTGGTGACGAAGCTGAGCGCGATGCCGAGCGCGAGCTCGGTCAGCACCAGCAGGGCGAAGCCGTCCAGCTTGCGCCGGCGCACGATCGAGATCGTCACGCCGACACCCTGCACGACCAGGCCGGCGGCCATCGCGATCGCCGGGTTCACGCCGGCCGCGTAGAGGCCGAACAGCACCGCCAGCGCGATGATCGTCGAGGTCAGCAGCAGGGCGGTGTCCCGCTCCCCCGTGTCGGTGAGCTTGCCGAACGCGGCCTTGCCGCCGATCAGGATGCCGCCGGCGGCCAGCGACAGGACCGGCGGCACGCCCAGCGGCTGCAGGGCCAGGTAGACCGCGATCGGGACCACGATGTCCAGCGCCGCGTCGAGCAGCGAGATGAGTAAGACGCGGGCCTTGGCCGTGTTCATGAGTTGGTTCCCCCTCTACGTCGGCGGCCGCGCTCGGGCCGCTGCTGTTCCTGTTGCTCACGCTCGGAAACGGCGTTCTTGGTGGTCTCGAACTTCCACAGCAGGCGGGTGAGCTCGCGGATCTCCGCCTCGTCCCAGTCCGCGACGAAGCTCTCGAAGCGGCGCATGCCGAACTCGGTCAGCTCGTCGATCTGCTGACGGCCCTGCTCGGTCAGCTCGGCCACGAAGGCCCGGCCGTCGCGGGGATCCGGGCTGACCGTCACCTTGCCCTCGTCCTCCAGGTCGCGCAGCTGCCTGGTGACCAGCGACCGGTCCACGCCCAGCAGCTCGGCCAGCTCGGAGGGGCGGCTGCCCTCGTGCGCGGCCACGACCTGGAGCAGGCGCAGCTCACTGGCCTTGGGCCGCTGCTTCGAGGCCCTGGTCATGGACGCGTTGACCGTGAACAGGGCCGCTACCAGACCCTCCACATCCGTTCGCCGTGTCATGGCCGAAGCGTAGCGCTAGTTGATGGACTCCATCAACTAGTTTGCCAGAGAAAAAGACCGGCCCTGGTCAGGGCCGGTCTGGTCGCTGGTCAGGCCACGAGATCGCGGACAGCGGGTGCGACCTCGGCGGCGAACCGGCGCAGCACGTCCGGGTCGTTGACGCGGTACAGGAAGAACGCGGTGATCCGCTCGTTCACCACGAGCTCGGCCAGCTGCTCGGCCCACTGCCCGGCCGAACCCCGCAGGAAGCCGGGCTCGGAGCCGAACACGCCGTCGATGTTGTAGCCGCGCCGGACGGCCGACGGCGGACGACCGCTCGACTCGGCGGCCTCGTCGATGATGCGGTTGGCGTCGGTGAGCGCGGCCGGCGGAAAGAACGGCGAGCTGGGGATCCAGCCGTCGGCCAGCCGGCCGGTGGCCCGCAGCATCCTCGGCTGGTACGCGCCGAACCAGATCGGGATCTCGTGCCGTGGCGTCGGTCCGGGCTTGGCGCCGCCGAGGTGGTAGTGCTCCCCGTTGAACGTCACGTCCTGTTTGGACGTCCACAGTGCACGGATCAGCTCGGTGGCCTCTTCCAGTGCCTCGATCGACCCGCCGGCGGTGCGGGCGGGGCCGCCCTCGGCGATGATCGACTCCCACATCTGCTGCGCGCCGGCGCCGAGGCCGAGCTCGAACCGGCCGCCGCTGAGGATGTCCAGCGTCGCGGCGGTCCGGGCCAGCCCGGCCGGCGGGCGCAGCGGCAGGTTCATCAGGTTGGGCAGCACGGTGATCCGTGAGGTCCGAGCCACGATGGCCGACAGCAGCGCGACGGTGTCCAGCCGTTCCGGCCAGTACGGGTGATCGGACAGCGAGACGACGTCCAGCCCGATCTGCTCCATCAGCTCGGCCAGGCCGATCACGTCCTGCGGCCGCTCCGCGCTCTGCTCCAGCATGGCGCCGAACATGAGCTCGGTCATCGGGCCACCCCGTAGACCTTGCGCACGTGGTCCGCGTAGGCCTTCGTGGCCAGGTCGCCGAGCACGCCGCCGACCTCGGGCGGCATCTGGGCGATGATGTCCCGCACGGTGTCCGGGTCGGCGTCGTGGGCCATCAGGCCGAAGATCAGCGGGATCTGCGCCGGGTCGACGTCGCCGGCCCCGTCGGCGATCATCTGCCCCCACTCGACCGCGGTGATGTGCCGCTCGATCAGCGGCAGCGCCCGATCCTCCTCGGTGGCCAGGTGCTCGACGAGCCGTTCGTGCAGCTCGGTCGCCGTGTCGGCCAGCGACGTGCCGAGGGCCGGGTCGGCGGTGCCGCGCCAGTCGGCCAGCCCGGTGCGGAGCTCGTCCAGCAGCTTGTCGATCACGCCGTGCTGCGCCTCCATCACCTGCACCACGGGCTCGGCCTCGGCGCCCGCGCGCTCGGCCAGCCGCGGCCACAGGTGCCGGTCCTCGGCGGTGTGGTGGTGATGCAGGCTGTTGTCGACGATCGCGAGATGGTCGGCGACAATCGCCGCACGCTCGACGTCGCCGGGCTCGACGCCGCGGATCAGCGCGGGGGCGTGGCCGATCTCGCGACGGAACATGCTGTGCGCCATGTACATGTCGCGCACGTCGGCAAGGGGTTCGTTGCTCACGAATTCACACGCTAGCGACGAATTCGCCAACAAAGGCGGAACTGTCCAGTAAGCGAATAGGGTTATCCGCGAAGCGTCCGCAGCGGCTTCTGACCGAATCGAGCCTCGTGCGCGGCGGCGAACCGGCCGAGGTGGGCGAAGCCCCAACGGCGGGCCACCGCGGCCACGGAGTCGGCGAACGGATCGGCGGCGCGCAGTTCCTCGTGCGCGCGGCGCAGCCGGACGTCGCGGACGTACTCCATCGGGGACATGCCGACGTGCTGCTGGAACGCCTTCTGGAGGGCGCGCGGGCTGACGCCGCAGTGGGTCGCCAGCAACGACAGGGTCAGCGGCGAGCGCGGGTCGGACTCGATCACGTCGATGGCGGCCCGCACCGACACCGGTCGCGACGGCGCGGTGGGGATCTCGGGGGTCGTCGCGAGCACGAAAGCCGTGACCAGGCTGTCGGCCAGCGGGGCCGCGACCAGCGGCTGGGCCAGCAGGTTTCGCGGCGCGGCGAGCTGGCGGGTGATCGAGAACAGCAGCTCGGCCCAGGTCCGGCCGTAGCCGTCGGCGGTGTTCAGGACCTGACTGAAGACCGGCTGGCCGGAGCCGCCCAGGCGGGTCCACGCGTCCTCGACGACCGCCGGTTCCATCCGGACGCACAGCGCCCGGTAACCGGCCGTCCAGTGCCCGGCGAAGGAGGCCCCCGGTCGTTGCAGCGGCGTGGCGCTGCGGTCGCCGATCATGTCCAGGCCGCGGTGGCACGAGCGGTATCGGCCGGCCAACGGCAGGTGGGCGTAAAAGCCGGCGCCGACGTCGTCGCATTCCAGCCGGAGCTCGCCGGTGAACACGACCTCGCCGATGCCGACCGGGCCGAGTTCGGTGAACCGATAGGTGGACACCGTGACGTCGTCCTGCGGAATGGCGTCGATTGTCGACGTGCGCAGCTGCATGTGACTTCCCCAGATCGGCCGATACCCGGAATTGTACGAGTACGGCCAAAAGGGCAGGTTTTTCGTCGATTCCGGGCGGGTGATCCCGCTCACAAGGTTGGTTAGCCCTACTAAGTGATACGGTGCGTGAGCAACTGACTACGCGATGTCGGGAGGGGTCACCGATGACGCACCAGGCCGATTGGGACATCGTCACGGACGTCGGCATCACCGCGCTGGCCGTCGCGGCCGCGCGGGCGATCGACAGCCATCGTCCGCGACCGCTGGTGTCGGATCCGTGCGCCGAGCTGTTCGTCGCCGCGGCGCGGCCGGAGCCGGCGATGCCGGTGCGGCCGGCCGACGCGACCGAGCCGTGGCAGGACATGGCCGACTATCTCGGCGTGCGGTCCCGGTTCTTCGACGAGTACTTCGCCGCCGAGAAGACCGGCCAGGCCGTGCTGCTGGCGGCCGGTCTGGACGTGCGCGGCTACCGGCTGGACTGGCCGGCCGACGCCGTCGTGTACGAGCTGGACGTGCCGAAGGTGTTGCAGTTCAAGCAGAACGTGCTCGCCGATCACGGCGTGGCGGCGCGGGCGGAGATCCGCCCCGTCGATGTCGATCTGCGCGACGACTGGCCGGCGGCGTTGGTGCGGGCCGGTTTCGACCGCGCGGCGCCGAGTTCGTGGCTGGCCGAGGGCCTGCTGCCGTTCCTGCCCGACGACGCCGTCGAGCGGCTGTTCACCCTGGTCGACGAGCTGGCCGCGCCGGGCAGCCGGTTCGCCGTCGAGCACATCGACATCGACGTCCGCGAGCTGGCGAACCTGCGGCCGATGGCCCGGATGGCCGAGGACTTCGGTTTCGACGTCCTCGAGATGTGGCCGAGCAAGACGTTCGACCCGGTGCGGTGGCTGGCCGACCACGGCTGGCGGGTCACCAGCACGCCAATCGCGGCCGCCGCCGAGGGCTACGGCCGGCCGCTGCGGGACGAAGCGGCCGGCCTTCGGCACACCGTGCTGATCAGCGCCGTGAAGGGCTAGGGAGCCAGGTAGCGGGTCACTCCGTCCACTGTGGACTTGCGCAGGCGTCCGTCCCGGACCAGCACGTCCAGGTGGGCGGAGGTCTCGCCGATGGCCAGCATCTTGTTGAAGAAGTCCATCTCGGACAGCTTGCGGTTGTGCCGGGTCCAGCCCAGCCGACCCGCCACCTCCGCCGCCGTCGCCTCGTCCGGGCCGAGCGCCAACTCGGTCTCGTCCAGGCGCTTGCGGTGGTGGTCCAGCAGCTCGTCCACCCGCACGTGGGTCGACTCCGCGACCGGGCCGTGCGCCGGTAGCAGGCGCATGTCCGGGTGGTCGCGGACCAGCCGCAGCGAGTCCAGGTAGTCGCCGAGCGGCAGCTCCTGGCGGACCAGCTCGAAGCCGATGGACGGCGTGATGTGCGGCAGGATGTGGTCGCCCGCGAAGAGCAGCGACGACTCCACGTCCAGGAACACCACGTGGCCGGCGGTGTGGCCCGGCGTCGGCAGCGCCCGCAGCGTGCGGCTGCCCAGCTTGATGTCGGTGACGCCCCGGATCCACTCGTCCGGCAGCTCGTAGCCGTCCGGCTGCGGGCCGCCGCGCTTGGCCATGCCCTCACGCATCCGGTCGGCCATGTCCTTCGCGCCCCAACGCACCAGATCGGCCAGCTGGCCCTCGACCTGGCCGTTGATCACCGCGTCCAGGGTCGGCTGCTCCCCGATGCCCAGGCTCACCCGCGTGCCGAACATCCGCCGCAGCGTGATGCCGAGCGTGTAGTGGTCGCGATGCGCGTGCGTGACCAGGAACCGGCTGACGCTCTCGAACCCGTGCCCGATGCTGGCCAGCGCCTGCTCCAGCCGGTCACGGGCCTCGTCCAGCGCCCAGCCGGAGTCGACCAGCACCAGCTCGTCCCCGTCCGCGATCGCGTACACGTTGACCGCGCGCAGGCCGTCGTTGGGCAGCGGCAGCGGGATCCGGTGCACCCCCGGCGCCACCTCGAACGCCCCCGGCTCCATCCAGGCCGTCCGGGCATCGGCGATATCAGTTGCCAAAGCCAACCTCCCGTCCGGAGTGTGCCACACGGGCCCGTCCGGCCTCTTGCGGCTGTGACGCACATCCGTGTACTCCTGCGGAGAAAGCGCTCCCACAAGCAGGGTCGGGCTCGCCGCCGGGGCCCGGCTTGGAGGTGAAGCATGTCCAGCTCGATATCTCGGCGGACGTTCGGCCGCCTGGCGGCGGTGACGGGTGGCGCGCTGG
>DATJJB010000249.1:0-5299 GCA_035492655.1 Kutzneria sp. | reverse complement strand
GCGAAGCCGCCGAAGCGGGCTGTGGCGTCCGTCATGTCGGCAGGCTAACAGTACGGACGTACGGTTTGCTAGCGGTCAGACGGCGCTCATCACATGCTTCACCCGGGTGTAGTCGTCGAGGCTGTAGGCGGACAGGTCCTTGCCATGGCCGGACTGCTTGAAGCCGCCGTGCGGCATCTCGGACACCAGCGGCCCGTGCGTGTTGACCCAGACGCAGCCGAAGTCCAGGGCGGAGCTGATCCGCAGCACCCGCCGGTGGTTCTCCGACCACACCGACGACGCCAGGCCGTAGGGCACGCCGTTGGCCAGCTCGACGGCCTGCTCCTCGGAGTGGAACGCCTGCACGGTGATGACCGGCGCGAACACCTCCTCCTGCACGATCTCGTCGTCCTGACCGACCCCGGAGATGACCGTGGGGGCGAAGAAGAACCCCCGGTCGCCGAACCGGTGCCCGCCGCAGTGCACGACGGCCCCGGAAGGCAGTCGCGAGATCAGCCCGGTGACCCGGTCCAGCTGAGCCTGGCTGTTCAGCGGCCCGAAGTCGGCGGCCTCGCGGGAGCCGCGGCCGGTCCGCTGCGCGGAGGCGACCTTGGTCAGCGCCTCGACGAGCTCGTCGTGCACGTCGGTGTGCACCAGGACGCGGCTGGCGGCGGTGCAGTCCTGTCCGGCGTTGTAGAACGCGGCGCCGACGATCTTCTCGGCGGTGTCGGCCACGTCGACGTCGTCGAACACCAGCACGGGAGCGTTCCCGCCCAGTTCGAGATGGGTCCGCTTCAACGTCGCCGCGGCGCTGGCCGCGACCTGCATGCCGGCCCTGGTCGAGCCGGTGATGGACACCAGCGCCGGCGTCGGGTGCTCGACCAGCAGCCGGCCGGTCTCGCGGTCGCCGCAGAGCACGTTGACCACGCCGGGCGGCAGGTGCTCGCCAGCCAGCTCGGCCAGCAGCACCGCGCTGGACGGCGTCGTCTCGGCCGGCTTGAGGACGGTGGTGTTGCCGGCGGCGACCGCCGGCGCGATCTTCCAGACGGCCATCAGCAGCGGGTAGTTCCACGGCGCGATCTGCGCGCACACGCCGACCGGCTCGCGGCGGATCGTCGAGGTCAGCCCGGTGGCGTACTCGCCGGCCGCCTTGCCGTCGAGGTTGCGCGCGGCGCCGGCGAAGAAGCGCAGGGCGTCCACGCAGGCCGGGATCTCCTCGTCCAGCAGCACGTGCCACTGCTTGCCGGTCTCCGCGCACTCGGCGTCGGCCAGCAGCTTGGCGTTGTCCTCGACGGCGTCGGCCAGTCCGAGCAGCGCGTTGGCCCGCTCACCGGGTGTGCTGCGCCGCCAGGACCGGAACGCCGTGGCGGCGGCGTGCAGCGCGTCGTCCACATCGGACGGTCCAGAGATGGGAGCGCTTCCACGGACCTCGCCCGTCGTCGGGTCGACGAGGTCGGTCGTGCGTCCGTCCACACCGGACAGTCGCTCGCCGTTGATCACGTTGTGCGCCATTGCACCTCCTGGTGGGTCGGCGCGAACATCTTGAGCACCGCGGGCAGCACGACGACGCTCGGGCCGTCCACCGCCAGCGAGTTGATCATGTCGGACGTTAGCCGGGTCGGACTGCTCAGGGTCGCCGGCACGCCGAACGACCTGGCCAACGCCACGAAGTCCGGGCGGGTCAGCTCGGTGCCGTACGGGGTGTCCATGTACTCGCGGAGAATCCCATAGCCTCCATCATCCACGATCAACCACGTGACGCGCAGCTTGTGCTGGGCCGCCGTCGCCAGTTCGGCCAGTCCGTACATCGCCCCGCCGTCGCCGGAAACGGCCAGCACCGGCCGGTTTCCGCGCAGCGCGGCGGCCGCGCCGACGGCGGCCGGGAACGCCCAGCCGAGACCGCCGGAACCCTGCGCGGTGTGCATGCCGCCGCGCCGCGGGTCCCAGGCTGACCAGGCCCAATACCCGAGAATAGTCATGTCCCAGAAACTGGGCGCGTCGTCCGGCAGCGCTTCCCTTATGGCGGCCAGAGTGTCGCGCTCTAACGTCAGCGACTGCCCGGCCAGCCTGCCCTCGACGCGGGCCAGCAGGCCGGCGGTGTCCGGCACGGGCCGGTCCACGACAGTGACGTATTTGACAACTTCGGACAGAAATTCCCGGGCGTCGGCGTGGATCCCCAATGCTGGGTAGTTCGCCGCCAGCCGGGCTGAGTCGGCCTCGACCTGGATGACCCGTCCCGCCGGGCGGAACGTGCCGTAGTTCGTGGACAGTTCGCCGAGGCCGGAGCCGACCACCAGCAGCACGTCGGCCGAGGCCAGGAACTCCGTGGTGTGCCGGTCCTCCAGCCAGGCCCGCAGTGACAGCGGATGTTCCCAGGGGAACGCGCCACGACCGCCGAAAGTGCTGGCCACGGGCGCGCCGAGGCGTTCGGCCAGCGCCAGCAACGCTTCCTGGGCGCCGGCCCGCACCACGCCGCCGCCGGCGAGGATCATCGGGCGCTCGGCCGCGTCGAGCAGTTTCGCCGCCTCCGCGACCAGTTCTGCTTGCGGCCGCAAGGTTCTCGGCACCGCGTCGACCGAGACCACCGGTGGCTGCACGGTCGGCGAGGCCAGCACGTCCTGGGGAATTTCCACCCATACGGGGCCGGTCGGCGCGGTCGAAGCGATTCGCCACGCCTCGGCCAGCGCGGCCGGGATCTGCGCCGAAGTGCGTACCACGTGCACGGATTTCACCACATCGCGGAAACTTGCCTGCTGGTCGGGAAGTTCGTGCAGGTAGCCGCGACGGCGGCCGCCAAGGCCGTCGGACGGGATCTGGCTGCTGATGCCCAGCACCGGCGAAGAAGATGAGATTGCCTCATGTAGGCCGGCCAACGTGAGCAATGCGCCAGGACCGGTCGACACGACGAGCGGCGTCACCCGCCCGGTGGTCCGCGCGTGCCCGTCGGCGGCGAACGCGGCCGACGGCTCGGTGCGGTTGCCGACATAGCGCAGGTCGGCGCGGCGCAGCGCGTCGAACAGGGCGAGCGCGTGCTGCCCCGGCTCGCCGAACACGGTGTCCGCGCCGAGCGCCCGCAACGTCTCGACGACGAGATCCGCTCCTGTCCGAGGCAAATCTGGCCGCGTCACGCCGACACCCCCATCGCCAGCAGTGACACCAGGTCGTAGGCCACGTGCGAGGCGGCGATCGAGGTGATCTCCGCGTGGTCGTAGGCCGGGGCGACCTCGACCACGTCGGCCGACACCAGGTTGGCGCCGGCCAGACCGCGCAGGATCTCCAGCAGCTCGCGGCTGGTCATGCCGCCGGCCTCCGGGGTGCCGGTGCCGGGGGCGTGGGCCGGATCCAGCACGTCGATGTCGACCGACACGTACAGCGGCCGGTCGCCGATGCGCTCACGCAGGCCGCCGACCACCTCGTCCACGCCGCGCCGCATGACGTCGGCCGAGGTCACGATGCCGAAGCCGAGCTCCTTGTCGCTGGTCAGGTCGGCGCGGCTGTAGAGCGGGCCGCGGATGCCGACGTGGCACAGCGCCGAGGTGTCCAGCACGCCTTCTTCGACGGCCCGTCGGAACGGCGTGCCGTGCGTGTAGGACGCACCGAAGTAGGAGTCCCATGTGTCCAGATGAGCGTCGAAGTGCAGCAGCGCCACCGGTCCGTGCCGCTGCGCCATGGCCCGCAGCAACGGCAGGGCGATGGTGTGGTCGCCGCCGACGGTGACCAGCCGCGCGCCATTGTCCAACAGCTCGCCGGCCTCGCGTTCGATCGTGTCGATGGCCTGCGGGATGTCCATCGGGTTGGCTGCGATGTCGCCCGCGTCCACCACCTGTGCCCGCTCGAACGGCGACACGTCCAGGCCCGGGTGATACGGCCGCAGCAGGCGGCTCGCCTCGCGCACCGCCGCCGGGCCGAACCGCGCGCCCGGGCGGTAGGAGACGCCGGAGTCGAACGGGACACCGACCACGGCCACGTCGGCCCGGCTCACCTGGTCGATGCGGGGCAGCCGGGCGAACGTGGCCAGGCCGGCGAAGCGCGGGACGACGGACGAGTCGATCGGGCCGATCGGGGTCATGCGGACACTCCAGCGAGTCGTTGTTCCCAGGTGCGCAGCACGGACGCCGCCGTGCGCGGGGTGGCCAGGCTGACCGCCACGTACACGACGAGGCCGGCGAGCAGGCCGTAGTAGATGGGCTCGTCGGCCAGCAAGCCGAAAGTCAGCATGCACGCGATGACGGTGGCCGCGCCGGCGATCATGGACGCCATGGCGCCGACCCTGGTTCCGCGCTTCCACAGCAGGCCACCGATGATCGCCACCAACAGGCCCCCGACCAGCAGGTTGTAGGCCACCGTGAGGGCCGCTACCACGTCGTCCACGATGATCGCAATCAAGATCACCACGACCCCCAGCACGAGGGTGGCGATGCGGTTCGCCCGGACCCCGCCGCCCAGCAGGAGTCGATTCCGGAGGATGTCGTTCTGGGCGACGGTCGAGCAGGCGATCAGCGCGCCCGAGGCGGTCGACATCATCGCCGCCAGCGCGGCGGCCAGCACCAGGCCGCGCAGGCCGGCCGGCAGCAGGCCGGTGACGATGGTGGCGAAGGCGGCGTCCGGCTTGGGCAGGTTCGGGTACAGCACCTTGGCGGCGCTGCCGATCAGCGCGCCGGCGATGGCGTAGACGACGCAGTACAGGCCCGAGGTGAGACCGCCGGCCGTCGCCACGCGCGGGGTTCGTGCGGTGAACACGCGCTGCCAGATGTCCTGGCCGATGAGCAGGCCGAACACGTAGATCAGCAGGTAGGTGACGATGCGGCCGGTGCCGATCGAGCCGATGTCGAAGAAGCCGGCCGGCAGCTGCGCGCGCAGGCCGCCGAAACCGCCCACCGCCACCAGCGCCGTCGGCAGCAGGATCAGCAGGATGCCGACCGTCTTCACGACGAACTGCACGATGTCGGTCATGGTGATGGACCACATGCCGCCCAGCGCCGAGTACAGCACCACGATCACGCCGCCGATGACCACGCCGCCCACCTTGGGCAGGCCGAACAGCACCTCGAAGACCGTGGCGTAGGCGATGGTGGAGGTCACCGACAGCATCAGCGTGTAGCCCCACATCACCACCCCGGACACCATGCTGGTCGACCCGCCGTAGCGCAGGTCCAGCATCTCGGGCACGGTGTAGACGCGCAGCCGGACGATGCGCCGGGCGAAGAACGCCGACAGCGCCAGGATGCCCAGGCCGATGGTGAACACCAGCCACGCGCCGGAGATGCCGAACTGGTAGCCGAGTGCGATCCCGCCAATGGTCGAGGCGCCTCCCAGTACG
>DATJJB010000248.1:0-8352 GCA_035492655.1 Kutzneria sp. | reverse complement strand
CATCAACGACAACGGCATTCTCTACGACTACGCCAAGAAGAACCCGGACACGCAGGTCAGCGCCGAGTTCAACACCAACGAGCAGTACGGCTTCGGCGTGAAGAAGGGCAACGCGGCGCTGTTGAAGGTGCTCAACGACGCGATCAAGGCCTCCACCACGGACGGCAGCTACGCCAAGGCGTACCAGAAGTGGTTCGGCAAGCGCCCGTCCTGGCAGCCCGGCGACGCGACCTCGGCCACGCCGACCACCACGAGCAAGGGCTGATCCGGTGGCGCTGACCCGGCGCCAGCGACGGACGGCGATCCGCGGCACGCAGTACGGCGTGCTGGTGATCGTCGTCCTGCTGCTGGCCTTCACCGCCAACTGGCGCGACATCCAGCACGGCTTCTTCGATCTGGACGCGGCCCGTCAGCTGTTCCCGGACGTGCTGTCGGTGGCGCTGGTCAACACCGTCCTCTACACGGTGAAGGGCTTCGCCTTCGGGTTGGTGCTTGGCCTGATCCTGGCGTTGATGCGGCTGTCCTCGGTGCCGCCCTACCGCTGGATCGCCACCGGCTACATCGAGTTCTTCCGTGGTGTGCCGGCGCTGCTGGTGTTCCTGGCGTTCGGCTTCGGCGTGCCGATCGCGTTCAACATCCGGTTCACCACCGGCAGCACGGTCGTGGTGGCGCTGGGCCTGGTCGGCGCGGCGTACATGGCCGAGACGATCCGGGCCGGCATCCAGGCCGTGCCCAAGGGGCAGCTGGAGGCCGCCCGGTCGCTGGGCATGTCCCAGTTCCGGGCGATGGTGTGGATCATCATCCCGCAGGCCTTCCGGATCGTGCTGCCGCCGCTGACCAACGAGTTGATCCTGTTGGCCAAGGACTCCTCGCTGATCTACCTGCTCGGCCTGACCGGCTCCGAGTACGAGCTGACCAAGTTCGGCCGGGACGCGATGAACACCGTGCAGTCGATGACGCCGTTGATCGTGGCCGGCCTGTGCTACCTGATCATCACCATTCCGCTGTCGTACCTGTCGCGGTATCTGGAGCGGCGGACGAGCGGGGAAACGAAGCAGGGCCTTGAGGTGATGGCGTGAGCGTGGTGGAGATTTCCGGGCTGCACAAGTCTTTCGGCTCGCTCCAGGTGCTGCGCGGCATCGACCTGACGGTCGAGCGCGGCGATGTCGTGTGCATCATCGGGCCGTCCGGGTCCGGCAAGTCGACGCTGCTGCGCTGCGTGAACCTGTTGGAGCAGCCCGATTCCGGCCAGGTCACCGTCGACGGCACCGAGCTGACCGACCCGGATGTGGACATCGACAAGGCCCGCCGCCGGCTGGGCATGGTGTTCCAGAGCT
The DNA here is from genome assembly GCA_035492655.1 of Kutzneria sp. Lineage (GTDB taxonomy): Bacteria > Actinomycetota > Actinomycetes > Mycobacteriales > Pseudonocardiaceae > Kutzneria. Next base: position 7,015 of record DATJJB010000248.1, on the reverse strand, counting down.
TCAACCTGTTCAACCACCTCACCGTCCTGGACAACCTGACCATCGCGCAGCGCAAGGTGTTGGGGCGCAACCGGGACGAGGCCGAGCGGATCGCCAGGCAGAACCTGGAGAAGGTCGGGCTGGCCGGTCGTGAACGGTCGCTGCCGTCGCAGCTGTCGGGCGGCCAGCAGCAGCGGGCGGCCATCGCCCGGGCGCTGTCCATGGACCCGCAGGTGATGCTGTTCGACGAGCCGACTTCGGCGCTGGACCCGGAGCTCGTCGGCGATGTGCTGGGCGTGATGCGCACGTTGGCCAGTGAGGGCATGACGATGCTCGTGGTCACCCACGAGATGCAGTTCGCCCGCGAGGTCGCGGACACCGTGCTGTTCATGGACGGCGGCGTTGTCGTCGAGCAGGGCCCGCCGGCACAGGTCATCGGTGCGCCGACACAGGAGCGGACCCGGACGTTCCTGGCCCGCGTGCTCAACCCGACCGGTGACAACCCGTGACATTGTCCGTTCTTGTCACGAACAGCGCCTAACTGACGACAGTGCGTTGACTTTGTTCGATCACCGGATTTACGGTCGCCCCCAGTTGTGGTCCACGTCGCAGTCGACCAAGGGGAGGCGCCCATGCGGGCACGCACCATCGTCGCGGGACTGGCCGTCGCCGCGCTGACCCTGCCACTGGCCGCCTGCGGCGGCGGGGACTCGGCCGGCGACGCCAAGACGATCAAGATCGTCTACCGGAACTACAGCGACTTCCCGCAGATGGACACGTTCATGAAGGACGTGAAGAAGCAGTTCGAGTCGGCCAATCCCGGCATCACCGCCCAGCTCACCCCGGTGTCCAGCCTGGACAGCGACTACCTGGCCAAGGTGCAGCTGATGCAGCGGTCCCCGTCGACCGCGCCGGACGTGCTGTTCGAGGACAGCTTCAACGTGAACGCGGACGCGGCGGCCGGCTATCTGCTGCCGATCGACGACTACCTGAGCAAGTGGCCGGACTGGAACAGCCAGTTCATCCCGGCCACCAAGCAGGCCGGCAAGGCCACCGACGGCAAGACCTACGCGGTGCCGATGGGCACCGACACCCGCGGCCTGTGGTTCAACAAGGACATCTTCCAGAAGGCCGGCCTGCCCGCCGACTGGCAGCCCAAGACCTGGAACGATGTCCTCGACGCGGCGCGCAAGATCAAACAGACGCAGCCCGGCGTGCAGCCGATGTACCTGCCGCTGGGCAAGCCGGCGGCCGAGGCGATGTCCATGCAGACGTTGGAGATGCTGCTCTACGGCACGCCGACCAAGGACCTGTACGACGAGAAGGCCGGCAAGTGGGTCGCGCCCAGCAAGGGTTTCGAGGACGCGCTCGGCTACGTGCAGACGGTGATGAAGGAGAACCTGGCCCAGACACCGGCGCAGGCCGAGGACACGCAGTGGGCGCAGACCCAGATGCCGCTGCTGATGTCCCAGGGCAAGATCGGCTTCATGATGGACGGCGGCTGGTACGCCCGGTACTGGAACGCCGGCGGCGTCGCGCCGTGGCCGGACTGGACCAAGACCTTGGGCACGGCCAAGTTCCCGACGCAGAACGGGCAGGCGCCCGGCAACGTCACGCTGTCCGGCGGCTGGACGCTGGCCGTCGGCGCGTCCAGCGGCAACCCCGACGCGTCCATGAAGTTCATCCAGACCGCGCTGAACAAGGAGAACTCGGCGGCGATCGACGTGGCCTGCTCGTGGCTGCCGGTACGCGACGACGTGAAGGCCGACCCGCGGCTGGCCGAGAAGGACCCGACGGTGCCGTTCTGGAGCAGCCTGGTGTCGTTCACCCGGTACCGGCCGACGCTGCAGGAGTACCCGCAGGTGTCCAACGCGATGGACGTGGCCGGTGACTCCGTGGTCAACGGCGGCGATCCGGCCAAGGCGGCCGCGCAGTTCGCCCAGGACGTGGCCAAGGCGGTCGGCGCGGACAAGGTGAAGACCGGTTGAGGCGCTCCCCCCGGGTCGGGGTGTGGCTGCCGCCGCTCGCCCCGTCCATCTTCCTGTTGGGACTGTTCGTCGCCGGCCCGATCCTGTGGTGTTTCTACGCGTCGTTCACCAACTCGGCGCTGAGCGGGATCGCGGCCCGGCGACCGAAGTTCGTCGGGTTGGACAACTTCACCACCGCGTTCACCAGTCCCGACGTGGCCGCATCCCTGTGGCTGACAGTGGTTTTCGTGGTGCTGTCGGCGGTGGTCGGGCAGAACAGCCTCGGCATGATGCTGGCGGTTTTCCTGCAGCACCGAGGAAAACTACTGCGCGGCGTCGTCGGCACGGTGGTCGTCGCGGCCTGGGTGTTACCGGAAGTCGTTGCGGCGTTTGCCATCTACGCGTTTCTCAATGCGCAGGGCACGTTGAACGAGGTGCTCGGCTGGTTCGGGTTGAGCCAGAACTGGCTCTACACCGCGCCGATGATGGCCGTGGTGCTGGCCAACATCTGGCGTGGCACGGCGTTCTCCATGCTCGTCTACCAGGCGGCGCTGAGCGAGGTGCCCAGCGATCTCGTTGAAGCGGCCCAGGTTGACGGGGCCGGTCCGGTGCGGCGGTTCTGGCACGTGGTGCTGCCGGTGATCCGCCGGACCGTGGTCACCAACCTGATGCTGATCACGTTGCAGACGCTCGGGGTTTTCGGGCTGATCTACGTGCTGACCGCCGGCGGCCCGGACAACAAGACCCGCACACTGCCGCTGCTGATGTACGAGCAGGCCTTCAAGTTCGGGCAGATCGGTTACGGCACCGCGATCGCGCTGGTTCTGCTGGTGCTCGGCGCGGTCTTCTCCCTGGTCTACATCCGCAGCCTGAAGGCGGAGGTCTGAATGCGCGGCCCCCGCTTGGTGGTCAACCTGGTGCTGCTGGCCGTCGCCGTGCTCTTCGTGGCCCCGCTGCTGTGGCTGCTCACGGCGTCGTTCGACACGCACGGCAGCCTGGCCGCGAAAGTGCCCGGCGACTTCACGCTGGCCAACTTCGGGCAGATCCTGAACTGGGAGGTCGGCGGCCGGCCGCTGGTCAACGGCCTGTTGATCAGCGGCGGCACCGCCATCATCGCGGTGATCGTGGCCGTGCTGGCGGCCTATCCACTGTCCCGCTTCCAGCTGCGGTTCCGGCGGCCGTTCCTGTACACGGTCCTGTTCACCACCGGCCTGCCGGTCACCGCGATCATGGTGCCGGTGTACGGCCTGTTCGTCCGGCTGTCCCTGGTGGACTCGCTGTGGGGGACGACGGTTTTCCTTGCCGCCACGGCACTTCCGATGGCCATCTGGATGTGCAAGAACTTCATGGACGGCATCCCGGTCAGCCTGGAGGAGGCCGCCTGGGTCGACGGCGCGTCGTCGTTGCAGGCGCTGCGCTCGATCGTGCTGCCGCTGATGGCGCCGGGCGTGGCCGTGGTCGGGATCTTCACGTTCATCACGGCCTGGGGCAACTTCTTCGTGCCGTTCGTGCTGCTGCTCGACCCGGACAAGATGCCGGCCTCGGTGGGCATCTTCTCGTTCTTCGGCCAGAACGGGCTCGTCGCGTACGGGCAGCTGGCGGCCTATTCCATTCTGTACACCGCGCCCGTGCTGGCGCTGTATCTGGTGGTGTCGAGGTGGCTCGGCGGCGGCTTTAGCATGGCGGGAGCAGTCAAGGCCTGAGGAGGAACCGGGTGACCGACCACGTGCTGGCGCTCGACGTGGGCGGCACCAAGATCGCCGCTGGGCTCGTCGACGCGCAGGGTTCCGTGTTGCGGCGGGCCGTCCGGCCCACTCCCGCGCATGACGCCGAGTTGGCCTGGCAGGCCGTCGCCGACCTGGTCGCCGAGGTGCTCGACGGCACCGTGCCCAGCGCCGTCGGCATCGGCTCCGCCGGGCCGGTCGACACCGAGGCCGGCACGGTCAGCCCGATCAACATCAACGGCTGGCAGGCTTTCCCGCTGCGCGATCGTGTCCAGGCGTTGCTGCCCGGCGTGCTCGTCTCGCTGGCCGGCGACGGCCTCTGCATCGCGCTCGGCGAGCACTGGCTCGGCGCCGGCCGCGGCAGCCGGTTCATGGTCGGCATGGTCGTCTCCACCGGTGTCGGCGGCGGGCTCGTGCTCGACGGCAAGCCGTTCGGTGGGCGGACCGGCAACGCCGGGCACATCGGCCACGTCGTCGCCGAGCCCGACGGCCGGCCCTGCACCTGCGGCGGCCGGGGCTGCGTCGAGACCGTCGCCGGCGGGCCCAACATGGTGCGGTGGGCCCGTGAACAGGGCTGGACCGGCTCCGACGCCATCGCGCTGGCCGGTTCCGCCCGGGCCGGCGACCCCATCGCCGCGGCCGCCTTCGAACGCTGCGGCCGGGCGGTCGGCCTGTCCATCGCCGCCGCGGCGGCCATCTGCGACCTGGACCTGGCCGTGATCGGCGGCGGCATCGCCAAGACCGACGACCTGCTGTTCGCCCCCGTCCGGCGCACCTTGCGGATCCACGCCGGGCTGTCGTTCATCAAGGACCTGAAGGTGGTCAAAGCAGAGCGCGACGACTCCGGACTGATCGGAGCCGCCGCGCTCGTGTTGCTCTGATGCAGGGAAGGACGCCTTACCTGCGACCAATGCAGGTAAGGCGTCCTTCCCTGCATTGGAAGGTCAGTGGACCGCGATCTCCTTGAGCTTGGGGTCGCCCTCGTCCCGGTCGTAGTCCGCGGTGTTGGTCTGGTCGACACCGTTGAACCACTTGGCCTGCCGGGCGATCAGCGTGACGACCACCGCGACGACCACGTTGGCGACCAGGGCCACCGCGCCGACGTAGATCTGCACGGCGGAGCCGGCGAACGGGTGCCAGCCGAACAGCGAGAGGTTGCCGGTGGCCAGGGCCGAGCCGCCGAAGTGGGCCTTGCCGTTGGCCGGGTTGGGGATGGTGTAGAGCAGGTACAGGCCCCAGCCCATGCCGACGACCCAGCCGGCGACCAGGCCCCAGCGGTGCAGCCAGCGCGTGTACAGCGCGATGGCCACCGACGGCAGCGTCTGCAGGATGATCACGCCGCCGATCAGCTGGAGGTCGATGGAGAACTGCGGGTCGACGAACAGCACGAAGGCGACCGCGCCGAACTTCACCACCAGCGAGGCCAGCTTGGCCTGGGTGGCCTCCTGCTTGGGAGTGGCGTCCCGCTTGAAGTACTCCTTGTAGATGTTGCGGGTCCACAGGTTGGCCGCGGCGATCGACATGATCGCCGCCGGCACCAGTGCGCCGATGCCGATGGCGGCGAAGGCGATGCCGGCGAACCAGGCCGGGAACTGCTGGCCGAACAACACCGGCACGATGGTGTTGGAGTCCGGCTTGCCGGTGGCCTGGTTGACGATCGGCTTGGCCCCGGACACCAGCGCCACGTAACCCAGCAATGCGAGCAGGCCGAGCACCAGCGAGTAGGCCGGCAGCGCGACCATGTTCTTCTTGATCACGGTCCGGCTCTTGGAGGCCAGGATGCCGGTGATCGAGTGCGGGTACAGGAACAGCGCCAGCGCCGAGCCGAGCGCCAGGGTGGCGTACTGGAGCTGGTTGGTCGGACCCAACAGCGTCGAGCCGAACGGCTTGTTGGTGGTCGGGTTGGTCTTGGCCAGCGCGGTCGAGGCCTGGTCGAAGATGTGGCTCCAGCCGCCCAGCTTGGACGGCAGGTAGATGATCGCCACGATGATCACCAGGTAGATCAGCGCGTCCTTGACGAACGCGATCAGCGCCGGCGCGCGCAGACCCGACTGGTAGGTGTAGACGGCCAGGATCACGAAGGCGATGAACAGCGGCAGGTGGCCGAGCAGGCCGCTGCCGTTGACGCCCATGGTCCGCAGCACCGACTCCAGGCCGACCAGCTGCAACGCGATGTACGGCATGGTGGCGACGATGCCGGTGATGGCGATCAGCAGCGCCAGCAGCGACGAGCCGTAGCGGCCGCGCACGAAGTCGGCCGGCGTGACGTAGCCGTGCATCCGCGACACCGACCACATCCGCTGCAGCGGCAGGAAGATGATCGGGTACAGCACGACGGTGTAGGGCAGCGCGTAGAAGCCGAGCGCGCCGGCCCCGAAGATCAGGGCGGGCACGGCGACGAAGGTGTACGCGGTGTACAGGTCGCCGCCGACCAGGAACCAGGTGATCCAGGAGCCGAACTTGCGGCCGCCGAGGCCCCACTCGTCGAGGTGGTCCAGCGTGTTGCCGGCCTGCCAGCGCGATGCCATGAAGCCCATCACGGCGACCAGCACGAAGAGCACCAGGAAGACGGCGAGCTGCACGATCTGATCGGTGCTCATCGGCGCTCACCCCGGCTCTTGGCGTAGACGACGCCGACGCAGATGACGCCCACCGGCACGAACAGGAACTGGTACCAGTAGAAGAACGGCAGGCCGAACACCCGGGGCCCGTCGAAGTTGTACCACGGCGTGATCAACATCAGCAGCGGGACCAGCAGCAACAGGTTCCACGGGTTCCACCGCCGCGGTGGCGGTTCCTTCGGCATGGCATCCTCCCGGCGTCGCGGATGAAGCGGATGTTAAGCCGGGATGATCGTGTCCGCCCCTATCAGGTGATCAGGTGTCTGAATTGTGACCGTCGAGGTGCCGAAACCACGTATCTCGTCAGTTCGGGGCTTGATTCAGCTGGGTGGCGCTCACCGCGTTGGCCACCTGGGTGCAGTCGTCCTGGGTGATGCCGACGACGCCTGCGTTCAGGTTGGCCCGACAGGAGATGGTCAGCGCGTTGCCCAGGTCCTGGAAGGTCGACCGGGGCGTGAGCAGGTTCTCCACGCCGAACCACACCTGCACGGCCTTGGCCACGCCCAGCCCGCGCACGGTCCGCCCGTTGAAGGTGGCCCCGTCGGTGATCAGGAACGCCGCCTTGTTGACGACGCCGTCGTTGGTGTGCGGATCGGGGTTGTCGGTCACCCAGAACGGGCCGTTGACCCGGTCCGGCTGCTGGAACCGCTGCGGGTTGCGCATGTCCCGGATGACGCCGATGGCCGAGCCGGCGCCGATGGACCAGCGGTTGGCCCCGGCGTCG
>DATJJB010000247.1:0-3252 GCA_035492655.1 Kutzneria sp. | reverse complement strand
TCGAACTGCATCGACACCGGGTCGTCGAACTCCTTGGACAGCATGCGCTCCGACCAGCCCCGGAACAGCTCCCGGTCGCCGGCCGGCACGCCGAGCAGCTCGGCGATCACGATCACCGGCAGCGTGTAGGCGAACTCGGTGATCAGGTCGAACTGGTCCGACGAGATGCCGTCGAGCAGTTCTCGACCGAGTTCGGCCACCCGCGGCTCCAGCTGGGTGACCGTGCGCGGCGTGAACGCGGTGCTGACCAGCCGCCGCAGTTTGCGGTGCAGCGGCGGGTCGATCACCGACAGGATGTCCCGGGACAGCGGGTCCGCGTCGGGCATGATCCGGCTGATGTCCGACGAGTAGGTGGCGAAGTCCGAGGTCACCGCGACCACGTCGGCATGCCGGAAGACGTGGAACACGCCGTACTCGTCACGCCACACCGGCTGGGTGTCGCGCATGGTCTTCAGCCACGACAGCAGGGCCGCGCCACCGTCCTGAGTGGACGGCTTGGCCGACACGAGTTGCTGGGTCACGCGTTGCTCCTCTCCGGCTCGCCGGCCACCGGCTGCGGCTCGGCCACGACAGCGGGCTTGTCGGCCCGCGACAACAGGAATCCGGCCAGCAGACCGCCGGCCAGCACGGCCACCGCGCCGATCAGCTGGCTGCTGGACATGCCAGCGGCGAAGGCGTCCCGGGTGGCCGCGACGACGTCCGGCTTGCCCTGGGCCGCCTGCAACGCGGCCGGCAGCGACTTGCTGGCGTCACTGCCGAGACCGGACGGCAGCCGCGAGGCGAACCGGGCCGTCAACACGGCGCCGAGCACGGCGACACCGAACGAGCTGCCCAGCTCCTGCAACGTCTGGCTGACGCCGGAACCGGTGCTGGCCCGCTCCGGCGGGATGGCGCTCATCAGGGCGTGCGCCGCGATCGGCATGGACATGCCGACGCCGAAGCCGATCAGCACCAGGCCCAGCAGCGTGGCCAGGTAGCCGGCGGAGATCGGGATCAGCGCGATGCAGGCCAGGCCGGCCGCGGCCAGCGTCATGCCGACGATGATCGTCGGGCCCTGGCCGAGCAGTTTGCCGATGCGCGCGGACAGCAGGCTGCTGGCGATCATCGTGCAGATGGCCAGCGGCGCGATCCGGAAACCGGCCTCCAGCGCGGAGAACCCGAGCACGAACTGCAGGTGTTGGGTCAGCAGGAACAGCGATCCGCCCATGCCGAACGCGGCCAGGATGCCGCCGGCCGCCGCGCCGTTGAACCGGCGGTTGGCGAACAGCGACAGGTCGAGCATCGGGTTCTCGGCCTTGAGCTGCCAGATCACGAAGGCCACCAGGGCAAGCACGCCCAACCCGATCGCGCCGAGCACCGGCAGCGAGCCCCAGCCGTCCTCCGGGCCGGAGATCACCGCCCACACCAGCGCGGCCATGCCGACCGCCGACAGCACACCGCCGAGCACGTCCGGGTACTTGCCGGCCGGGTCCTTCGACTCGGGTACGAGCACGGCGACACCGATGAAGCCGATCAGCGCCACCGGCACGTTGATCAGGAACACCGAGCCCCACCAGAAGTGGGCCAGCAGGAAACCGCCGAGCACCGGGCCGAGCGCGATGCCCGCGGAGGACACCGCCGCCCAGATGCCGATCGCCTTGCCACGCTCCTCGTTGTCGAACACCCGCACCAGCACGGCGAGCGTGCCCGGGGTGAGCAGCGCGGCGCCGACGCCCATCCCGGCGCGGGCGATGATCAGCTCGATCGGCGACGCGGCGAACGCGGCGACGCCCGAGCCGATGCCGAACAGGGCCAGGCCGAGCAGCAGGCCGCGCTTGCGGCCGTAGCGGTCGGACAGGCTGCCGGCGGCCACCAGCAGACCGGCCATGGCCAGCGAATACGCGTTGATCATCCACTGGATGTCCTGCGTGCTGGCGCCGAGGCCGGAGACCAGCGACGGCACCGCGACGTTGAGCACCGTGTTGTCCAGCACCACCGTCAGCAGCGCGAGACAGAGCACGCCGAGAATCCACCACCGCTGGGGATGGCGCTGAGTCGTTTGCACAGTGAAGCTCCCGAAAAACGTGTGTGAGACAAGCGAGCGGCGGCGAACGGGGTCGCCGAGAGCACGCGCGTCGGCCACGCCGCGAGGGCGTGGACATGCGCGTGGAACGACACGCCATGGGCGTGCGAAAAGGGAGTCGGGGCCGTCGGTCAGACGGTGCTGTGCACCGGACGCGGGCCACGAAGAAGAGGCTCCCTCAGGGGAGCTTGCTGTGCACGACCTCAAAAGATCATGTCAGCGAGTATGGCACAGCTCCGGCGCGGGACACAAACCTCCGATCGTGTGCTGGACACGGGTACCGCCCGAATGCTGCTGGCCACCGTTGACACGGCGCTGACATCGCGTTGACACCACCATTCGGCGACCTTCGCGCGTAGGCGAACCGTCGATAGCATGCATTTCATGACCACTGACACGACGCCGCGACTGCCGGCCGACAAGGAAGAACTGCGCACGCTGATTGCCGCGAAAATCGAGGTCGACGCGACCGAGATCGCCGACGGCGAGGACCTGATCGAGTGGGGGCTCGATTCCGTGACGATCATGGGCTTGGCCAACACGTGGCGCCGCGCCGGGGCCGACGTCGACGAGAAGGTGCTGCTCAGGACGGTCACCGTGGACGGATGGTGGCAGCTGCTGGCGCCGGCCGCCTGACCACGGGTCGGCCCTGGCTAGCCGGCCGCTCGAACGGCGCTCGACTTTTCCGCCGGAATTCGTCCCGCCGGGCTACGTTGGCCGCAAATGGTCATCGCGACCCCACGGAGCCAATCATGGAATTCGGCGTCAACTTCTTCCCGGTGGTCGACCCGGCGGAAAAGAGCGCAACGGAGTACTACGACGAGAGCCTGCGGCTGACGAAGGTCGCGGAGGCCCTCGGATTCGAACACGTGCAGACCGTCGAGCACTATTTCTCGGCCTACGGCGGCTACAGCCCCGACCCGGTCACGTTCCTGGCCGCGGTGGCCGCCCAGACCACCCGGATCCGGGTGGTGACCGGGGCCGTGATCGCCGCGTTCACCCACCCGCTCAAGCTGGCCGGCAAGCTGGCCATGCTCGACCACCTCTCGCACGGCCGCCTCGACGTCGGCTTCGGCCGCGGCTTCCTGCCCGACGAGTTCGAGGCGTTCCAGGTGCCGATGGACTCCAGCAAGGCCCGCTTCGCCGAGACCGTCGAGGCCGTCCGTCGCTTGTGGACGGAAGAGGACGTG
>DATJJB010000246.1:0-16208 GCA_035492655.1 Kutzneria sp. | reverse complement strand
CGTCTCGAGGAAGGCGAGCGTGAAGTACCGTGCCCCGGATTGCTGGGCCACGGTGGCGATGCTGTCGGTGCTCCATGTCTCGAAGTAGGGGGCGAAAACGTGGGTTGGTAGCGGCGTGGCACCGGCCGCGGCGGCCGGGCCGGGTACGGCGATCAACGCAGAAACGGCGCCTGCGGTCGCGGCAACGATGGTGGCGAGCGTGCCGCGCAGCCTTGATGGGAACATAGGACCTCACTGCTCCTCGGTTCGGACCGGAAGGGCGGGTCAACGCCCGGTGTCGCACCACCGGGCGAAACGGATAGGAAGACTTCCTATCTGTTTTGCCCGGACACTAGATCCCATCCAAGAAGCACGTCAAGAGGGGCGGCAGCTGGCTCTTGTGGAACCCGGCAGGTTTCGAAGCTGCGTCGAGCCGCTGTGAATCCGGTCGATGGCGTTACGCGGCGCGGCGGGCGATGGTGTACAGGTCGCGCGCGGGCCCGGTGAGCTGCCGACCGGATTGCCACACGACCCGCAGGCTGCGGCGCAACGGCAACCCCACGACGGGCACCGTGACGAGGGTGGCGGTGGCGAGTTCCGTGGTGACGGCCATGGAGCTCAGCACGGCCGGTCCGCTGCCGGCCGCGACGGCGTGCTTGATGGCGGTGGTGGAGGACAGCTCGAGCATCGGCGGCGCGATGGCGTCGTGACCGTGGTCGTGCAACGCCGACTCCAGGGCGCGGCGCGTGCCGGAGCCGACCTCCCGGGCGACCAGGGCAGTGGCGGCCAGCTCGGCCGGGGTGATGCCGCGCCGGCGGCGGGTCCAGGGGTGCCCGGGGGCGGCGAGGACGACGAGCCGGTCCTCGGCGACGGTCTCGCCCTGCAGTCCGGCGGGGACGTCCGGCCCTTCGACGAAGCCGAGCCCGGCGGCGCCGGTCAGGACCTGGTCGGCGACCTGCGTGGAGTTGCCGGCGTGCAACGCGACGCTGAGGTCCGGGTGCGCGTGGCGCAGGGTCACCAACCAGCCGGGCAGCAGGTACTCGGCGATGGTCTGGCTGGCGGCGACGACGAGCCGGCTGTCCATGGTGCCGCGCAGCGCCTCGGCGCCGGCGGCGAGTGTGGCGGCGGCGTCCACCGCCGCGCGGGCCCAGTCGGCGACCAGTGCACCGGCCTCGGTCAGCGTGGATCCGCTCGGGGTCCGGTGCAGCAGCGTGATGCCGAGCCGGCGCTCCAGCTGCCGCAGGCGAGCGCTCGCCGCCGGCTGCGAGATGTGGTGTGCCTCGGCGGCCCGGCCGACGCTGCCGAGCCGGACGACCGAAAGCAGCAGGTCGAAGCCGGTCAGGTCGGACACCACCGGCGGCAGAGGCATAACCACAGCTTATGAGGTCACCGGCTGTTGCCGCCTACCGACCGGCCGACCGTCGCCGGACAGTGAGTCACATGAACGCCGTGTTGGAGGCGCCGGCCGTGCGCGTGTACCTCGGGCCGAACTGGTTCGCCGCGGTGATGGGTACCGGCATCGTTGCCAACGCCGCCGCGACGGTGCCGCTGCACCTGCCCGGCCTGCGGCTCGCCGCGACCTTCGTGTGGGCGTTGGCGGCCACCCTGCTGCTTGCGTTGAGCACGGCCTGGGCGGTGCACCTGCGCCGGCACCGGGCCACGGCGCTCGGGTACGCCGCGGATCCGGTCATGGCCCAGTTCTGGGGCGCACCGCCGATGGCGGCCATGACGGTCGGCGGCGGCGCGCTGCTGCTGGGCCGGGACTGGCTCGGGACGGACCTGGCGGTCGCCGTCGCCGGCGCGCTCTGGCTTGCCGGTACCGTCGGCGGCCTCGTCACCGCCGTCGCCATTCCGTACCTCATGATGACCCGGCACGAGATCGGTCCGGACGCCGCGTTCGGCGGATGGCTGATGCCGGTCGTGCCGCCGATGGTGTCGGCCGCCAACGGTGCCCTGCTGGTGCCCTACCTGCCGCCCGGCCAGCTTCGCCTCGACCTGGTCCTGGCCGGCTACGCCCTGTTCGGGATCAGCCTCTTCGCGACGGTCGTCATCGTGACCCAGCTTTGGGCCCGGCTCGTCCGGCAACGGGTCGGCCCGGCGCGCAGGGTGCCGACGCTGTGGATCGTCCTCGGGCCGCTCGGCCAGTCGATCACCGCGGCCCATCTGCTCGGCAGCGCCGCCGCCGGCGTGCTTCCCGCCCCGTACGGTACCGGCGCGCAGGTTTTCGCCCTGTTCTACGGCCTGCCCGCGTTCGGGTTCGCCCTGCTGTGGCTCGCCCTGGCCGCCACCATCACCCTGCGCACCCATCGCTCGTCAGGCGGCCTGCCGTTCACGCCGGCCTGGTGGAGCTTCGTGTTCCCGGTCGGCACCCTCGTCACCGGCGCCACCGGCCTCGCCGCGCGCAGCCACGCCCACGTCATCGCCGCACTGGCGGTCGTGCTCTACGTGGTACTCGTCGCGGCCTGGGCCACGACCGCCATCCGCACCACCCAAGCCCTGAGCAGTGATCTACGTCACTCTGGATGAACTTTCACCCGCTGGTCACGTCCGGTGCGCCTGGATAGCTCTCGCGTTCATCCAGGGAGAAAGATGAGATCAGTTCGCAGGACATCGGCGCTGGCATTGCTGGTGCTGGGCGTCTCGGCGGTGACTGCGGGCGGTTCGCCGGCGTCGGCGCAGCCCCAGCCCCAGCCGTCGACCACACCCACGGTCGCGGCCAAGCCCCGGACGGTCACTCTGCTCACCGGCGACACCGTCCACGTCAGCACCAAGGACGGCGAGACGACCGTCGACGTCGTGCCGGGCAAGGGACGGGAACGGATTCCGTTCATCAAACACAGCGCCGGCCAGGACGTGGAGGTCATCCCCGCCGACGCCGTCGGGCTGCTCAACCGGGGCAAGCTCGACGAGCGGCTCTTCAACATCTCGATGCTGGTCGGCTTCGGCTACGACGACACCCGGGCCACCCTGCCGCTCATCGTCCAGCACGGCAGCGCCGCCCCCGCCGGCCTCGCCGGCGCCAGGACCACCCGGGAGCTCTCCGGAGCGAGCGCCGTCGCGGAGAACCGCGCGGACGCGGTGTCGTTCTGGAACACCATCACCTCCGCCGCGAGTGGCACCGAGCGGCAACTGCGGGCCGGGTTCGACAAGATCTGGCTCGACGGGCTGCGCCACCCCACCCTCGACGTCAGCGTCCCCATGACCGGCGCGCCGCAGGCCTGGCAGGCCGGCTGGACGGGAGCGGGCGTGAAGGTCGGTGTGATCGACACCGGCATCGACCAGACCCACCCCGATCTCGCCGGCCACGTCGCCGCCGCGGAGAACTTCACCACCGACCCCGACACCCTCGACCGGGTCGGCCACGGCACCCACGTCGCATCCACCATCGCCGGCAGCGCGGCCGCATCCCAGGGCCGGTACAAGGGCATGGCGCCGGGCGCGACCCTCTACAGCGCCAAGGTCTGCACCGAAATCGGCTGCCCGGAGTCGGCGATCGTGGCCGGCATGACCTGGGCGGCGCAGCAGGGCGTCAAGGTCGCCAACATGAGCCTCGGCGGCCCCGACAGCCCCGAGACCGACCCGATCGAAGCGGCCCTGCAAGACCTCACCCACCGCTACGGCGTGCTCTTCGTCGTCGCCGCGGGCAACGACGGCCTCGGCGGCGAATCCACGATCAACTCGCCCGGCGACGTGGCCGAGGCGTTGACCGTCGGCGCTGTGACCAAGACGGGCGAGCTGGCCGAGTTCTCCAGCCGGGGCCCGCGCACGAGCGACGCCGGCATCAAGCCCGACATCACCGCGCCCGGCGTCGGCATCGTCGCCGCCCGCAGCTCGACCTCCGACCTGTGGCCGGACAGCGAGAACCCGCAGTACGCCAACCTCTCCGGCACCTCGATGGCGACGCCGCACGTGGCCGGCGCGGCGGCGATCCTGACCCAGCAGCACCCGGACTGGGCGCCTGACCGGATCAAGTCCACGCTGATGGCAGCCGCGCAGCCGAACGCCGCCATCGGCGTCTACGAGCAGGGCGCGGGCTTCCTCAACGTCGCCCGGGCGATCCAGCAGAGCGTCACGGCAAGCCCGGTCAGCGTCGCCTTCGACCGGACCACCACTGCCCAGAAGAGCACGGTGACGTACTCGAACAGCGGCTCTTCCGCGCTCACCCTGGCGCTCTCCCTCGACGCCAAGGACGCCGACGGCGCCCCGGCGCCGGGCGGCCTGTTCAGCCTCAGCGCCACCTCGGTGACGGTCCCGGCCGGCGGCACGGCCAGCGTGACCGTCACCGTGCAGGCCGGCGCCGGCCTGCCCGACCGCGACTTCGGCGGTGAGGTGACCGCCACCGGCGGCGGCGCGCAGGTGCAGACCCCGGTCGCGCTCGACGTCGCCCGCCACGAGCTGAACCTGAAGCTCGTCGGGCCGGACGGCGGAGCGCCCACAGCCGATCAGGGCTGGGTGACGATCCTGACCGACCTGGACCGGCAGACCCAGCTGGTGCTCGGCGACCCGGCGACCACCGAGTACCGGCTCCGCGCGGGCCGTTACCTGGTGCAGACCTACCTGCTGACCGGCGATCCGTACTTCCCGGACATCACGTCGCTGGTGCGCCCGAGCCTCGACCTGACCACGGACCAGGCGCTGACCATGGACGCCCGCCTGGCCAAGCCGATCGCCGTATCGGTGCCGAACCCGAAGGCGACCGCGGTCTGGCAGGAGTCCGGCTGGACGATCCGGACCGAGCAGCCGCAGATCTGGGGCAGCAACGACCCGTACGGCGTCCTCATGAACGTTCCCCTCGATCACGTGCGGACCGCGCAGATCGGGAACGGCAAGACGCCCGGCTTCGTCTCCTACGTCCACGGGATGTGGGGCCAGGTCGACCAGGACGGCGGCCTGCACAACAGCCCATACGTCTACCGGGTCTATCTCTACGAACCGGAGAGGATGATGACCGGGCTGACCCGCAAGCTGCGCCCGGACGACTTCGCCACGGTCCGCTCCCAGATCAGCGCGGACGTGGCCGGCGTGCCGGTCTCGCGGTCCGCGGTCGCGCACGCGCCCGGCAACTCGCCGGTCTACCGCGACGAGCGCAACATACCGCCGACGTTCACCTACGACGTGCCGAGCACCGTTACCGAGTACTACACCAAGGACAAGCAGGCGGTGTGGCAGTCGACCTCGGCCCAGCGGGGGTACACGTACTACGAGTCGGCGTGGACCAGCTTCGAGCCCGGGCGCACGTACACGGTGAAGTGGGCCAACGCGGTGGCCGGGCCGGTCTTCCCGGAGCCGAACTTCGGCCAGCAGTTCGCCACCCGCTACTTCGGCGACACGATGGGCGGGCCGGGGCCGCTGCACGGCGACGGCACCGGGCACATGGGCTTCCGGTTTGCTCGCGGCGGCAGCGTTGAGGTGAACCTGTACCGCAACGGGGTCAAGATCGGCGACGCGAACCAGGCGCCGTGGTCATGGGACGTACCCGCGCAGGCGGGTGACTACCGGTTGGCCGCGACGTTCCGCAGCGACCCGGCGTTCACCCTGTCGACGGTGGTCGACGCGGAGTGGACGTTCAAGTCCGCGCACGTGAGCGACGGTGGACTGGTGAAGCTGCCGATGACGGCGATCCGGTTCACCCCGGATCTCGACATCGACAACCGGGCGCCGGCCGGTCGGCTGTTCGCGATCCCGGTCTCCCTCGACCGCCAGGTTGGGGCGGAGCGGGGCCGGACCACGGCGTTGCGCATTGAGGCGTCCTTCGACGACGGCAAGACCTGGCAACAGCTGACCGTGCAACGCTCCGGCGAGACGGCGGTCGCCTGGGTGCGCAACCCGGCCGGCACCGGCTTCGTCTCGCTGCGGGCCGCCGCGACGGACAGCGGCGGGAACACGGTCAAGCAGACCATCATCCGCGCCTACCGGTACTGAGGTTGAGCCCCGGACGCGGCGCCCGACGGCGCCGCGTCCGGGTCACCGGTGCCCGTCATCGTGTTCCTCCCCGAGTTCGGCGGCATAGGCGCGCAGCAGACCATGCATCCGCCACCGGCCGTCGTCCGGCTGGATCAGCAGCTGCGCCTCGAGCTCGGCGAGCAGGCCGCGGGCAGCGCGCAGGGACAAGCCGCCCAGCGCGGCCGCCGCCTCCGCGCTCAGCGGCCCGGCCGGGTGCCGGGGCAGCAGCCGGAAGAGCCGGGCCGCCTCGGGAGTCAGCGCCCGGTAGGACCCGGAGAAGATCGTCTCCAGATCGGCCTTTGCGTCCCCGAAGCCGGCCAGGCGGCCGTCTGCCTCGGCCAGCTCCCCGGCGATGGCGGGCAGGCCGAGCCCGGGCCGGCCGACGACACGGGTGGCGACCAACGCCAGGGCCAGCGGCAGCCCACCGCACCGCGCGATGATCTCATCGACGCTGCCCGGGTCGGCGGCCGCCGCGTCGCCGAGCCAGCGGGTGAGCAGCCCGCGGGCCTCGGCGTCGGCCATTGGGTGCAGGTGCAGCGGGTGGGCGCCCACCGGACCGGGCACGCCGGTGATCCGGCGGCGGCCGGTGGCGATGACGAGACTGCCGCCGGTGCCGGGCTGCAGGTGCCGGATCTGGTCCCAGTCGCCGCAGTTGTCCAGCACGATCAGCACCCGCCGCTCGGCCAGGATGCTGCGGAAGAGGTCGGCCTGGGCGGACACGTCGGCCGGGATGGCGCCCGGCGCGACCCCGAGAGACGACAGGAAGCCGCGTAGCGCCTCCGACGGTGTCATCACCGAGTCGCCGGCGTCGAAACCACGCAGGTCCGCGTGCAACTGCCCGTCGGGGTAGCGGCCGGCCAGCCGGTGGGCCAGGTGTACCGCGAGGGTGGTCTTCCCGACGCCGGGCATGCCGTCGATGAGCAGCGCGGTGATCCCCCGGTCGGCGGCCAGCAGCTCCTCCGCGGTATCCAAGACGCCGCGGCGGCCGGTGAAGTACGGGTGGTCGGCCGGCAACTGCATCGGCGGCTCGACCAGGCGGTCCCGTGCCGCGCGTAGTTCGTCGCCCGGATGGATGCCGAGCTCATCGGCGAGCCGCTGCTCAATGTCGGCATACGCCGCGAGCGCCTCGGCCCGCCGGCCGTCCGCGGCGAGCGCGAGCAGCAGCCGCGCCTGCAGCGCCTCGTCCAGCGGCTCGCCTTCGGCGGCCAGCCGGATCGCGGGCAGCACCGCGTGGACGCGCCCGGCCCGCAACGCGGCGTCGGCCGCCGCCCGCACGGCCGCAAACCGCTCACCGTCGACCGCGACGAAGTCCGGATGCGCCCGGCCGCCGGCCTGCAGGCCGGCGGCGCACCGGCCGTGCCACAGCGCCAGCGCCTCCCGGTAGAGCTCGACGGCCGGCTCGTCGCCGCTGCGACCGGCCTCGGCGACCAGGCGCCGGAAACGCAGCAGGTCGAGCGACTCCCCGTCGATCCGCAGCCGATATTCGGCGCCGTCGCGGATCAGCACCGAGCCCGCCGCCCGCGTCGGCAGGCCCGGCTCGAAACGTCGCCGCAGCATCCCGATGTGCCGGTGCACCACGTTGACCGCGCTGGGTGGAGGGCCGGACGGCCAGAGCAGGTCGACGAGTTCGGCGACGCTGACCGCGCCGCCCGCCCGGGCGAGCAGCAACGCCAGGATCAGCCGCTGCTGCCGGGTGCCCAGGTCGATTTCGGACCGGCCGCGCCAGGCCCGCACCGGGCCGAGCACGGCGAACGAGAGCTGGCCGATCATCGTGACGACAGCATGGCAGGGCCAGCACCGCGAAACGGGTCCGCCGCCGCGGCAATGTGAGCTTCGACTCGGTGGCCGGCGTCGTCGTACCTGCTCAGGCCGCCCGCAGGCCGGTGCGCAGGGCGCGCAGCGCATGGTGGGTCCGGGACTTCACCGTGCCGATCGGCACTCCCAACCGGCCCGCGACCTCTTCCGGTGACCGCCCGGCCAGGTAGACCTCGGAGAGCAGACTGCGCTGCGCCGGGCTCAGCCGGCCGAGCGCATGCCGGATGGCGTACGACGCCAGCGCGCTGCCGGTGGTGTCATCACCAGCGGGAATCCAGCTCATGTCGACGAGATGGACCTCGGTCGGGCGGCCCCGCCGCAGCCGGACGCCGTCGATGACGAGCCGCCGGGCGACGGTGCAGAGCCACCGGCGGGCGGCATCGGGCTCGGCAGGCACTGCGTCGAGGTGCCGCCAGGCCCGCAGCATCGTTTCCTGGAGCAGATCCTCGGCGGTCGGCGACTGGCCGCGGGTCAGGACACGCAGCAGACGCAGCACGGCGTGGGCGTGGTCGGCATGCAGCGCGGTCATGCGCTCGGCCCTGCCGGCCGGTGATGCATCGGGTACCCGCAGCACGATGTCCCCCGTACGCAGCAGCAACGGTGAATGAGGCCCGAGCCTAGGGACGACGGATGCGAATGGCCTGACGCCGAAGTGCGAATCGAGTGCCGTCGCAGACGGCAGTCGATTATGGACGCGACGTGACCGCCGCGAGCAGGTCGGCCAGCCGCTGGCTCATCCGGGTCTGCCCGTGCGGGAGCAGGTCCAGCGCCTCCTGCCACGCCCGCACCGCAGCGTCCTGGTCGCCGGCGGCGGCGAGGGCGTCGCCGAGCAGCGCCAGCACCTCCGCGGCCGGCGCCGGCGCCGAGGCCTCCTGGTAGGCCACGGCCGCCTCGCGCCAGCAGTCAACCGCCTGGCCGAGCTCCCGGCGGGCGAAATGCACCTGGCCGAGCACCTCCCACGCCTCGGCGATGCCCAGCTTGTACTGCGCCCCGCGCGACAACGCCATCGCCTGCTCCGCGCGCCGCCCGGCCTCGTCCGCTCGGCCCAGTTCGGCCTCGCTCGCGGCCATGATCACCAGGACGTCCGCGAGCAGCTTGTCGTGCCCGGCCACCCATGGCTCAAGCGCCGCGGACAGCGTCCGGACGACCTCCTCGTGTCGCCCCTGGGCGCGCAGAATCATCGCCCGGTTGATCCCTGCCCGAGTCATCTCGCCGTGCAGGCCGAGCCGGGCGAGCAGCTCGACCGCCTGGTCGAGATGCCCGACCGCGGTCTCGTGCTCGTGCCGGAAGTAGGCCGCCCCGGCCAGGCTGCGGTGCATCCGGGCCTGCCCGACCAGGTCGCCGCCGGCCCGGGCGGCCTCGAGGGCCACCTCGCCCGTCGCCGTCCAGTCCGACCACCGGCCGCTGCGTTCGAGGAAGTACTGCATACCCAGGGCGAGCTGCCAGGCGTCGGTGTGCCGGCCCTGCCGGGCGGCCCGGCCGACCAGCGCGATCAGGACCTGCCGCTCGGCGGTGAACCAGCGCATGGCTTCGCCGTGATCGGCGAAGCGCAGCGGCGTATCGCCCGGCCCCGGCTCGATCATCGGGTGGTCCTCGGACGTCAGGAGCCGCCGGTGCGCGTGATAGCCGGTGGCCCGGTAGAACTCCAGGCAACGAAGCTCCGCGGCGGCACGCTCGGCCGGGCTGTCGTTCTCCTCGCCGAGCTCCATGGCATAGGCCAGCAGCAGGTCATGGGTTCGGTAGCGGCCCGGCAGGTCCTCGTTGATCAGGTGCGCGCGGCTCAGCTCGCCGAGCAGTGCCCGGGTGCTGCGCAGCGGGCCGCCGGCCAGCCCCGCCGCCGCGGCGATCGAGATGTCCGGGCCCGGATGGAGCGGCAGCAGCCGGAAGAGCCGGGCCGCCGGCGCGGAGAGTGCCTGGTAGGACCAGGAGAAGGCGGCACGCAGCCCGGTCTGCGGGTCGTTGCCGTCGAAGCCGTCCAGGCTCCCAGGCGCCTGGGCCAGCTCGGCGGCGATCTGCGCCGTCGGCGTCCCCGGCAGGCTCGCCGCGCGGGCCGCCACCACCGCCAGCGCGAGCGGCAGCCGCCCGCAGCCGGCGATGATGGCGTCGATCGCGGCCGGGTCCGCCGCGAAGCGCCCGGCGCCGAGCGGCCCCAGCAGCGCCGCTCGGGCCTCATCGACGCTCGGCAGGCCGATCGGCAACGGGTACGCGCCGGCCGTGGTCAGCAGGGTGCTGAGCCGGCTGCGGCTGGTGACTATCACCAGACAGCCGGGGCTGCCCGGCAGCAGGTGCCGGATCTGCTCGGCGTCCCGGCAGTTGTCGAGCACGATCAACAGGCGCCGGCCGGCCAGGCGGCTGCGGTACATGCCCGCCTGGGCGTGCAGCTCGGCGGGGATGCCCTCCTGGGGCACCCCGAGCGACCCGAGGAAGCCGCGCAGCGCCTCGGCCGGGCTCATCCACGGCTCCTGCCCGTCATATCCGCGCAGGTCGACATACAACTGCCCGTCCGGGTACTCGGCGGTGAACTCGTGAGCGAGATGGACGGCGAGGGCGGTCTTGCCGATCCCGGGCATGCCGTCGATCGCGAGCACCGTCGGCCCGCCCGGGCGCGCGACCGCCGCGCGGGCCTCGGCGATGAGGTCGTCCCGGCCGCTGAAGAAGGGCAGGTCAGGCGGCAGTTGCGCGGGCCGGGGCGGTGGCGGCGGCGACGTGGTACGCGCCGACCGGGTGCGCTGGTGCAGCAGCCGGTCGTACGCCTCCCGCAGCTCCTCGCCCGGATCGATGCCCAGGTCGTCGGCGAGCCGGCGGCGCACCACCCGGTACAGCTCGACGGCCTCCGCTTGGCGGCCGTCGGCGGCGAGCGCCAGCAGCAACCGGCTCTGCAGCGACTCGTCGAGCGGGTGCTGCTCGGCGGCCTGCCGCAACGGCGCCAGTACCGCGCTCAGCCGGCCGCAGCGCTCGGCGGCGTCGGCGGCCTCACGCACGGCGTGGGCGCGTTCGGCCTCCACGGCGAGGAAGGCGGGATGCTGGCGGGAGGCCGGTTCCAGGCCCGCGGCACACCGGCCGCGCCACAGCTGCAGCCCGTCGAGAAAATGCCGCAGCGCCGACTCCGGGTCGCCGTCCTGCAGATGCCGGCCCGCCAGCCGGCTCAACGACCGGAACTTCAGCAGGTCAAGGGAGTCTTCGTCGGCGTGCAGCCGATAGCCCGAGGGCTCCCGCAGGATGTGCCGGCCCGCCGACCGGGTGGGCAGGCCGGGCTCGAGCAGCCGCCGGAGCATCCCGACGTGCCGGTGCACGACGTTCGCGGCGCTGGCCGGAGCCTCCTCGTCCCAGAGCAGGTCGACCAGCTCGGCCGAGGAGACCGGTGCACCAGCCCGGGCCAGCAGCAACGCGAGCACCAGGCGCTGCTGGCGGGCACCGAGCTGCAGTTCGGCGCCGGCGCGGACCACCCTGATCGAGCCGAGCACCGAGAACCTGATCGTCTCGCCCGCCTCCGTCCGCACACCGGCAACGGTAACCGGCCGATCTGCCACCCGAGGCCTGCGACCGCAGGCAGCCGGTCATGCCTTGACCGCCCCTTGCATGATTCCGCCGATGATCTGCTTGCCGAGAACGGCGAACACCAGCAGGATCGGTGCCGTGCTGATCAGGGTCCCGGCGAGCACGAGCGAGTAGTTCATGTAGTAGCCGCCGGCCAGCGTCGACAGGGCAACCTGGACGGTCGGGTTGCTCTGGCCCAGGGCCAAAAGGGGCCAGAAGAAGTCGTTCCAGGCGCCCATGAAGGTGAACAGCGCCAACACCGCGGCAGCGGGCCGCGCCGCGGGCAGCACGACATGCCAGTACAGCTGGGTCGTCGAGCATCCGTCGACCCGGCCGGCTTCGAGCAGCTCATTGGGCAGCGCTTCGGCCAGGTACTGGCGCATCAGGAACACCCCGAAGGCGGACGTGGCTGCCGGGACGATCACCGCCTGCAGCTGGCCGGTCCAGCCCAGCCATTGCGACATCATGATGTACAGCGGGATGATGCCCAGCTGAGCCGGAACCATCATCGTCATGACAACGAACGTGAGCATCGCGTTGCTGCCGCGGAACCGCAGCTTCGCGAACGCGAATCCGGCCAGTGTGCTGGTGAGCACCACGGAGACGGTGACCGTGCTCGCGACAATCGTCGAGTTGAGCAGCGCCAGGCCGAAGGCGCCCTGGGAGAATGCCTGCTGCAGGTTGGCCAACAGGTGGGTTCCGGGCAGCAGCTTGGGCGGCCAGCTCCCCACTGCGGAGTTGTCCTGCGAAGACGCGACCAATGACCAGTACAGCGGGAACACCGACACCGCGACGATGGCGCCCAGCAGCAGATAGGTCGACGCTCCGGCCCGGCGGCGGCCCGGCGCCGCAGACCTGCGGTGGGCAGGGAAAACCCGTATGACGCTCATGTGGCGCTCCGAATACGTCGAACCAGCAGGTAGTTCACGCCGACCGCGACAATGATGATCATGAACATGGCCCAGGACACCGCGGACGCGTAGCCGTACTTGCCGTGGCTCCAGAACTGTTCGTAGACGTACATGGCCAAGGTCTGGAACTCGCGGGAGTCGCCGCCGGTCGGGCTCAGCCCCGGGTTGAACATGAGCGGCTCGGTGAACAGCTGGATACTGCCGATCGTTGACATGATGACGGTGAAGATGATCGTCGGCCGCAGCGCCGGGATGGTGATGCTGCGAAACTTCTGGAACTCGCCGGCGCCGTCGACCTCCGCCGCCTCGTAGAGGTCTTCCGGCACCGCTTGCAGCGCGGCGAGATAGATCAGGGTGTTGTAGCCGGTCCACCGCCAGGTGATCATGATGGCCAGCGCCGACCATGATTGCCAGGTGCCCGCCTGCCAGTCGATCTTGCCCAGGCCGACCAGGCTGAGCAGCCAGTTGATCAGGCCGAAGTCCCGCCCGAACAGCGCGGCGAAGATCAGTCCGACGGCGGCGACCGAGGTGACGTTGGGCACCAGGACACCCATGCGGAGCAGCGTGCGGGCACGCAACCGGCGATGCAGCAGGTGGGCGATCCACATGGCGAGCAACAGCTGGGGCACGGTGCCCAACACGCCGATGGCGACAGTGTTGCGCAGTGCGTTCCAGAAGTAGTCGTCGTGGATGAGCCGACCGAAGTTGCCGAACCCTACGAACGTGTCGCTGCTGCCCGGCACGACACGGTTCCACTGGGTAAGGGCCATCCAGCCGGTATAGAGGACCGGGAACAGCCCGAACACGAAGAAGATCAGGAAGAACGGCGCGATGTAGAGATACGGCATACCCTTCACGTCGAGCTTGTAGCGCAGGCGGGCCCACCAGTCGGCCGTCGCCCACGGGGGACCTCGCCGCGGACGTACCACCGCTGAACGTGCGGAGGCTGTCATCAGCTGGTGGCTCCTTTCGGAATCTCTTTCGCCGGCCGGGAGCGACAATCTCGTCGGCTACGGCGCGGTGGCGTTTGCCACGTCTTTCAGAACCTGTCGCCACGCCTGGTCGGGTCGCTGCTTACCCTTGTCGACCCGATTGATCCCCTGGCCGATCAGCGGACCGATGTCGCCATCCTTGGGACCTTGGTACTGCGGGCGCAGCCTCTTGGCCGCCGCGGTGAAGATCCGGCCCGTCGGCGCATTGTTGAAGAACGGGTTGGTGTATCCGACGATTGCCGGGTCGTCATAGAGCGCCGGTTGGCTGGGCAGGTGCCCCTGGGTTCGGAAGATCCAGCTCGCCTGCTCCGGCGCGGTGAGCCACTTGGCGAGCTCAACCGCTTCCTTCTGATGCTTGCTCTTTTTCGGCACGGTCAGAAAGGAACCACCCCAGTTGCCGCTGCCACCGGGGATCGTGGCGATGTCCCACTTGCCGCTGGTCTGCGGCGCGTTCTGCTTGATGGTGTCGGTCATCCACGCCGGGCATGCCACGGTCGCGAACGATCCCTGCTGGAACCCCGCGTTCCACTGCTGGCTGAAGGTGGTCAGCTTCGCCGACTCGCCGGCCCGCACTGCCTCGACCGCGAGGTCGAACGCCTGCTTGACGGCGGGATTGCTCGCCACGACCACCTTGTTGTCCGAGTCGGTATAGCCGACAGTTGCCTGACCGATGATGGCGTTGAAGATGTTGGAACCGGAGTCGAACCAGGCAACGTCCTTGGGCGCGTTGGCCTTGAACCGCTTGCCGGTCGCGATGTAGGACCGCCAGTCCGGCCACAGCGCGGCGACCTCATCGCGGTCGGTGGGCAGGCCGGCCTGTGCGAACAGATCCCTGCGGTAGCACATCGCCAGGCCTCCGACGTCGGTACCCAAACCGATCAACTTCCCGTCGGCACTGGTCGCCTGCTGCGCCTTCCACGGCAGCCACTGGTGCGGGTCGGCGCCGTAGTCCCTGAAATCGACGAACTTGTCCGCCATGGCCTTGAACTGCGCCATGTAGCCGCCTTCGACCGCCTCGATGTCGCCGGTCCCTGATCCCCCGAGCAGGTGCGCCTGCAGGTTCTTGTGATGGTCGTCGAAGGAGACGACACGCTCGACGATCTTGAGTCGGGGGTGGCTCTGCTGGTACCTGGCGTACAGCTCGCGATATCCGAAGTCGCCGAACGTGTTGATCACGAGCTGGTTCTTGCCCGATTCGGTAAAGCCGCATCCGGCGGCCACCAAACTGAACGCCAAGCAGCACAGCGCCAGCAGTACTCGCGCCTTCGATTTCCTGGTGTGCATCGGACCTCCTTGAAGGCCCTGCGCGTCCTACCCGATCCGCCAGCTGTGACCGCGGCTGTCAAAAAAAGTTGGCACCCGGACGTGTGCCGGGTCACAGTGGGAGCGCTCCTAAGTTTTCTACCAAAAGTAAGTCCCGTGAAACACTCTCTTCTCGTCGGCGCCGCAGCGGCATTGCTGGTCGTCCCGCTGGCCACTCCCGCCACACCCGCCGGAGCCGACCCGCCGGAACAGGTCGTCAACGGCACGTTCGACAGCGGCACGGACCCGTGGTGGTGGACCGGCAACACGCCGGCGAGCGCGGTCGGCGGCCGGCTCTGCGCCACCGTCCCGGCCGGCACCACCAACGCGTGGAACGCCATCATCGGGCAGAACGCCATCACACTGCAGGCCGGCGAGTCCTACCGGCTCGCGTTCACCGCCAGCGCCACAACCCCGGCGACGATGCGCGCAAACGTCCAGCCGGCCGACCCTCCGTACACGCCGGAGCTGTCGGCCCCCACAGCGCTGACGACGACCCCGAAGGCGTTCAGCTACACGTTCAAGGCGGCTGCCAGCACCACCGCCGGTCAGGTCGCGTTCCAGCTCGGAGGCAGCACCACCGCCTGGACCGTGTGCCTGGACGACGTCTCGCTGCAGGGAGGGACGCCGCGACCGGTGAACGTCCCGGACATCCACCCCCGCGTGCGGGTCAACCAGGTCGGCTACCTCACCGACGGCCCGAAGGAGGCGACTGTCGTCACCAAGGCGACCGCGTCGCTGCCCTGGCAGCTGCGCAACGCCGCGGGCGTCGTGGTCGCTCAGGGCAACACCACGCCCCGCGGCGTCGACCCAACGTCGGGGCAGAACGTGCACACCGTCGACTTCGGCCGGTACCGCGTGGCGGGCACCGACCTGACCCTGGTGGCCGACGGCGAGACGAGCGTGCCGTTCGACATCGGGGTCAACGCCGCCTACGAGAAGCTGCGCGTCGACGCTTTGTCGTTCTACTACACCCAGCGCAGCGGCATCGCGATCCTCGGAAGCATCGCGCCTGGCTACGCCCGGGCCGCCGGTCACCTCGGCATCCCACCCAACCGGGGCGACACCGACGTGCCCTGCCAGGTGGGCGTCTGCGACTACCGGCTCGACGTGCGCGGCGGCTGGTACGACGCGGGCGATCACGGCAAGTACGTCGTCAACGGTGGCATCGCGGTCTACCAGCTCATGAGCACGTTCGAGCGGACCAAGCTGGCTCTTGTGGAACCCGGCAGGTTGGGTGACGGCTCGCTGCGGATCCCCGAGCACGGCAACCAGGTGCCGGACGTCCTCGACGAGGCCCGCTGGGAGCTGGAGTTCATGCTGCGCATGCAGGTCCCGGCCGGCCGGCCGCTCGCCGGCATGGTCCACCACAAGGTCCACGACCAGAACTGGACCGGCCTGCCGCTCGACCCGGCGGCCGACCCGCAGCCGCGCGAGCTGCACCCGCCGTCGACGGCGGCGACGCTCAACTTCGCGGCGGTCGCCGCGCAGGGTGCACGGATCTTCCAGCCGTACGACAAGGCGTTCGCGGCCAAGCTCCTCGACGCCGCGCGTACCGCCTGGACCGCGGCCGCCGCCCACCCGGCGATCTACGCCCCGTCGTCCGACCACATCGGCGGCGGCGCGTACGACGACGCCGACGTGTCCGACGAGTTCTACTGGGCGGCCGCCGAGCTGTACCTCAGTACCGGCGAAAGGGCCTATCAGGACGCAGTCATGGCGTCGCCGT
>DATJJB010000245.1:0-8850 GCA_035492655.1 Kutzneria sp. | reverse complement strand
AGCGGCCAAGGTGTTGGCGCTGCTGGAAGAACTGTCAGCCCTGCTCGACTAGGTCCAGTTCCAGCCACTTGGCCAGATCCTTGATCTCCTTGCGTACGGCCGAAGTCATCGCCCTGGTGAACGGCTCGTCCTCGTGCACGGCGTTGATCCGCAGCACCCCGGCCTTCCGGTCGGCGGCCGCGTCGACCTTGCCGATGAGCTCGTCCCCGTACAGGATCGGCAGCGCCCAGTAGCCCCACCGCCGCTTGGCCGCCGGCTTGTACATCTCCAGCTGGTAGTCGAACTGGAAGAGCTCGTCCATCCGCTTGCGGTCGTAGACCAGCCGGTCCAGCGGCGACAGCAACGCGGTCCGCCCGGCGAAGCGCTGCCCCAGCTGTTCGGGATCGACCCGCCACTGCCCCTTCACGCCTTCGACTACCGCCGGCTCGCCGACCTCACCCACGTCGATCGGCTCGACCGGGCAGCCCGGCCCCTTGGCCCGGGCGATGCCCAGCGACTTCAGCCGCCGCTCGTTCCGGATCCGCATCGCTTCGTCCAGCGGCACGGCCGGCACATCGGGATAGATCCGTTCGGCGAGGTCCCACAGCCGGCCCTTGTCGGTGCCCGACACGGCGACGTCGCCGTTGAGCACCATGAACTCCAACATCTGCGTGACGTTGCGGTTGTTGGTCCAGCCGCTGGACTTCCACGGTTGCACGCAGGTGTCCTCGAACGCGCGTGCCGGCAGCGGACCCTCGACGTCCAGCCGGCTGAGGATGTTCTGCCGGCAGATTTCGTTGGTGTGCAACCACTTGTGCTGCTGCTGACGGTAGCTGGGGCCCTCGCCCGGCCACGCGGCCATCTCGGCCCGGTACAGCGCGATGTCCTCGGCCGGCCGGATCATCAGCCGCAGGTCCACCAGTGACCGCTTGGCCAACGCCTCGGCCAGCTCCGACGGCCGGTACGCGGAGCCGAGCCGGCTCCAGGCCACCAGGTCGGCGCTGGGCGCGACGGCGTTGGTCGGGTCGTTCTGCAACAGCGTCAGCCCGCGCACGACCTCGTGCAGATCGGCCGGCCGGTCCCGGCCGAGCAGCTGGGCCCGCACGGCGATGCGCCGGGCGTCGGTCCGGGACAGCTGATGGACGACCATCCGTCGAGGCTAATGCGTGTAGCCCAACGCCCGCGAGACTTCGCGAGCGGCGGCGACCACGCGCGGCCCCAGCGCGATCAGCTCGGGCAGCGTGTGTTCCAGCGCCAGCGTCGACACGCTCAGCCCGCCGACCACGGTCCCGTTGTGATTGCGCACGGCCGCGCCGACACAGCGCACCCCCGGCTCGTTCTCCTGCTCGTCCAAGGCGAATCCGCAGCTGCGGACCCGGTCCAGCTGGGCCCGCAACCGCTGCGGATCCGTGATCGTGCCGGGCGTGCGTGCCACCAACTCAAGCCCGTTCATGTCCCTTGTGGACAGCACCGCCTTGCCGATCGCCGTGCAGTGCAACAGCAATCGGCCACCGATGCGGGAAGCCATCCGGTACGGCTTGCCGCCCTCGACCTTGTCCACGTACACCAGCTCGTCGCCGAGCAGCATGGCGAAGTGCACGGCGCACCCGGTGCTGGCCTGCAACCGCTCCAGCACCGGGCGCGCCCGTTCGACGGAATCCACCGGCTGCAGCACGTTCCCGGCCAGCACCAACACCTTCGGGCCGATGCGGTAGTCGCCGTCGGCGGTGGCCACCGCGAAGCCGGTGTCCACCAGCGTGCGCAGCACCCGGTGCACGGTCGACTTCGGGAAGCCGGTGACCCGGGCCAGCTCGCTGATCCGGCTGTGCTCGGCCAGCGCCGCCAGCACGGCGAGGGCCTTCTCGACCGCGCCCTCGGTCAACGCGACAGCCACCCGCCGTCGACGACCAACACGTGACCGTTGACGTAGTCCGAGGCCGGGGAAGCCAGGAAAACCGCCGCGCCGACCAGGTCCTCCGGCTTGCCCCAGCGACCGGCCGGGATGCGGCCGCGGATCGCCGGCTCACGGTCCGGGTCGGCCCGCAGCGCCTCGGTGTTGTTCGTCGCGATGTAGCCGGGCGCGATGGCGTTGACCTGCACGCCGTATGGGGCCCACTCGTTGGCCAGCGCCTTGGTCAGGCCGGCCACCGCGTGCTTGCTGGTGGTGTAGCCGCTGACGTTGATGCCGCCCTGGAAGCTCAGCAGCGAGGCGATGGTGATGACCTTGCCGGAGCCGCGGGCGGTCATCTGCCGGCCGACGGCCTGGCTCAACGCGAACACCGAGTCCAGGTTCACCGCCTGCACCCGCCGCCAGTCCGGCAGCGACACGTCGGTCGCCGGCTGGCGGTGGATGATGCCGGCGTTGTTGACCAGCACGTCCACCTCGCGCCGGGACAACAGCCCAGCCAGCGCCGGCTCGACCGAGTCGGGGTCGGCGAGGTCGACGATGATCGTCTCCACGCCGGCTCCGACCGCCTCGGCCTCGGCCGTGACCTCGGCGAAGTCCGGGCTGTGCCCGAGCA
This sequence comes from Kutzneria sp., assembly GCA_035492655.1. Classification (GTDB taxonomy): domain Bacteria; phylum Actinomycetota; class Actinomycetes; order Mycobacteriales; family Pseudonocardiaceae; genus Kutzneria. The sequence goes on along the minus strand of DATJJB010000245.1, from coordinate 6,349 downwards.
CCACGAGATCGGCCCCGGCCTGGGCCAGTCCGACCGCGATCGCCTTGCCGATACCGGTGCGGGCCCCGGTGACCAGGGCGGTTTTGCCCTTGAGCGAGAACATCAGCGCAGCTCCGTCACAGCGACCTGGTCCATGTCGGTGAACGCCTGGTTCTCGCCGGCCATCGCCCACACGAAGGCGTACGAGTGCGTGCCGGCGCCGCTGTGGATGGACCAGCTCGGCGACACCACGGCCTGCTCGTTGGCCACGATGAGGTTGCGGGTCTCCTGCGGCTCGCCGCACAGGTGCACGATGCGGTCGTTCTCCGGCAGGTCGAAGTACAGATAGCACTCGGTGCGGCGGTCATGGGTGTGCGGCGGCATGGTGTTCCAGACGCTGCCGTCGGCCAGCTTGGTCACGCCGACCACGATCTGGCTGGAGCGGATGCCGTCCGCGTGGATGTACTTGCGCAGCTCGCGCACGTTGGCCGTGGACTGCTCGCCGAGCTGGGCGACGTCGACCTCGTCGAAGCGGGCCACCGCGGTCGGGTAGCTGGCGTGCGAGGTGGCCGAGAACAGGTAGAAGTGCGTCTCCGAGTCGCCGGCGTGGAACTGCACGTCCACCGCGCCGCGGCCGATGTAGAGGCAGTCGCGGTGGCCGAGCTCGTGCTTGTCCCCGTCGACCACGACGTGGCCGGAACCGCTGACCACGACCACGGCCATCTCGCGGCGCTCCAGGAACGACGTCGAGCGCAGCTGCTCGGGGTTGGGCAGCGACAGCGGCTGACCGGGCACCGGCGCCGCGCCGCCGAGCACGACCCGGTCCGCGTGGGTCAGGACCGTGCGCACCTCTCCGGTCCGGAACAGGTCCTCCACCAGGTAGTTCTCCCGCAGCTGAGCGGTGTCGAAACCGCGTAGTTGGGCGGGGTTGGTGTGGTGCCTGACCTCCATGTGGTGCTCCTGCTGGGCTAGCGGGGGCAGCGGCGGTTGACCCCTGGCGGATGTGACAAGCAGATGACACGATGTCGCCACTTATGGAACTACGTTCCGTCCCACGGAACAAGTGCCCCCGTGGCCACCGCCGCCGGTTACGGGGTCCGGTTTCCATTCAGGTTCCAACCTGGGAAAAAGGCGGTGAGAAGTGTTCAGACAGACCCTCGACCCGGCCGGCTCGCTCACGCTGTCCGCGTTGCTGGCGCTGATACCCCTGATCGCGGTGCTCGTGCTGCTCGGTGGGTTGCGCTGGAAGGCCCACTGGGCCGGCATCGCGGCGCTGGCCATCTCCATCGTGATCGCCGTCGCCGGCTTCGGCATGCCGATCGGCCAGACGCTGGACGCGGGGCTCTTCGGCATGGCCAACAGCGTGCTGCTGGTCCTGTGGATCACGTTCAACGCGATCTGGGTCTACAACCTGACCGTGCACAGCGGGCACTTCGAGGTGCTGCGCCGCGCGTTCAGCTCGGTCAGCGACGACTCGCGGGTGCAGGCCATCGTGATCGCCTTCTCGTTCGGCGCGTTGCTCGAGGCGCTGGCCGGCGGCGGCAGCCCGGTGGCCATCTGCTCGGTGATGCTGATCGCGCTCGGCGTGAACCCGCTCAAGGCGGCCGCGCTGACCCTGGTCGCCGACACCGCGCCGGTCGCGTTCGGTGGCCTCGGCAACCCGATCACGGCCCTCGGGCCGATCAGCGGCCTGCCGGTCGACCAGTTCGGCGCGATGGCCGGGCGGCAGGTGTGCTTCCTGGCCGCGATCGTGCCGTTCGTGCTGCTGTACATCGCTGACGGCCGCAAGGGCGTGCGCGAGTGCTGGCCGGCCGCGCTGGTCGCCGGCGTGAGCTTCGGCCTCACCCAGTTCCTGGTGTCGAGCTACCTCTCGTACCAGCTGTGCGACATCCTGGCCGCGGTCGTCTCGGCCGGCGCCCTGTTGCTGCTGGTCCGGGTGTGGCAGCCGGCCACCGCGACCGTGTCCACCGGCCGGGGAGGCGGCGGTGGCGGCGGGGTCGCGACGGTGACCGGTGGTGGGGACGTCCGGGACAGCCGGGCCGACGTGATCAAGGCCTTCGCCCCGTACGCGATCATCGTGGTGGTCTTCTCGCTGGCCCAGATAGCGCCGATCAAGAAGGCGCTCAACGCCATCGTGTGGAAGTTCAGCTGGCCGGGACTGTCTGTTCAGAACGCCGCCGGCAAGAAGGTGGACACCAGCTACACGCTGAACTTCTTCGGCGCCACCGGCACCCTGCTGCTCGTCTCCGGCCTGCTGTCGCTGATCGTGCTCAAGGTCGGCATCGGCACCGCCGTGAAGATCTACGGGCGCACCGTGAAGCAGTTCGGCTGGGCCATTGTGGCCATTCTGGCCGTGTTCGCCCTGTCGTACGTGATGAACCTGTCCGGCCAGATCGGCACCCTCGGCTCGTGGCTGGCCGGCACCGGCGCGTTCTTCGCGTTCCTGTCGCCCGTCGTCGGCTGGTTCGGCGTCACCATCACCGGCACCGACGTCGGCTCCAACACCCTGCTCGGCGGCTCCCAGTTCGCCGCCGCGCACCAGTTGGGCGCCTCGCCGATCCTGTTCGGCGCGGCCAACAGCTCCGGTGGCGTGATGGCCAAGATGATCTCGCCGCAGAACCTCGCCATCGGCACCGCGGCGGTCGGTCTGGTCGGCAAGGAAGGCGAGTTGTTCCGCCGCGTCTTCGGTTGGAGCGTCGGCCTGTTGCTCGTCCTCTGCGTGCTCGTGTACCTGCAGTCCACCCCTGTGCTCGGATGGATGGTGCCCTGATGACCATGTCACGTCGGACCCTGATCGCCGGCGCCGCTGTCGCCGCTGGAGGAGCCTTGGTAGCCAGTCCCACCGCGTCCGCCGCCGACGCCTCGTTCGGCGGCAACCTTCGGTCCACAATGGACTACGCGATCGCCAAGCTGCGCGCGGTCGCGCCGACCGTGACGGCCTTCCCGACCGGCACCAAGTTCGAGAAGTACACCACCGCCGCGGACGGCGGCTGGGTCGGCGGCTTCTGGCCGGGCCAGCTGTGGATGGCCTACCTGTACACCAACGACGACTTCTTCCGGCAGCTGGCCGAGTCGTGGGCGTTGAAGCTGGCGCCGCGGCAGACCCACAACACCGATCACGACCTGGGTTTTCTCTTTTTACCGTCCTGGGTAACCGCTTTCCGGCTGACCGGCGACACCTCGTGGCGTGACGGCGCACTGGTCGCGGCCGGCGAGCTGATCAAGCGGTTCAACGAGAAGGGCCAGTTCATCCGGGCCTGGGGCGCGCTGGGCACGCCCGACAACGCCGGCCGGATGATCATCGACACCATGATGAACCTGGACCTGCTGTGCTGGGCCACCAAGATGACCGGCGACAGCAAGTACCAGGACGTCGCCGTCGCGCACGCCACCACCGCGCAGAAGTACATGGTGCGGCCGGACAACACCACGTGCCACGTGTTCGACTTCAACCCCGACACCGGCGCGGCCATCGGGCAGAACACCGTGCATGGCTACAGCGCCACGTCCTGCTGGTCCCGCGGGCAGTCGTGGGGCGTCTACGGCTTCGCGCGGATGTACCTGCGCACCGGCAACAAGACGTTCCTCGAGACGTCGCGCCGGCTGGCCGACTGGACGATCCAGCACATCACCGACGACTACGTCCCGGTGTGGGACTACCGGTCGCCGTTGGCCCCCAACGACATCAAGGACTCGTCGGCGGCCACCGTCAACGCGGCCGGCCTGCTCGACCTGGCCAAGCTCACCGGCAATCCGCGCTACGAGGCCGCCGCGCTGCGGTTCCTCGACGCGCTCGGCCGGTCGTGCCTGACCACCAGGTCGGCGCGGGCCGACGCCGTGCTGGCGCGCGGCACCCGCAACCGGCCGGCCGAGGACGGCATCGAGATCGGCCTGCCCTACGCCGACTACTACCTGATGGAGGCCATCCTGCGGGTGCTGCGGCCCGACCGGGCCAAGCTCGCGCTCGACCTCTGAGTCAGCTGTTGTTGCGGCGCTGCCGGCGATACGGCAGCGCCGCAACGACAACCACCCCGGTCAGTAGCAACGCCGTGCCCGTCCAGAACAGCGGGATCGTGGCGTAGGCGGCGTTCGTGTAGGCCAGCGGCGGCATGCCCTGCGGCTTCGGGCTCGACGTCGGCGCGCCCGGCGTCGTCGAGCCGCACACCACGCCGCCCGTCGGCGCCACCGCGCGGGCCACCTGCTCGCCCAGCGTCACCTGAGCCAGCGCCGACGGCAGGTTGGGCAGGCCCAGCGCATCGGTCGGCAGCACCTGGAGGTCCAGCAGCCGCGCCGTCGCGCCCAGCTGGAAGCCGTCGAACGGCTGGCCCTTGATCGCCTGCGTCTTCTGGTCCAGCTCCGCGATCTGCAGCCGCAGCACGCCGATGTCGATCTTTTTCAGGTCGTTGGGGATCGCGCCGCCGGTCGGCAGCATGCCCCCGATGATCGGCAGCTTGCCCAGCTGGTCCGCGCCCGGCAGCGGCACCCCGATCGGCACATCCAGCTTCGGGTTCGCGGCGTCCAGCGTGCCCAGCGTCTTGCCGCCCTGGACCACCTGCAACACCGGGGCCGTGTAGTTCACCGACGACGTCTTCGGGTCGCCCGTCGAGGTCACCTGCAACGTCGGCTGGCTGACCACGTTGATGTCCAGCTCCATCGGCGTGCCGGCCAGGATCTTCACGCCGGCGACCTGCATCGTCGACGTCGACTGCACGGCCTTGTTCGGCGAGCCCGGGATGTCCACCAGCTTCACCACCGAGCGGGAGCTCAGCGTGTTCGGCAGGCTCACCAGCGAGCCTTTGCCGTCCGAGGTCTGCTTGCCCGACAACAGGCCGCCCAGTTGGCTCAGCGGGGCCGTCATCGTCTTGAGCGAACTCACCACCTGGTTCGCCGTGCCCTGATCCAGCTTGCCGCTCGGGTTGATCAGGCCCGTCAGGTCCGTCACGCTCGGCAGGTTCGGGATCGCGTTCAACAGCGACAGATCCGCCAGCGACGTCTGCGCGTCCGCGATCGTGTCCACGCACGGGCCCGTCGTCTCACTCCAGCGTGCGTGCACGCTGCCGTTCAGCAGGCCCACCTTCACCAGCGAGTCCAGCGGCGTCGCCGGCGGGTTCAGGCCACCCGTCGACGCCTGCGGGTTGTCCGGCAGGGCCGTCTGCGACAACGCCCCCGGCGTCTGCGGCGCGTTACCGCCCACCGCGAACCCCAGCGGCGACGCCTGCGCGATCGCCCGCTCGTACGACAGGTACGCCTCCGAGTTCGCCTGCGCACTCGACAGGCCGAACCCCGCCTCCGCCGCCGGCTGCTTCGGCAGCTCGTCCTGCAGGCCTTGCAAGATCGATGTCGTCGGCGTCGAGTTGGGCAGCAGCCTCACCACCGCCAGGCCGCCCCCCGCGTCCCCCACCGCGTGCCCCAGCGGCTGCGGCCCGTTCGCCGCCGACGCCGGCGGCTGCCCCGGATCCACCGGCCCCGGCACTGGCGTCGTAGTCGGCACCCCGAACGCCGGTCCCGCCCCCACCGCCACCATCGCCACAGCAGCCGGCAACGCCAGGACCAGCGGCGGTCGACCTCGCATCAGCCACGTCCTCCTCAGCGGCCGGCCGCCTGAGACCGGCATCACGTAGGGGCTAACGACATACGTAACCGCAGGTAACGCCCCCGTCGTTAGCGCTTCCGGGCGAACCACACCCAGTGAGACCCCTGTCACCCCCGCGCAGGCGGTATCCCCTGCACAAGCACCCTCCCTGGCCCGCTATAGTGGTCCACGCACCACGCCGCCTTAGCTCAGTCGGCCAGAGCAGCTCACTCGTAATGAGCAGGTCGTCGGTTCGATTCCGACAGGCGGCTCGACCTCGGGGCCTCTGTGTTCGCAGAACGCGCGAACGCGGAGGCCTCGTGTGCTTTGTGGGGCTCCCGCCCCACACCCCAAGCCAAGGGGCTTCGCCCCCTGGACCCCCTTCGGGCTCGGCTTCGCTGTCGCCCTCGGGTGTGGGGGTGAGTTGGGTGGGGTCTGATGGCTGTGGGATGGTCTAGAGGGTACTCAGTCTTTTGCTGCCTGGAGGCAATTCCGGGGACCGGTTGCCGAATCGGGTTGCCGTGGCGTCAAGCTCGTGGGATCGCTCTTTGTGAGCCCGAATATCACCGAGTGTGTGTGATTGGCGTGAGAAGTCGATGGCCGGCAAAGGGTAAACGTGACCGTGTAGGTAACGAAATCGGCCTGTATGGCGACTTTTGCTGCAGCGGAGGCGGCTTGGACTGGGGCAGAGCTGATACGGTGCCGCGAAAACGCAGTCGAGGGTGAGACGAGGCCGTGAGTGGGCGATGTTGTAGCCGTCCGTGGCGCTGGCTTGCCTTGTCGAACGCGGCCAGCGCA
>DATJJB010000244.1:0-4773 GCA_035492655.1 Kutzneria sp. | reverse complement strand
CCGCGAGGGCCGCAGCCCGTATCCGGGGCTGCTGGCCTTCTCCGTCGGTAACGCGCAGTACTTCTTCGGCCGTGAGCAGCTGACGGCGACGCTGGTGGACCGGCTGGGCGACCCGCGCCGGGACGGCCCGGTGGCGGTGGTGGGCGCGTCCGGATCGGGCAAGTCCTCGCTGCTGCGGGCCGGTCTGGTGCCGACGATCGAGGGCATGGACCTGGCCACGCCGCGACGCTGGTCGTGGCTGCTGTTCACGCCGGGCAACAAGCCGGTGGAGGCGCTGGCCTCGTCGCTGGCCCAGGGCACCGGCCGGCCGCCGTCCGAGCTGCTGGCGCTGATCCAGGACGACCCGGGCGAGCTGGCCGCCGTGCTGGACGGGTCGGAACGCCTGGTGATCGTGATCGACCAGTTCGAGGAACTGTTCACGCTCTGCGACGACGAGGCCCAGCGGCGGATCTTCGTCGCGGCGCTGACCGCGCTGAACGCGGCCGTGGTGTACGGCGTTCGGGCCGATTTCTACGGCCACTGCGCGCGTTTCCCGGAGCTGCTGGCGTCCCTCGAACGGGCGGTCGTGGTCGGCCCGATGACGGCCTCGGCGCTGCGGGAGACGATCGAGCGGCCGGCGGCGCTGGCCGGGTTGGAGCTGGAGCCGGGCCTGGCCGACCTGCTGCTGCGTGATCTCGGTGCCGAGGAGGACACCGGCGGCGTGCTGCCGCTGCTCGCGCACGCGCTGCTGGCCACCTGGCAGGTCCGCGAGGGCAACCGGCTGACGTTGCAGGGGTACGCCGAGGTCGGCGGCATCCACCGGGCCATCGCTACCACCGCCGACGCCACGTACGCACGGTTCGATCCGGCCGGTCGCGACCTGGTGCGGCGGCTGTTGCTGCGCATGGTGCACGTCGGCGAGGGCGTCGAGGTGACGCGGGCCCGGGTCGACCGGGCCAGCCTGATCGACGGTGCCGCAGATCCGGAGACTGCGGCGGCGGTGCTGGATGCGCTGGCCCGCGCGCGACTGGTCACGGTGGACGAGCACACCGCGGAGATCAGTCATGAGGCGCTGCTGCGGTCGTGGCCGCGGCTGCGGCAGTGGGTGGCCGACAACCGTGAGAGCCTGCGGCTGCACCAGCAGCTGGCCCAGGACGCCCGGTCGTGGCAGCGGGACGGCCGCGACGACTCGGGGCTGTACCGGGGCGCGAAGCTGGCCATCGCGCTGAACTGGGCCCCGGACGACGGGTCGCTGGCGCCGATCGAGCGGGAGTTGTTGGACGCCAGCCGTTCTCGCGAGACGGCCGAGCAGCGGTCGGCGGTGCGGCGGACCCGGCGGCTGCGGCAGCTGGTGGCCGCGCTGACCGTGCTGCTGCTGGTGGCCGTGGCCTCGACGGTTTTCGCCTTTGTGGAGCGGACCACGGCGTTGCACGACCGGGCCGACGCCATGTCCAGACAGGTCGCGCTGCGGGCGAATTCCCTCCAGACGGCCGATCCCGCGCTGGCGGCGCAGCTGAGCCTGGTGGCGTACCGGATCTCCCCGACGGCGGAGGCCCGCGGCAGCCTGCTGACGACTTCCGGCGTGCCGGCGACGACACGGCTGCTCGGGCACAGCGACGGCGTGACTGCCTTGTCGTACGGGGGAAATCTGCTGGCCAGCGCCAGCAAGGACAAGTCGGTGCGGCTATGGGACGCCGGTAGTCGCACTTCTCTTGCCACGGTTGCGGTGCCCAGCGCCGCATACGGGGTGGCGTTGAGCCGAGACGGCAAACTACTGGCCGCCGGCATCGCCGACGGGTCGATAATCCTGTGGGACGTCAGCAATCCCCGCAGCCCGGCGCGGCTCGCGGTGGCCAAGGGGCACACCGACAGCGTGTTCGCGTTGGCCTTCAGCCCCGACGGGACGCGGCTCGCGTCGGCCAGCGGGGACAAGTCCGTGAGACTGTGGCAAGTGGACGGTCGTCGGATCAGCTCGCTGTTCACCTTGGCCGGGCACGAGAAAACCGTCACCTCGATCGCGTACAGCCCGGACGGCAAGCTGATCGCCAGCGGCAGCTACGACAACACCGTGCGGCTCTGGAACTCCGCCACCGGCGCGCCGGCCGGCGTTTTGAGCGGCCACACCAATGCCGTGACGGGCGTGGCGTTCAGCCCCGACAGCCGGCGGCTGGCCAGTGCCAGCTACGACGAGTCCGTGCGTGTCTGGGATCCGGTGACCGGCACCGCGGTGTCGACGGTCACCGGTGCCACCAGCTTCCTGGAGGCCGTCGCGTTCAGCCCGGACGGCCGCACGGTCGCGGCCGGCGGCGACGACCACATCACCCGGCTGTGGGACGTCGCCGGCGGCACCCAGGTCGCCGCCTTCACGGCCCCGTCGACGATCCGTGCGGTCATGTTCAGCCCCGACGGCTCGTCGGTGGCGACCGGCGCCGCGAACTGGTCGGTGTCGGTGTGGGACGTGCGGGCCGCCGAGGTCAACGGGCATGCGCAGTCGGGCTGGGGCATGGCGTTCGACAAGACCGGCAAGGTGCTGGCCAGCGGCCACTACGACGGCACCGTACGGCTGTGGGGCACCTCGGACCCACGCCGGCCGACGGCCCTGGCCACGCTGACCGGGCACACCGGGCCGGTGACCTCGGTGGCGTTCAGCCCGGACGGCAAGACGCTGGCCAGTGTGAGCTACGACCACACCGCCCGGCTGTGGGACATCGCCGACCCGGCCCATCCGACGCTGCTGACCACCATTGCGGCGTCCACCGGGCAGCTGGAGGCGGTCGTGTACGATCCGTCAGGAAAGATGATAGTCACATCTGGTGACGATCACTTGATCAGACTATGGGACGTGACGGACACGACTCGGGTGACGCGGATCGGGCAGCCGCTGACCGAGCACACCGACGGGGTGAGCTCGCTGGCGTTGAGCGCCGACGGCAAGACCCTGGCCAGCGGCAGCTACGACGGCTCGGCCCGGCTGTGGGACGTCTCGGATCCGGTGCATCCGGTCAGCCGGTACCGGATCGCGGCCGAACACCCGGCCGCGATCCGCAGCATCGCGCTGTCACCCGACGGCGCGCTGCTGGCCACCGGCGGCGAGGACCACGCCGTCGAGCTGTGGACCACCGACGGCGCGCCGGTCGGCGTCCTGACCGACCACACGAACACCGTGACCTCGGTGGCGTTCAGCGCCGACGGCAAGTCGCTGGCCAGCGGCAGCTGGGACCGCACGGTGTCGATCTGGGACGTCAGCGATCCGCATGCGCCGCAGCCGACGGCCACCCTGTCCGGGCCGACCGACAACGTGACCGCGGTGACATTCGATCCGCGTGGCGGCGGCATCGCCGCCGGCGTGGCCAACGCGCCGAACTCGTTGTGGCAGACGGATCCCGAGGCGGTGGCCGGGCAGGTGTGCGCGGTGCGGGGCACCCCGGTCAGCGCCGCCGAGTGGCGGACCTATGTGAGCGAGGACTCGCCGACAGATCCGTGCTGACCGTGGAATACTGTCGAGCGTCTGGTAGTTGAGAGTTCAAGTACCGGATGAGTCGAGAGGAGAGCGACGATGCAGTTCGGAATCTTCACGGTCGGCGACGTGACCACCGACCCCACCACCGGCGTCACGCCGACGGAGGCGGAGCGGATCAAGGCGATGGTCACGATCGCGCTGAAGGCCGAGGAGGTCGGGCTGGACGTGTTCGCCACCGGCGAGCACCACAACCCGCCGTTCGTGCCGTCCTCGCCGACCACCATGCTCGGCTACATCGCCGCGCGCACCGAGAAGCTGATCCTGTCCACCTCGACCACGCTGATCACCACGAACGACCCGGTGAAGATCGCCGAGGACTTCGCCATGCTCCAGCACCTGGCCGACGGCCGGGTCGACCTGATGATGGGCCGCGGCAACACCGGGCCGGTGTACCCGTGGTTCGGGCAGGACATCCGCCAGGGCATCCCGCTGGCCGTCGAGAACTACGCGCTGCTGCACAAGCTGTGGCGCGAGGACGTGGTCAACTGGTCCGGCAAGTTCCGCACGCCGCTGCAGGAGTTCACCTCGACGCCGCGGCCGCTGGACGGTGTGCCGCCGTTCGTCTGGCACGGCTCCATCCGCAGCCCCGAGATCGCCGAGCAGGCGGCCTACTACGGCGACGGCTTCTTCGCCAACCACATCTTCTGGCCGACCTACCACTTCCAGCAGCTGATCCAGCTGTACCGGCAGCGGTTCGAGCACTACGGGCACGGCTCGGCCGACCAGGCCGTCGTCGGGCTCGGCGGGCAGGTGTTCATGCGCCGCAACTCGCAGGACGCCGTGCGCGAGTTCCGGCCGTACTTCGACAACGCGCCGGTGTACGGGCACGGGCCGTCGCTGGAGGACTTCACCTCGCAGACGCCGCTGACCGTCGGCAGCCCGCAGGAGGTCATCGACAAGACGCTGACCTTCCGTGAGCACTTCGGCGACTACCAGCGCCAGCTGTTCCTGATGGACCACGCCGGCCTGCCGCTGAAGACCGTGCTGGAGCAGCTCGACCTGCTCGGCGAGATCGTGCCCGTGCTGCGACGCGAGCTGGACGCCAAGCGCCCGGCCCACGTGCCCGACGCCCCCACCCACCAGTCGCTGCTCGCGAAGAAGGTGTCCGCATGACCGCCATCGCCGTCGTGACGGCCGGTCTCAGCCAGCCGTCCTCCACCCGGCTGCTGGCCGACCAGCTCGCCGCCGCCACGCGGGACGCGCTGGGCGAGGCCGAGGTGACCGTCATCGAGCTGCGGGACATCGCCGTCGACGTCACCAACAACATGCTCACC
>DATJJB010000243.1:0-6640 GCA_035492655.1 Kutzneria sp. | reverse complement strand
GGCGAGCTGGAGTTCGTCGGCCGCGCCGACGGGCAGGCCAAGCTGCGCGGCTACCGGATCGAGCTCGGCGAGATCGAGACGGCGCTGGCCAAGCACCCGGACGTCAGCCAGGCGTCGGTGATCATCCGCGAGGACCGGCCCGGCGACAAGCGTCTCGTCGGCTACATCGTCGGCACGGCAACGAACCTGGCCGACTGGCTGTCCCGCGAGCTGCCGGACTACATGGTGCCGGCGACGTTCGTCACGCTGGACGCGTTGCCGCTGACCACCAACGGCAAGGTCGACCGCAAGGCGCTGCCCGCGCCCGACTACGAGGTCGAGCCGGCCGGCCGGCAGCCGCGCGGCCGGCGTGAAGAGCTCATGTGCGGGCTGTTCTGCGAGGTCCTCGGCCTGTCGCAGGTCGGCGTGGACAACGGCTTCTTCGACCTCGGTGGCGACAGCATCATGTCCATCCAGCTGGTCAGCAGGGCCCGCAAGGCCGGCCTGTTGATCACGCCGAGGGACGTCTTCGAGCACCGCACACCTGGTGCTCTCGCCCGCGCCGCACGGGACCTGGACACCGCTGCCGCACCCGTGCAGGACGACGCCATCGGCCCGTTCGAGCCGACGCCGATCATGCGCTGGCTGCTGGCACGCGGCGGCCCGATCGACGCCTTCAGCCAGTCGATGCTGGTCACGGTGCCGGTGGACGCCGATGCGGACCGCCTGGCCGAGGCGCTGAAGGCTGTGATCGACCACCACGACACGCTGCGCATGCGGCTCGCCGCCGACGGCCCGGTGATCGACGAGGCCGCCGACTACGAGATTCTGCGCATCGCCACCGGCAGCCTCGCGGCAGAAGCCGCCGCGGCTCGAAGCCGTCTCAATCCCGCTACCGGCACCATGGTGCAGGCCGTATGGTTCCAGGAGACGGCCAAGCTCCTGATCACCATTCACCACCTGGTCGTCGACGGTGTCTCCTGGCGGATCCTGCTCCCGGATCTGGCCGCGGCGTGGGACGGGCAGCCGTTGCAGCCCAACGGAACCTCGTTCCGCCGCTGGTCGCAGCTCCTGGCGGAAACCGACCGTCGCAACGAGCTCCAGCACTGGCGGGACACGCTGGGCCGCCCGGACACCAAGCTCACGAACACCCCATTGGACCCGGCGCAGGACGTGGCCGGCACGGCGGAGCACCTGACCGTCACCCTGCCGGCCAGGTTCACCCAGCCGCTGCTCAGCACGGTGCCGGCCAAGTTCCACGGCAACGTCAACGACGTGCTGCTGACCGCTTTCGCCTTCGCGGTCGCGGACTGGCGGCGTCGACGTGGCCTGGGCAACGCCACGGATGTGTTGCTGGACCTGGAAAGCCACGGCCGCGAGCAGCTGGCCGAGGACATCGACCTGTCCCGCACGGTCGGCTGGTTCACCAGCATGTACCCGGTGCGGATCGGCGTCGATCAGACCACTGTGGACGGTCAACTGGTGAAGAAGGTCAAGGAACAGCTGCGGGCGGTGCCCGGCAACGGCATCGGCTTCGGCCTGCTGCGCGACGAGGTCGGGGATCTGCCCGAGCCGCAGCTGGCCTTCAACTACCTCGGCCGGTTCACCGCCGAATCCGGTGTCTGGACGGCGACTCCGGACGCCGAGACGTTGGGCGACGGCACGGACGCGAAGCTGCCGCTGGCCCACCTGATCGAGCTCAACGCGGTCGCCAACGACGGACCGGACGGCCCAACGCTGGCCGCCACCTGGTCCTGGGCGGCGCGACTGCTGTCCCGTGACGCCGTCGACGACCTGGCGCGGACCTTCGTCCGGGCCCTGGAGCACGTCGTCACCGAGTCCGACCGGCAGGACGCCGGCGGCCACACGCCTTCCGACCTGCCGCTGGTCTCGCTGAGCCAGGAGCAGATCGACCTACTGGAAGCCGCATGGAGGGTTTCGCGATGACGAGCACGCAATCGGGACTCGCGGACGTCCTGCCGCTCTCGCCGTTGCAGGAAGGGCTGCTGTTCCACGCCACCTACGACGAGCAGGCCGTCGACGTCTACGCCGTGCAGCTGGTGTTCGAGCTGGCCGGCCGGGTCGACGGGGAGCGGCTGCGCCACGCGGTGGACGCGCTGCTGCGCCGGCATCCCAACCTACGCGCGGCGTTCTGGCAGCAGGGCCTGGACCGCGCGGTACAGGTTGTGCCGCATCAGGTGTCCGTGCCGTTCACGGAGCTGGCCGACGACACCGACCTGGACCGGATCCTGGCAGAGGACCGAGCCACGCCGTTCGACTTCGCCCGGCCGCCGTTGCTGCGCTGCATGCTGGTCAAGCGGTCGGAAGAGCGCTACACGTTCGTCTTCACCACGCACCACATCCTCATCGACGGTTGGTCGATGCCGTTGCTGGTGCAGGAGTTGTTCCACCTCTACGGCTCGTACGGCGACGACTCGGGCCTGCCGGCCGCCACCCCGTACCGCAACTACCTGAGCTGGCTCGCCGGCCAGGACCCGGCGATCGCCAAGGCGGCCTGGGCCGATGCGCTGAACGGCCTGGAGGAGCCGACCCTGTTGGCCCCGGCCGATCCCGGCCGACCCAACCTGTTCCCCGAGCAGATCAGTGTCGTCCTGCCGGCCGAGCTGACGAGCAAGCTGCGCAGCGCCGCCCGTGGCGCCGGCCTGACGGTGAACACGCTGGTCCAGGGCGCGTGGGCGATGGTCATCGGCTACCTGTCCGGCCGCGACGACGTCGTCTTCGGCGCGACCATGGCCGGCCGTCCGCCGGAGGTCCCGGGCATCGAGTCCATGCTCGGCCTGTTCATCAACACCCTGCCGGTGCGGGTTCGGCTGCGGCCCGGCGACAGCCTGCGCACCGCGTTGAGCCGTGTGCAGGACGAGCAGTCGCGGCTGATCAGCCATCAGCACCTCGGCCTGACCGAGATCCAGCGGGCCGCCGGGCACCGCGAGCTGTTCGACACCGTGGTGGTGTTCGAGAACTACCCGCTGGACCGCGGTGTGCTGACGTCCGAGGCCGGCGGCATGCGGATGACCGGCATCTCGGTCAACGACGCCACCCACTACCCGTTGAGCCTGCTGGTCATTCCCGGCGAGACCACGAACCTGCGCCTGGACTACCGGCCGGACCTGTTCGACAGCGCCACCGCACAGTCCATTATGGACCGATTCGCCGCCTTGCTGGCGACGATCGCCGACGGCATCGACACGCCGATCGGCCGGATCAACCTGTTGTCGTCACACGAGAAGCTCGCGCTGGTGGCCACCGCCGGACCGACCGAGGACGTGCCGGCGGGCTCGCTGGCCGACCTGTTCGAGGAGCAGGTCCGTCGCGCCCCGGACGCCACGGCCGTGCGCTTCGAGAACCAGACCTTGACCTACGCCGAGCTGAACGATCGTGCGAACCGCCTGGCCCACAACCTGATCGCCCAAGGTGTCGGTCCGGAGAGCGTGGTCGCGCTCCAGCTGCCGCGGTCGACCGAGATGATCGTGGCCCTGGTCGCGATCCTCAAGGCCGGCGGCGCTTACCTGCCGATCGACCCCGAGTACCCGCCGGCCCGCATCGAGTACATGCTCGCCGACGCCGCCCCGGACCTCGTGCTCGACCTCGACACGGTGCAAGGCGATGGCCCGAGCACCGACCCGGTCGTGCGGCGGGAGCCGAGCAACCCCGTCTACGTCATCTACACCTCGGGCTCTACCGGCACGCCCAAGGGCATCGTGATGCCCCAGTCGGTACTGGTGAACCTGGTCTGCTGGCACCAGCGGGAGATCGGCGGCGGCGTCGGCACGGTCACCGCCCAGTTCACCACGATCAGCTTCGACGTTGCGGCGCAGGAGATCCTGTCCGCGCTGCTGTTCGGCAAGACGCTCGCCATCCCGACCGACGAGACCCGCCGCAGCGCCGAGCTGTTCGCGCAGTGGTTGCGGGACAACGAGGTCAACGAGCTGTTCGCGCCCAACCTGGTGATCGAGGCGGTCTGCCAGGCCGCGCTGGAGCAGGACATCCAGTTGCCGGCTCTGACCCACATCGCGCAGGCCGGCGAGGCCATGACGCTGGGCGAGCAGATCCGCGGCTTCCACCGCGCCGGCTCGACTCCGCAGCTGCACAACCATTACGGCCCGGCCGAGACCCACGTGGTCACGGCTTCCACCGTGCCGTCGGACATCGAGCAGTGGCCGCACCACCCGCCGATCGGCCGCTCCATCGCCAACTCCCGCGTCTACGTGCTCGACGCCGCGCTGAGGCCGGTGCCGCAAGGTGTTGTCGGCGAGCTGTACATCGCCGGCGACGCGCTGGCCCGCGGCTACCTCGGCCGGCCCGACCTGTCGGCCACCAGGTTCGTCGCGGATCCGTTCGGGGACAACGGTTCCCGTATGTATCGCACGGGCGACCTGACCCGCTGGTCGGCGCTGGGCGAGCTGGAGTTCGTCGGCCGGGTCGACCACCAGGTCAAGCTGCGCGGCTTCCGCGTCGAGCTCGGCGAGGTCGAAGCCGTCGTCGCGGCCTGCCCCGGCGTGACTCGCGCGGCCGTCATCGCCCGCGACTCCTCGCTCGTCGCCTACGTCGTCGGCACCGCCGAACCGGCCGCTGTCAAGGCTTTTGTCGCCGACCGGCTGCCGGACTACATGGTGCCGTCGGCCGTGATGGTGCTGGACGACCTGCCGCTCAACGCCAACGGCAAGCTGGACCGGGCCGCGCTGCCCGAGCCGGTGGCCGACGCCAAGGGCCGCGAGCCGCGGTCGGTCGTCGAAGAGGTGCTGTGCTCGCTGTTCGCCGAAGTCCTTGGCGTGCCGCAGGTCGGCGTGGACGACGGCTTCTTCGAGCTCGGCGGCCACTCGCTGCTGGCCACCCGCCTGGTCTCCCGGATCCGGACCGTGCTCGGCGTCGAGTTGACTGTGCGCAGCCTGTTCGAGGCGCCGACCGTCGCCGGCCTGGCCCACGCGGTCGACGGCCGCGACGGCGAACGCCGCCCCGCGCTGGTCCCGGCCGTGCGCGGCGAGCGCATCCCGCTGTCCTCGGCCCAGCGCCGACTGTGGTTCCTGCACCGCATCGAGGGCCCGAGCGCGACGTACAACATCCCCATCGGCCTGCGCATGTCCGGCGAGCTGAACCTCACCGCGCTGCGCGCTGCCGTGCGGGACATCGTGGCCCGCCACGAAACCCTGCGCACGGTGTTCCCCGAGGCCGACGGCGTGCCGTATCAACACGTTCTGCCCGAGGCGATCCCGGTTTTCGCGACGGTGCGGGTGACCGAGGACGAGCTGCCCGCGGCCATCGCCGAGGCCGGTCGCTACACCTTCGACCTCGCCACCGAGCTGCCGCTGCGGGTCACGCTGTTCCAGCTGTCGGAGCAGGAACACGTGCTGTGCCTGCTGCTGCACCACATCGCCGGTGACGGCTGGTCGCTCGCGCCGCTGGTCCGCGACCTCGGCATGGCCTACGCCGCCCGCCGCGACGGCGGCCGCCCGGCCTGGCCGGACCTGCCCGTGCAGTACGTCGACTACACGCTCTGGCAGCAGGATCTGCTCGGCTCCGAGGACGACCCGAACAGCTTGGCCACCAAGCAACTTCAGCACTGGACGACCGAGCTGGCCGGTGCGCCGCAGCAGCTGGACCTGCCGGCCGACCACCGTCGCCCGGCGGTGGCCCGCTTCCGTGGCCAGACCGTGCCGTTCGAGCTGGACGAGCACGTGCACGCGGCGCTGTCGAAGTTGGCGCGGGACAACCAGGTCACGCTGTTCATGGTGTTCCAGGCGGCGTTCGCCACGCTGCTGACCCGGATGGGCGCCGGCACGGACATCCCGATCGGCAGCCCGATCGCCGGCCGGACCGACGAGGCCATGGACAACCTGGTCGGCTTCTTCGTCAACACGTTGGTGCTGCGCACCGACACGTCCGGCGACCCGAGCTTCCGCGACCTGCTGTCCCGGGTGCGCAAGGCCGGCCTGGCCGCGTTCGCCCACCAGGACCTGCCGTTCGAGAAGCTGGTCGAGCACCTCCAGCCGGAGCGCTCGCTGTCCCGCAACCCGCTGTTCCAGGTGCTGCTGGCCTTCCAGAACATGCCCGGCGGCCTCACCGAGTTCCCCGGCCTGACCATCACCACCGAGCCGGTGCGGGTCGACTTCGCCAAGTTCGACCTGGCCCTGGCCGTGCGCGAACGGTTCGAGGGCGGTATCGAAGGCGACTTCGAGTTCAACACCGACCTGTTCGAGCGCGGCACGGTCGAGGCCTTCGGGCAGCGGCTGGTCAGCGTGCTCGCGGCCGTCGCCGCGGACCCGAAGCGGCCGATCAGCCAGCTCGACGTGCTGGTGCCGGGGGAGCGGGACCGCCTGGTCATCGAGCACAACACCACGCCGACGGCCGGCGACGCGGACACCGTGCCGGCACTGTTCCGGCAGCGCGTGGCCGAGGCACCGGACGCCGCGGCGGTGGTGTTCGAGGACGAGCAGCTGACGTATGCCGAGCTGGACGACCGGTCAAACCGGTTGGCTCGGCTGCTGATCGCCAGCGGGGCCGGTGCGGAGCGGCTGGTGGCGCTGGGTCTGCCGCGCTCGATCGACCTGGTCGTGGCGCAGCTGGCGGTGCTCAAGGCCGGCGCGGCCTACCTGCCGGTCGATCCGGACTATCCGTCCGAACGCATCGCGTACATGCTGGGCGA
>DATJJB010000242.1:0-8853 GCA_035492655.1 Kutzneria sp. | reverse complement strand
CTTCTGCGCGCCACGGGTCGCGAGGATCGCGAAGCCGCGGGGCAGCAGGTAGTTGCGGCCGTAGCCGTCCTTGACCTCGACCAGGTCGCCGGGGCCGCCGAGACCGCTGACATCGGTGGTGAGGATGAGCTTCATCGGTGCACTCCCTTCGTCAGCGAGCGGTCGAGGTGTAGGGCAGCAGCGCCATCTCGCGCGAGTTCTTCACGGCGATGGCGATGTCCCGCTGGTGCTGCGAGCAGTTGCCGGTCACCCGACGCGCGCGGATCTTGCCGCGGTCGGAGATGTACTTGCGCAGCAGCGTGGTGTCCTTGTAGTCGATCAGGTTCGCGCTGGCCTTGTCCTTGCAGAAAACGCAAACCTTCTTCTTGGGCTTGCGCACAGGCGGCTTCGCCATGAGGTCTTCTCCTGGATACTTCTACGTGAATGAGGTCGTCGGAGCCGCGATCTAGAAGGGCGGCTCGTCGGCGAAACCGCCGCCGCCGGAGCTGGCCGGGGGCGCGGAGCCCCACGGGTCGTCGACCGGGGCGCTGTTGCCGCCACCGCCGCCGAAACCACCGCCACCGCCACCGCCGCCACCTGCGCGCTGGACCTTGTTGACCTTGGCGTTGGCGTACCGCAGCGACGGGCCGACCTCATCGACCTCGAGCTCGACGACGGTGCGCTTCTCGCCTTCCTTGGTCTCGTAGGACCGCTGGCGCAGCCGGCCGGTCACGATCACGCGAGCGCCCCGGGTGAGGGACTCGGCGACGTTCTCGGCGGCCTGGCGCCAGATGTTGCAGCGCATGAACAGCGCGTCGCCGTCCTTCCACTCGCCGCTCTGCCGGTCCAACGTGCGCGGCGTGGCCGCGACGGTGAAGCTGGCGACAGCGGCGCCGGACGGCGTGAAGCGGAGCTCGGGATCGGCGGTCAGGTTTCCGACCACGGTGATCGTCGTCTCGCCTGCCACGGGATCAGTCCTTGGCCTTGACAGCCTTGGCGGGCTCGCGGCGCAGGACCTTGGTGCGCAGCACCGTGTCCTGGAGCGAGAGCTGGCGGTCGAGCTCCTTGACCGCGGCCGGCTCGGCGTTCACGTCGAGCAGCGCGTAGATGCCCTCGGGCTGCTTCTTGATCTCGTACGAGAGGCGGCGCTTGCCCCAGACGTCGACCTTCTCCACGTTGCCGCCGGACGTGCGGATCACGTTGAGAAAGGTGTCCAGGGTCGGAGCGACGGTGCGCTCGTCGAGACTGGGGTCCAGGATGACCATCACTTCGTAATGACGCATGAAGACCACTCACCTCCTGTGGACTGGCGCGGCCACGGTCGTTCCGTGGCAGGAGGGCCTGTTGCGTCAGCAACCCGAAGAGGTTAACAGCCGAGGGCCGGTCGGCCGAAATCGGCTCAGATGACGGCCACTCGGCGCAGCACCCAGGTGCGCACCAGAGCGGCGGTCACACCGGCCAGCGCCAGCACGGCGATGAGCACCGGGGCGGCCACGCCGGAGCCCGAGCCGGAGCCGGGCAGGGCCTGCGCGCGGCCGGCGGTCTGCACGCCGTCGGCGGCCGAGCTGATGCCGCTGAGGCTGCCGACCTGCGGGGCGTAGCCGGAGACGTTGCCGCCGTAGAGCACGCCGGGGGACGGCGCGAAGTCGCCGGGCACCGCGAACGGCAGGTTGGTGTACGAGAACAGCGGCACGCGGCCGTAGTCGTAGCTGTTCGTTCCGTTGAACTGGTAGAGCTGCACGCCGCCGTTGGACACGCCGCCGGACGTGGGGAAGTTCACGCCGCCGCCCCCGCCGGTGCCACCCGTGGTGCCGCCGCCCGTCGAGCCGCCGGTGCCACCGCCGCCGGTGCCACCGGTCGAGCCGCCGCCCGTGGTCCCGCCGCCACCGGTGCCGCCGGTGGACCCGCCACCGCTGGTGGCCCCGCCGAGCGCGGCGGTGCCGGTCTGGATCGGCGCCGACACGGCGTTCGCGCCCTGCACGGCCACGCCGCAGCCGGCGGTCAGCGCCTGCTGCACGCCGCCGACCAGCAGTCCGATGACCGGTCCGAGCAGGGGGATGTTCTTGAGCTGGGCGACGACCTGGTTGGCGATGGTGCCGCCGGAGATGTAGCCGCTGCCGTTGGGCAGCGCGCCGATCGGGATCGGCGGCAGCGCG
Source organism: Kutzneria sp. (assembly GCA_035492655.1). GTDB lineage: Bacteria > Actinomycetota > Actinomycetes > Mycobacteriales > Pseudonocardiaceae > Kutzneria. Next base: position 6,718 of record DATJJB010000242.1, on the reverse strand, counting down.
GTGAACGCCTTCTGGAACGGCTGGGCCAGCGGCGGGCCGAGCAGCGGGATGGCGTTGAGCACGTTGGTGACGGGCTGCACGACCGCGCTGGGGCTCAGCGACACCGGCTGCCCGGGTTCGCCCTGCACGGAGGCGGCGCAGCTGCCGACGACGATGGGCGTCGCGGCGGCGCTGGCGGTGCCGGCCGTCGCGGCCAGGCCGAGCGAGCTGGTGGCCAGCACGAGCGCCGCCGCCGTCGTCAGCGTGCCGATCCGCCCTCGCATGCCCACCCCGTCCAGCCGGTGACTCATCAGTAACTTTCAAATAGGAGAACGACGGTACGTCCGATCGGTGACGCGATGCCAGACCCAATTCGGGTTCGATCTTGGACTACCCTGCTGGTCATGCGCATCGGAGCCCACGTCCGCGACGACGATCCGATCGGAGCCGCCGAGGAGCGTGGCGCCGAGGTCGTGCAGTTCTTCCTGGCCGACCCGCAGGGCTGGAAGGCGCCGAAGGCCCATCCGCAGACCGACGAGCTGCTGGCCTCGGACATCGAGGTGTTCGTGCACTCGCCGTACATCATCAATGTGGCCTCGACCAACAACCGGATCCGGATTCCGTCGCGCAAGCTGGTCCAGCAGCACGCCACCGCGGCCAAGAAGGTCGGGGCCAAGGGCCTGATCGTGCACGGCGGCCACGTGACCAAGGGCGAGGACGCCGAGGTCGGCTTCGAGAACTGGCGCAAGCTCTTCGAGCGGCAGGCCGAGTCGGGCGGCTTCGACGTGCCGATCCTGATCGAGAACACGGCAGGCGGCGACAACGCCATGGCCCGCCGGTTCGACGCGCTGGCCCGGCTGTGGGACGCGGTCGGCGAGTTCGGCGCCGGCTTCTGCCTGGACACCTGCCACGCGTTCGCGGCCGGCGAGGACCTGGTCGGCATCGTGGAGCGGGTCAAGGCGATCACCGGTCGGATCGACCTTGTGCACCTGAACAGCTCGCGTGACGAGTTCAACTCGGCCCGCGACCGGCACGCCAACATCGCCGACGGCACGATCGAGCCGGAGCAGCTGGTCGCGGTGCTGGCCGCCGCGCAGGCGCCGGCCGTGGTCGAGACGCCGGACGAGGGCCAGGCCGCCGACATCGAGTTCCTGCGGGCCAAGCTCGGCGGCTGAGCTGAGCAGTGCTCCGTTGTTTGTGATCGGCACCACCCCAGTGGGCTATACCGGGGAACCCCTTCCGGCGTGATGGTGGAGATCCGCCGCCGTTGAGGGGAGCGTGCCCATGCGAACCCGAATCGGACGTATCGCCCTGGCCGCCGTGCTTGTGCTCGGCGGTCCCGCGGGCCTCGCGACCGCGGGGACCTCTGACAGCGCCGTCGGCAACTGGGCCGGGACCTGGGAGGCCGCGCCGGCCTCCGGCCAGGACAACACCGGCGACGGCTTTCCCAACTTCTCGATCCGCAACGTCGTGCACACCAGCGTCGGCGGCGGCAAGGCCCGGATCCGGCTGAGCAACCGCTACGGCACCTCGCCCATCACGTTCGGGCACGTCACGATCGGTGTGCAGGCCCGGGTCGGGACCGCGGACGCCGCGTCCACGGTCACCGTGAAGTTCCAGGGTCAGGTGTCCACCACCGTCGCCGCCGGCGCCGACATCGTCAGCGACCCCGTGCCGCTGCGGGTGCCGTCCAACTCCAACCTGCTGGTCACGACCTACGTGCCGACACCATCAGGGCCGGCCACGTACCACCCGCTGGCCATGCAGACCTCGTACTTCACCCGCGACGGCGACCACACCGCCGACACCTGGGGCACCGCGTTCACCGAGAAGACCACGTCCTGGTACTACGTCACCGGCGTAGACGTGCTCAATTCCGTCTCCCAGGGCACTGTCGTCACCCTCGGCGACTCCATCACCGACGGCTACGGCTCAACGCCCGACGCCAACCACCGCTGGCCCAACTACCTGTCGGAGCGGCTCGGGCAGCGGCTCGGCGTGGACGACGCCGGCATCAGCGCCAACCGTTTGCTGCTCGACGGCGGCGCCGGCGGCGAGGCGGCGACCAAGCGCCTGGACGAGGACGTGCTGTCCCGCACCAACGTGCACAGCATGATCGTGCTGCTCGGCGTGAACGACATCCAGCAGGAGCCGCACCAGCTCGACCCGACGAAGATCGAGGGCGCGCTACAGGACATCGCCCAGCGGGCGCACGCGCGCGGCATCCGCACCGTCGCCTCGACCATCCTGCCGTTCAAGGGCTGGGGCGCGTGGACCCCGCAGCTGGAGTCCGTGCGGCAGGCCGTGAACGACTGGATCCGCACCAGCCACGTCTACGACACCGTCGTCGACTTCGACCAGGTCACCCGCGACCCGGCCGACCCGCAGCGGATGCTGCCCAAGTACGACTGCGGCGACCACCTGCACCCCGGCGACGCCGGCTACCAGGTCATGGCCAACGCCGTGGACCTCAACTCGCTCTGACCCCCACGCGGACGCGGCGCTCGTCAGGCGAGCGCCGCGTTGGTGTCGGCGGTGGTCATACCCAGCTACCGATCACCGCCATTGCCCAGCCACCGGGTCTCGCAGCTCTCGGACTCCGACATTCATGACGTTCTTTTTTTACCGTCGCCACCTTCGCGGGACGAATGTGGCCACGGGCGGGTGACTGAGTCCACCGGCGGACCGGGTGCGAGGATCTCGGCATGTTCGAACCGAGTACCTCGACGTTCGGCGCGTTCCGGCGGCTGGCCCAGTCGGTGTTCCTCGGCTGCCTGCTGTTCGTGGTGGTCGGCTTGGTGCTGCTGCTGCCGGGGGCTCCGGTGACGCTGACGCCGTCGGCGCTGATCCTGCCGGTGGTCGGCCTGCTCAGCGTGTACGTGATCGGCGTGCTCGACCAGCGCAAGGCGCCGGCCAAGCGGCCCGACCGCAAGGCCGTGGTCGACCTGGCCCGGACGATGATCTTCGCGCGGTTGTTCACCGGCGAGGTCGTGATCATCGCGGGCCTGGTCGTCGGCGTGGTGTTCTGGGACCAGACGCCGCTGTTCGCGGCGGTGGCCACCACGGTGCTGCTGTACACGTGGTGGCTGCGCACCGACAACTTCCTCGTCGCGCTGCACCGGGTGCTGGACCCGGTCGGCGCCGGTCAGCTCACCGATGCCGTCATCAAGCGCTGACGCCGCCGGAAGGTGAACCTGTCGGCGGCGCCGTCCAGGAAGCCGCCCATCGGGTCGTCGTCGCCGGTGCGGCGCACCAGGTCCAGCTCCGGCCGGTAGATCTCGCGGATCACCAGGATGCACAGGCAGATCACGGCCAGGTCCCGGGCCACCACGAAAGTGAGGAACGGTCCGGCCGGTAGGCCCTTCTTGTCGGTGCCCAGATAGAAGAACATGCGGGGCACCCAGACCAGGGCGTCGATGGTCATCCAGGCCAGCAGCGGCTTCCAGCGCGGGATGGCCAGCACGGCCAGCGGCACCAGCCACAGCGAGTACTGCGGGCTCCACACCTTGTTGGTCACCAGGAACGCCGCCACCACCAGCAGGCACACCTGGGCCAGCCGGGGCCGCAGCGGGGCCGACATCGTCACCCAGGTGATGCCCGCGCAGCAGAGCAGGAACAGGGCCGCGCTGACGGTGTTGAGGATCGTCGGCACCTGGTTCTGCGCCAGCACGCCGTCGAAGCCGAGCCAGCCGGTGAAGTACTGGACGACGTTGTACAGCGTGTCCGGGTCGACGCCGCGTTCGGTGTTGAGCCGGAAGAACTCCCACCAGCCGGGCCGGTAGAGGATGTAGATCGGCGCGTTCACCGCCGCCCACATCAGCACCGCCGACACCGTGGTGGTCAGGCCCTGCTTCATCCGGCCGCCGCGCCAGCACAGCAGGAGCAGCGGTCCCAGCAGGAACAGCGGATACAGCTTCGCCGCGCCGCCCAGGCCGAGCAGGATGCCGGCCAGCACCGGCTTCTTCTTCGCCCAGGCCAGCAGGCCGGCCGTCGCGAACGCCACCGCGAGCGTGTCGAAGTTGGTGAACGCCTGCACGATGACCAGCGGCGACACCGCCACCAACGCCGCGTCCCACATCCGCCGGCCGGCTATTCGCATCACCGACCACACCACCACCAGCCAGGCCAGTGACAGGAAGAAGGCGATGAAGTCGAAGTAGGCGACCACCGTCATGGTGAACGGCAGGATGCCGCTCGCGGCGATGGCGATGTAGCCCTGGGCCAGCTTCGCGTTGAACCACTGGAACACGCCGGTCAGCACCGGGTACTCCATGTACCGGATGTGCGCCTGCGGCGTGCCCTCGCCGTCCACCCAGGACGTGCGGTACGGGAACATGCCCGGCTGGTCCAGCCGCTCCGCCGTGTACAGCGGGATCACGTCCGAGTAGCACATGGCGACGTACTGCCGGTTGCCGCTCCAGTCCAGCTGGAGCACGCCCTTGTCATCCTTGTACGTCTGCACGCACGGCGACTTCTGCAGCCAGCCCAGCGCCAACACCACCACCGCCAGCAGCAGGATGACGCGCGTCGCCGTCCAGAACCACTGCCGCCCCACCGAGGCGTGCCGCCCCAGCGGCCCCCCGAACGGTCGGCTCAGCGACCTGACCAGCGACTCCGTCCAGGTGGGCGCGACCCGCTCGTCCGGCCCCAGCGACTCGGTGTCCTCCAGCAGGGAGGTGCCGGTCGGCTGCACGGACTCGTTCCCATCCGGTTCACCTGACACTCGGGGCATGCTACGGGCACCCACGTGTGCGTGCGGTCAGCGGTGAGCGGTGAGCGTGCCCCGCCACGGCTGATCGATTCGGGCATAAGGTGCCCCCAGTGTTCAGTAGTCCTGAACACTGGGGGGTGTAAACGGCGTGGATCAGCTATTCACGGGCGAGAGGAAGCACTCGCTTACCCAACCGCGAACTCCGGTCCGAATATCCGTCACCTCGTCCCAGACTGTCGATCCGGATCCGTCCGGGCAGCCGACCCAATCGGCACCTGCGCCACCGCCCTTGGAATTGTGATAAACGAGCCCGTCGCCTGGATTTCCCTGTCCAACGACCGTATCTCCGACATGTGGACCGGTGTGAATGTTGACGCCGGATGCCGTGAAGTCATACCGGGCTGGAGCAGCCACCGCGCTGGGCGCGAGTGTGACCAGGATGGAAGCGGCGGCCGCGCATGCGAGCACGGCAGACCGTACGATATTCACTGAACCCCCATTAAGTTCCTGTCGTCTAGCTGTTCAGACGCTAGTGGGTGTCATGTTAAGGGGCAATCGTCCATACGGTGAGCTTGCGAAAACGGACGGTAATCATCGTGGTCACCTCGTCGACCCGGGCGTCTGCTGCAGGGCTGGCGGCGATGAGCCAGGCGGGGCCACGAACTGTTCGGCCGGAGCATTCGACGCCTTCAGGTAGCCGTTCATGAACGATTGCCAGATCCTGCCGGGCAGGCCGTTGCCGGTGACCGGATTACCGTCCTTGTCGTGGATGGGCTCGTACCGGTCGGAGCCGACCCAGACCGACGCGGCGAGCGACCGGGTGTAGCCGACGGTCCAGGCCTTGGCGTTGTCCGGGCCGCTGATCGGTTGGGCGCCGGTCTTCACCGCGGTCGGCCACGGGCCGTTGAGACCGAGGCCGTTCTGCTGCGCGCCGCCGGCCATGGCGGCGGTGACGGAGTCGGCGATCTGCTGGCTGTTGGGCCCGAACGCGGCGGCCGTGTCGTCGGGACGGTCGAAGCTGCGGCCGTCACCGAAGGTGATCTTGCTGATGAAGTGCGGCGACCGGCGCTGGCCGTCGGCCGCCAGCGTGGCGTAGGCGGCGGCCATGTCGATCGGACGGACCTGGGTGGAGCCGCCGCCGTTGGCGATGCTGATGTCCGGGTTGCCGCCGTTCTCGCCGACCAGCAGCTTGGTGCCGTCGACCTCGGCCGGCACGCCGGCCTGGTGCGCGGCGTCGGCCACCGCTTTGGTGCTGACCCGGTTGTAGACCAGGTTGGCCAGCTCGGTGTTGATCGAGTACTGCAGTGCTTGGGCCAGCGTGCAGGCCGCCTTGCACGGGTAGTGCTCTTCGCCGTTGATGATCTGCCGGGCGTCGAAGGTCTGCGGCGAGGCGGAGTTGAACACCGAGTTGGTGCCGATGCCCTGCTGTAGCGCGGCGACCAGGTCGAACGGCTGGAAGGTGGTGCCCGGCTGCTGGAGGGTCTGGGCGTTGTCGGTGGTACCCGGACCCGAGTTGCCCCAGTACGCGGTGACGCCGCCGGTCTTCGGATTCACCGCGACCAGCGCCTGCCGCAGCGCCAGCGGCTGGCCGTCCATCACCGACTTCACGGCCTGCTCGGCGGCGTCCTGTGCCTTGGGATCGATGGTCGTGTAGATCTTCACGCCCTGCCGCTCGGCCTGGTCCTCGCTGAGCCCGAAGGGCTGCTGGGTCAGCTCGTCCAGCACCTGGTCCTCGATCGCCTGCCGCGGCCCGGACAGCGAGGTCGGCCGGGCCTTGTCCCGGTCGACCAACGCGGGCGGTTCCTTGTAGTCGGCCCGTTCGCCGCCCGACAGCCAGCCCTTGTCGACCATCTGCGTCATCACGTTGGTCCAGCGCCGCTTCCGGTAGGCCGCGTCCTCGGTCTTGCTCGGTCCCTGGATCATGCCGGCCAGCTGTGCGGCCTCGGACGGGGTGAGCTGGTCGAGATCCTTGCCGAAGTAGGCCTGCGCGCCGGCCCTGATCCCGTACGCGCCGCGTCCGAAGTAGAC
>DATJJB010000241.1:0-5089 GCA_035492655.1 Kutzneria sp. | reverse complement strand
GCAGGCTCTTGGCCTTGCCGACGTAGATCACCCGGCGGTGCTGGTCGCGGAACTTGTACACGCCAGGGTTGTCGGGGATCGTGCCTGGGGCTGGGCGATAGGTCGACGGGTCGGCCACCCGTCCAGCCTACGGCCGTGGTCCGACAGTTCCCGCACGCGGTCGGCGACCACGTGCGGGACGCGCGTCAGGCCAGCACGACGGCGGCGCCGTCGACCTTCACGTTGACCGCGGTGAGGCCGGTGGTGGCCGGGCCGCGGGTGACGGCGCCGCTGCCCGCGTTGAACTGGCTGCCGTGGCCGGGGCAGGTGATGGTGCCGCCCTGCGGCACGCCGACCGTGACGCCCTGGTGCGGGCAGGTGGCGCTGAACGCCTTGACCTCGCCGGCGCTGGGCTGCACCAGCAGCAGCTTGCTGCCGCTGCCACCCGGCTCCTCGACCAGCAGGCCGCCGCCGACCGGCACGGACGCCAGCTTGGCGATCTCGGTGCCGGCGGCCGCCTTGGGCTGGGTGTTGGTGGTGGTGCCGCCCGAGGCGCTCGACGGGCTGCCGCACGCCGTCGTGACCGCGCCGCCGGCGACCAGGGCGGCGACCAGGCCGCAGAGCACCTGGCGGCGGTTCGGGTTGGCGATGACCTCGGGCGTCTTCAAAACAAGCCTCCGTGCACGGTGGTGGGTAAGGCACAGTCCACCAGATACACGTGGCCGTGAGATCAGGGGTTCATCCGTATTACCTGTGAATCGCCCGGAATTCGCACCTCGGAATCTGCTCAGAGAATGCGGAATTCCGACAAAGAGGCGCCTACCCGCGCCCCGAACGCGGGTAGGCGCCGATTCCCCGCGACAGGGCTCAGCGGCAGGGTTCAGCGGCAGGGAGTCAGTTGGCCGAGCTGGCGATGGTCCGCGCCACCGCGAGCACGGCGGTGAACGGCGGCAGCCAGTGCCGGCTGAAGGAGGGGGCGTTGGCCCACCGCACCCGCCCGTACGGCGTCATGGTCGGCGGCAGCACGATGCTGCTCGGCGACTTCACGAACCGGATCTCGGACGGGGTGCGCAGCTGTGCCGGCAGCAGGGCGACCAGCTCGGCCAGGAACAGCCAGTTCTCCTGCGGGCCGGGGATCACCAACGTCGGCCCGGCCAGCATCCGGGCCCGCAGCTCGGCCAGCACCGCGGAGCCGATGCGGGCCGGCATCACCAGCGCGGTGGTGGTCGGCCCGAGCGGCAGCAGCACGCCCTGCTCGGTGACGTTGACCCGCCAGCCGAGCATGCGGTAGTTGGCGACGACTTCGCCAAGGGTCCGGCCGAAGCTGCTCTCGGGCGGCTGCGGCGGTTGCACGACGGCCTGCGGGGCTCGTGGCGGCTGGGTCGAGGTACGCATTGGCGGACGTCCTCCCGGGTCGGGCGGTCGCTGCGGCGGTGACCGGCGGGTTCGTCGCCGGGCGCCCTGTGTGCCAGCAGGGTGCGCCGACACGCCGGGCCACCGCCAAACCACACCCGGATGGGTCTTATCCGGCTGCTGCATCACCGGTCCGGATGAAGGGTTGGCCGGTTCATGCATGAGGTGAATAGACAGGCTCTCACCAGCGATTACACTGTGAACACGCTCAGTGACGGGTGCGAGGTGCCATGGAACCGATCCGGTTACGGCAAGCCAGCACAGGACGAACATGTCCGTGTGGCGCCCGCATCGCGGCCGACAACTCCGACCGCCTGTGCACCGCGTGCCGCCGCGGCGCGCGGGACGAGGTGTTCGGCCCGCCCCCGCTGCCCGACGGCTTCTGGGACCACCCGGTGCTCGCCGAGGCCTTCGCCGACCAGAGCATGGGCGGCCTGATCGGCGCGTACCGACACCACCCGCAGCACCCGCACCGGATCACGCAGGACCGGATGGCGGGCTGGCTGGGCATCAGCCAGGCACAGCTGTCCCGGTACGAGAACGGGGAGAACCCGATCGACCGGATCGACAAGCTGCGCGCCTTCGCGGAGGTGCTCCGGGTGCCACCGGAACGCCTCTGGTTCGACCGCACGGGCCCTCCCCGACCCCGTGACCCCGAGGGCTCAGGAGCCCAGGACGTCTTCTCCCCGTCCTGGGACGCGCTGAGCACTGCCCGGTCCGTTGAAGAGGTGACGAGGAGCGACTTGACTCTCAGCAGACGAGCGGCGCTGACCGCAGGCGCCGCGGTAGCGGTAGGACCCTCTCTCGTCGAACCGATGCAGCACTGGCTGACACCGCTGCAACCGCTGGCCAAATGGGCGGCGGGCGGCGCGATCAGCGCCGATGAGCTGGCGGCGATGCGCATGGTGGTCGACGGGCTGCGCGGCTGGTCGGGCGGCGGCGGTGTCGCCCGCAAGGCCGTGCTCGGGCAGCTCAACGAGCTGGCCGAGCGGCTGCGCCGGGCGCCGGACTCGCCCACCACCCAGCAGGCGTTCCAGCTGGGGGCGGAGCTGGCCAAGATGGCGGCCAGCATGTCCTTCGACGCCGGCCTGCACGACGGGGCGCAGCGCTACTACGTGCTCGCGGTGCGGATGGCCAAGGCCAGCCGCAACGAGCCGTTCGGCGCGCTGTGCCTGGCCTCCATGGCCCGGCAGATGTTCGACCTCGGCCGGGCCGAGGACGGGCTGGAGCTGGTGCAGCTGGGCCAGTACGGCACCCGCCGCACGGCCACGCCGGCGCTGCGGGCGCTGTTGCACACCCGTGAGGCGTGGGCGTACGCGCTGATGGGCCGGGTCAACGAGTTCCACCGGGCGGTCGGCCACGCGCAGGAGTGCTTCGGCGCGCGGGACCGGTCGTCGGAGCCGATGTGGATGGCCTCGTTCGACGAGGCGGAGATGGAGGGGGTGATCGGCGCCCGGCTGCGTGACCTGGCCCGGCACGACCCCACCCAGGCTCCGCTGGCCGAGCGGCACATCCGCCGGGCACTGGCGCTGCGCGACCCGTCACGGGCCCGCAGCCGGGTGTTCGACGTGATCGGCCTGGCCCGCACCCGGCTGGCCACCGGCGAGCCGGAGGCGGCGTGCGAGCTGATCCAGTCCGTGCTGCCGATGGTGGTGCGGCTGCGGTCCGGCCGGGTCCGGCGCAAGCTCCAGGACTTCGTCACGGAGTCGGCCCAGTACCGCCAGCTGCACGCCGTCCGCGAGGTCCAGGACGCCATCCGCGCGGTCCGCACCGCCTGAGTTCGACCGTTTGGAAAGGACCATTCCTCGCATCCAACGTGAGGAATGGTCCTTTCCGAACACTCAAGCCTTGTGCTGGGTGGTGGCCTGGGTGTATACGCCGGCTTCCTTGTAGAGGGCGCGGAGGGAGCGCATGGCGGTGACGGCGCGGGGGCCGTCGGCCGCCTGGACGGCCATGATGGAGATGTACTCGTCGGCCGGCAGCTCGAGGCGGGCCCAGGCGGAGCCGTCGGGGAAGCTGAGACCGCGCACGTCGGACCAGGCGTACCGGGTGGCGCCGAGCAGGTTGCGGACCTCGATCCACTCCGCCGAAGCCCGCACCCGCGGCCGGGTCAGCAGCAGCACGCCGCAGGCCAGCAGCACGCCGACCATGGCCATCGCGATCTGGTCGGACACCTCGAAGTAGGCGCCGGTCGGGGTGTTGCGCAGCAGGATGGCGATGATCACGAACAGCGCGATCAGGCCGCCGGCCGCCGGGATGGCGACGAAACGCACGCGGCGCGGCCGACAGGTGACGGGCTCGCTACGGTGCTGTCCTCGTTCGCTCGCAAGCTCGCTCACGCCAGCCCCCGATCCGTCCACGGCCGGTTGATGTTGCGCAGCTGCACGGCGGTGTCCAGCGCGGCCACGGTCGCCTCGAAGCCCTTGTCCTCGGCCGAGGACGGCATGCCGCAGCGGTCCAGCGCCTGCTGCTCGGTGTCGCAGGTGAGCACGCCGTTGCCGATCGGCGTGGACTCGTCCAGCGACACCCGGGTCAGCCCGGCCGTCACGGCGTCGCACACGTACTCGAAGTGCGGGGTGCCGCCGCGGATGACCACGCCCAGCGCCACCACGGCGTCGTGGTGCTTGGCCAGCGCCTGGGCCATCACCGGCAGCTCGATCGCGCCGGCCACCCGGACCACCGTCGGCTCCTTGACGCCCGCCTTGGCCGCGGCGACCAGCGCCCGGTCCAGCAGGTTGGTGGTGATCGTCTCGTGCCATCGGGTGGCCACCACCGCCAGCCGCAGGTCCTCACACCACTGCGGCACCTGGATGGTCGGCCGGCCGTCGCCACTCATTGCTCTACCCCATCGCTGTCGGACTCGTACTGCTCTAGATGATGCAGGTCGTGTCCCATGCGGTCGCGCTTGGTCCGCAGATAGCGCAGGTTCTCCGGGTTCGGCCACACCGGCAGCGGCACCCGGTCGACCACCTTGAGGCCGTATCCCTCAAGGCCGACGCGCTTGTCCGGGTTGTTGGTGAGCAGCCGCATCGACTTGATGCCCAGGTCGACCAGGATCTGCGCGCCGGTGCCGTAGTCGCGGGCGTCGGCCGGCAGGCCCTGGGCCAGGTTGGCGTCCACGGTGTCGGCGCCGCGGTCCTGCAACTGGTACGCCTGGAGCTTGTGCAGCAGGCCGATGCCCCGGCCCTCGTGCCCACGCATGTACAGCACGACGCCACGGCCCTCGGCGGCCACGGCCTCCATGGCCGCGTCCAGCTGCGGGCCGCAGTCGCAGCGCAGCGAGCCGAACACGTCGCCGGTCAGGCACTCGGAGTGCACCCGGACCAGCACGTCCTCGCCGTCGCCGAGCTCGCCCTTGACCAGCGCGATGTGCTCGATGCCGTCCAGCGTGGAGTCGTAGCCGACGGCCTGGAACTCGCCGTGCGCGGTCGGGATGCGGGCGTCGGCCACCCGGATCACGTGCCGCTCGGTGCGCCGCCGGTAGGCGATCAGGTCGGCGATGGTGATCATCTGGAGCTCGTGCTCCGCGGCGAACACGGCCAGCTCGTCGCGGCGAGCCATGTCGCCCTCGTCCTTCTGGCTGACGATCTCGCACAGCACGCCGGCGGGGTGCAGGCCGGCCATCACGGCCAGGTCCACGGCCGCCTCGGTGTGGCCGGCGCGGCGCAGCACGCCGCCCTCGCGGGCGCGCAGCGGC
>DATJJB010000240.1:0-11355 GCA_035492655.1 Kutzneria sp. | reverse complement strand
GCACCTGCCGGTCACCCGGCGTGGTATCTGGGGCGCGGTCAAGACGTTGAACAACATGCGGATCCAGATCTCGGCGTCGGCCGTGGGTACCGCGATGGCGATCACGGAATACGTGGCCGAGCACCGGAAGAACGCCCCCGGTGTGGACCTGGCGCTGGCCCGCGCGGAGGCCGGCAAACAGCTGATCTTCCAGGCGGCGGCCAAGCTCGACGCCGACCCGGAGCGCGGCTACTTCGCCAGCGCGTCCAAGCTCAGCGCGGTGCGGATGGCCCAGCAGACGGCCCAGTGGGCCATCGCGTCCATCGGCCCGGCGGGCCTGATCGAGCACCCGCTGCTGGAGAAGTGGACCCGGGACGTGCGGGCCTTCGAGTTCATGGACGGCACCAGCAACATCCAGCGCCTGCACGTGGCCCGTGGCTTCCAGTCGGGAGACGCCGATGGCTGATCTGAGTATCACTCGGTTGTGTGCGGCCGTGCGGACGCACACGGATTACCTGCCGTTGACGGCGTTTCCGGACGACCTGCTGCCCAAGCAGCGGGTGGAGGCGGCGATCCAGGAGGGCATTCCCCTCGAACACCTGATCGTCGTCAACCCGGCGGACTCCGACCAGCCGGAGCTGAGCGACCTGGCGCTGGCCGCGGTCGGCGTGCCCGACGACGACCAGCCGCTGTTCCTGATCCGCTCCGGCCCGCTGCGCGACCCGATGGTCACGCTGCTGGCGCGCATGGTGCTCGAATTCGGCTGGCGTGGCGACGACATCGGCATCACGCACCTGGACGAACTCGGTGGCACGGTGGGATTCGAGCTGCTGGACTGGGCCATTCCCTCCGTGGCGACGGTTCTCATCTGCGATGAGCCGGTGTTCGCCGACGCCCGTGTCGGCACCGGCCGCTTCGCCACCGTCGGCCTGCGGGTGCGGCAGGGGCCCGGCCCGCTGCGGGTGCTTGACGCCGGCGAGGGCTCTCCGGAGTCCTTTTCGGACGTCGAGTGGCGGTTCACCGGGTCCGGCGCCTGCGACGGCTGGCTGGACGTGCACGCGGCGTTGAAGGCCGGCGACATCGCCGACGGCGAGCGAATCCTGTTGCACACCAAGGGACCGTTGCGCGAAGGCTGGCTGCTGGCGCAGGTCGTGGACGCCGCGGGCGTGGAGCTGGCATGAAGATCGCCGTCGACCTGCTGTCGGTGTCCCGGTTCAGCCGCGTCGCCGAGCACCGCCGCTACCGCGGTCTCGTGTTCACCGAGGCCGAGCTGGCCCAGGCCGGCGAGCCCGGCACGGCGCGGCACGCCGAACGGCTGGCCGGGCGGTTCTGTGTCAAGGAAGCCGTGTGCAAACTGCTCGGCCGCGGGTTCGGCCAGGGCCTGCGCTGGCGGGACATCGAGGTGATCGCGGACGAGTGGGGAGCGCCCGCGGTGACCCTGCACGGCGGCGCCGAGCGGCTGGCCGACGCCGTCGGCCTCGGGGACGTCGCGGTCTCCATCACCCATCAAGTGGATCTTGTCGTGGCGGTGGCCGCCGCCGTGCGGAAGGGAACGTCATGACCAGGAGCATCGCCACCGAGGGCGTGCTGCACGGCTGGTTCCTGCGCAGTCTGCGCCGGAACCCGGCGGCGGTCGCGCTCCGGGTGGCCGGAGAGTCTTTCACGTACCAACAGATCCATGACCACGCGCTGGCGTTGGCCGGCGAAGTGGTGGCCCGGGTGGGCGACAGGCCGCGGCGAGTCGGGCTGCTGGCCAGCCGTACCGAGCTGGCCTACGCCGGCATTCTCGCGGCCGGGTACGCGGGCGCCTCGGTGGTGCCGCTGAACCCGGACTTCCCGGCCGAGCGGACCCGGGACATGATCACCGCCGCCGAGATCGACGCGCTGCTGGTCGACGACAACGGCCTGCCCTTGTTGGGGGACTTGGGTTCCGCGCTCGCCGGCACGCCGGTGATCACCGAGCTGTCCGCGCCGCCGCTGGAGCACCCGTACTCGGCCGACCCGGACGACATCGCCTACATCCTGTTCACCTCCGGCTCGACCGGGCGGCCCAAGGGTGTGCCGGTGCGGCACCGCAACGTCGAGTTCTACCTGCGTTTCGTGCACGACCGCTACGGCTTCGGCCCGTCGGACGTGTTCTCCCAGACCGGCGAGCTGACCTTCGACCTGGCCATGTTCGACATCTTCAGCGCCTGGGGGAGCGGCGGGACGCTGGTCTGCATGCCGCCGCAGGCGTTCATGGCGGTGCCGCAGTTCGTGCGCAAGTACGGCATCACCGTCTGGTGTTCGTCGCCGAGCGTCATCTCCCTGCTGCGGCGGATGGGAAAACTCGCGCCGGGATGCATGCCGTCCATGCGGCTGGCGGTGTTCTGCGGCGAGCCGCTGCTGCGTGACGACGCCGCCGACTGGCAGGCCGCGACCGGCGGGCTGGTGGAGAACCTCTACGGGCCGACCGAGTTGACGATCTCGTGCAGCGTGCACACCTGGGACCCGGTGACCTCGCCGGCCTTGTGTGTCAACGACATCGTGCTGATCGGGACCATGCACCCGGGCCTGGACCACGTTCTCGTCGACTCGGAGGGGGTCGTCGGGGCGGAGTCGGGCGAGCTGTGCGTGACCGGTCCGCAGATGTTCCCCGGCTATCTTGATCCCCGTGACGACGAGGGTCGGTTCCTGGAGTACGACGGCCGGCGCTGGTACCGCACCGGCGACATCGCGCGGCTGGAACCCAATGGGGAGTTGGCTTTCCTCGGCCGCCGCGACCACCAGGTCAAGATCCACGGCGTGCGCGTCGAACTGTCCGAAGTGGAGAGTGGCCTGCGCCGGCTGGGCGGGGTGACCGACGCCGTGGCGATCGCCCTTGACGGCGAACTGTATGCGTTCTACCTCGGGCAGGAGCGGCCCGCCGCCGACCTCATGGAGGAGATGGGCACCTTCTACCCCCGGTACCTGATCCCGCTGCACTACCAGCACCTGGCGGAGTTCCCGTTGAACAGCAACCGGAAGGTCGACCGGCCGGTGCTGACCGCACGCATCAGGAGCGGGTCGTGAGCGTCGGGCTGTCCCGGGTGGCGGTGAAGCTGCCGAGCTGGGTGGAGCCCGTCGACGACATCATGGTGCGGGCCGGCCGGCCGGTCACCGAGCGCAAGATGTTCACCAAGGTGTACGGGCTGCGGGACATCCCGTCGCTGGCCCCGGGCGAGCTGTACGAGGACGTCCTGGTCGAGGCCGGCCGGGCCGCGCTGGCCGGCGGCACCGCCGATCTGGTCCTCTATGGACACACGATGCTGATGGCCGAGACCGACCTGTGCGCCGAGTTCCCGGACCGGCTGCGGGCTCGGCTGGGTCTGAGCGGTTCGAGGTTCTACGGCCTGTCGCACATCAACTGCGCGTCCGTGCTGCGCGGTGTCGAGTACGCCCGGATGTTCCTGGCCCGGCCGGGTGCTTCCGGCGACGAGCGGGTGCTCGTGCTCGGTGGCGACCAGGGCAGCGTCGGCGACGATGCCCGGGTGATCGCCGGCACGACCGTCAGCGGTGACTGCGCCGCCGGCGTGATCGTCCACAATGGCCAGTCGGCGCGGTACCGGTACCTCGGCGGGGCCGGCGGTCGGGATGCCCGATTCCATCGGAACATCCGGATGACCTCGGAGGAGAACGCCTTGTTCGCCAAGGTGTGCTCGGCCCAGGTCGTGGAGACGGTGGAGCGGGCGGCCGCGGTGGCCGGCATGACGTTGGACCAGCTCGACTGGGTGCTGCCGCACCTGAACAACAAGATGTTCTGGCGGACGTTCAGCATCCAGTCCGGCATCCCGCGCGACAAGATCTGCCTCGACCTGATGCCCGAGACCGGCCACAGCTTCGGGGCCGACGCCCTGATGGCCATGGAGCACGCCGACCGGGTCGGCCGGTTGCGGCCCGGCGACCGCTGCGCGCTCATCGCCATCGGTCAGGGCGCGTACTTCCAGGCGATGATCATCGAGGTGCTGGCGGACTGACCGTCAGCTCCAGTGCGACGGCCCCGCGCAGCAGTTCCCGGGCGCGGTCCAGGGTGATCGAGCCGCTCAGCCAGCGTTCGCTGAGCCCCTCCACCAGCGCGGTGAGGCGCTCGGCGGCGTCGGCTGCCGGCGCGTCCGGCCGGACCTGGCTGATGGCGTCGGCGACCTCGGCCGTCCACACGCGGGTCGACTCGGCCAGGGTGTCGCGCAGTTCGTCGTTGAAGACGGCGGAGGCGCGCAGCTCGCCCCAGGCGGTGCTGTTCGTCCGGACCGCCTCGGTGTCCTGCATTTCCTGGAGCAGCATGGTTTCGACGTCCGCGGCCGGCTGCGTGTAGTCGGCCGCGCGGTCGCTGACGTGCTCCAGCGTGCGGCGGAGCAGGCCGGCGCGGTCGCCGAAGTGGTAGTAGATCAGCGCGGTCGAGATGCCGGCCTCGGCCGCCAGCTGCTCGACCCGCAGGCCTCGCACCCCGGTCCGGGCGATGACCCGGACCGCGGCGTCCAGTATCGCCCGCTGACGCTCCGACACCGCTCCCACCTGGCCTTTCTCCCTGACCTACTTTTCAGTATACCCGTTCGATCACCTTGACTGAAAATTTAGTCAGCCTCATGATGAGGCCATGAACGACGTCTTGCCGTCCCGCCGGACCGTGCTGCGCACCGCGGCCGGCCTCGGCGCGGCCGCTCTCGCCGCGTGCTCCCGACCGGAGCCCCTGGCGCCTGGCGCGGACACTGCCCGCAAGTTGGGCGCTGAGTGGGACCGTCACGCCCGGACCGTTATGTCCTGGCCTACCACGACGATCTGGGAATCCGATGTTGCCGGCGTGCGCCAGGACATCGCCGGCCTCGCGCGGGCGATCGCCGACTACGAGTCGGTGCTCCTGATGGCCCGTGCCGAGGATGTCGATGGTGCGCAGCGGGCTGTTGGCAATGGGGTGGAGGTCGTGCCGATCCCTGTCGACGATCTCTGGGCCCGCGACACCGCACCGGTTTTCGTCGCCGGTGGCGGTGTCGATCTCAACTTCAACGGCTGGGGCTCGAAGCAGCCGCACGCCAACGACGCCGGCGTCGCTCGCGCTTTGTTGGCCAAATACGGGATTCCGCGCGTGGAGACCTGGCTCGTCGGCGAGGGCGGGGCGCTGGAGACCGACGGCCGCGGCACGGTGCTGGCCACCGAGAGTTCGCTCGTCAACGACAACCGCAATCCCGGTCGGTCACGACAGCAGATCGAGGACGAGCTCAAGCGGCTTTTCGGCGTCAGCAAGGTGATCTGGTTCGCCGGCGTGCGCGGGCAGGACATCACCGACGCCCATGTCGACTGCCTCGTCCGCTTCGTCGCCCCCGGCGTCGTCCTGCTGGACCAGGCCTTCCCCGGTTCGCCGCCCGATGTCTGGTCCCGGTCGGCTGACCAGGCCCGGTCCGTGCTGGCGGGAAGCACCGACGCCACCGGCTCCCCGCTCACCGTCGTCGACCTGCCGCAGCCCGATCCAGATGCTGTCACCGTCCGCGGTTCGAAGAGCGTGATCTCCTACGCCAACTTCGCTATCGCCAACGGTGCCGTCTTCATGCCCAAGTTCGGTGACGCCGCGGCGGACGACCGAGCCCGCGGGATCCTTCGCGAGCACCTGCCCGGACGGGACGTGGTGCCCGTGCGCATCGACAACATCGCGGCCGGCGGTGGCGGCATCCACTGTGCGACTCACGACCAGCCGGCTTGAGCGACTCCGGAGCTGGGCGGCCGCTGGAACTCGGCGGCCCGAGTCGAGGTGGGAGCTGAGCGGCTGCTGGAACCGGCGGGCCCGATCAGGGCCGGAACTGAGCAGCCCGCGAATCATGCCTGGACCAGCGAGCTGAGGTGATCTTGAGTGAGCAGCCCCCGAGTCCATTCTAGACCTCGACGCCGGAAACCCGGGCCGGGGCGATCTTGGGGGATCGCGCTCGACCCGGGTTCCCAGGTTGATCTGGTTGGATTGCTGCGCTTGATTTTTGGGGGAGGCTGCTCAGGCCCGGGTCCCGGCGGCGGCGCTGGCGATGAGGTCGGCGACTGCCTTGGGCTGGGAGACGAGGACGGCGTGGGAGGCGTCGGCGATCTCGAGGACGGTGGCGTCGGCGCGCTTGGCCATGAAGTGCTGGGCGGCCGGCGGGATGTTCTTGTCGCCGGTGGGGATGAGGGACCAGACCGGGAGGTCGTGCCAGGCGGGGGTGTCGGAGCCGCCGGTGAGGGCGGCCTCGGTGACGGGGCGCTGGGTGGCGGCCATCAACGCGGCCTGCGAGGCGGGGACGTCGGCGGCGAACTGGTTGGGGAACAGCTCCTGGCGCACATAGAAGTCAGTGTTGCCGTCGGACAGCGCGACGGTCTGCAGGGTGTCGCCGAGGGTGCTGCCGGGGAACTTGTTGGACAGCTCCAACGCGCTCTCGCCCTGCTCGGGGAGGAAGCCGGCGATGGAGACCAGTGCCTTGACGTTGGCCTGGCCGACGGCGGCGTTGCTGATGACGGCGCCGCCGTAGGAGTGTCCGACCAGGACCACGGGCCCGTCGACGCTCTGGACGAGGGCCTTGATGGTGGCGGCGTCGGTGCTGAGGCTGCGCAGCGGGTTCGCCGCGGCGATGACCGGGAAGCCGCGGTCGGTCAGGTCGGCGATCACGCCGTTCCAGCTCGAGGCGTCGGCGAACGCGCCGTGGACCAGGATCACGGTCGGCTGAGTGGTCATCTCGATGTCTCCTTCGGTCTCGTGCTGACATCGAGAACGTTAGGCGATTACATCGTGCACAATCAAGTTGGCCACGCTGTGATTAGGGTCATGCCCACGCTCGACGGCTACACGATGGCCGCCGGACCCGGTGCGGACCAGCGCCTAATAGGACGTGAAGGCCATGGATCAGGCCGTCATGGTCAGCTTCGACGCGGCCAGCACCCCGGCCTGGAAGCGGCTGACGGCATCGAGGTTCTGCAACAGGGCGGCGATGTGCCGCCGGCAGGTCCGCACGGACATGCCGAGGCGACGGGCCACGACCTCGTCGGTCAGGCCCTGCGCCATCAGCCGGGCGACGCTCTGCTGGAGGTCGTCGATGGCGTCGGCGTAGCCGGTGTCCTCGGCGGCGAACGGCGTCGCGCTGTCCCACAGCTGCCCGAACATGTCGAGCAGGAACCGCACGACATTGCGGTCACGGACCCGCCGCGCGGTGGGAAAACCGTCCTCGTCGAAGCTGAACATGACGGCCAGCGTCCGGTCGAACACCACTGCCGCCTGCGGCACCTGGCTGAGGGTCCGGATCTCGGCGCCGTCGGCGATCAGGCGCTTCGCCTTGGCGCGGGAGGCAAAACCGGCGCGACTACGGTGCGGGCACACGACCCGCACGGACACGGCCCGCTCCAACACCGAGTAGCACGGCGCGAGCAGGTCGTCGAGCAGCTCATCGTCGTCGTGGCCGGGGCGCAGCACGACCATCTCGTCCCGGCACACCTCGGCGGCCAGCTTGAACAGCCCACGGATCTCGGCCACGCCCTCCAGGCTGTCGATGGCGCCGACCGGCTCGCTGACCTCGACGGCCGGCCGGGTGATGGCGTCGATCCGGTCGCGCAGCCGGTCGGCCAGCTCCCGCCGCTGGTACATGGCCCGCTCGACCGGCGAGATCAGCAGCGTTGCCGCCACCTCGGGGTCCATCGGCAGGTAGCGGCCGGTCGGCCCGTCGGTGCGCAGCAGGTGCAGCTCCACCAGCCGCGTCAGCGCGGCAAACACCTGGCCGGTGGGCAGCGCGAGGTCCGCGGCGGCCCGCTCCGGCGAGACGATCTCGCCCAGCTGCACGGCGTAGCGGTAGAGCTCGGCCTCAAGGTCGTCGGGCACACCGTCCACAGTGGGCAGTGACCCGAGGGTAACCACGGACATGTCGCCTCCAAGTCCTTGTGCTCAGCGACGTCCACCGTGCCAAACGATCTTCTCGTGCCACTACTGCTCCGCAACTGCCCCGTTGATGGCGCGGTGATGGCGGGTTGAGCGAGGCGGATGGTCGACTCGGCGCAGCGTCCGCCCGACCCCGCAGCCGAGTGAGGAACCCATGGACATACCGCGCTCCTTCCGCAAGACCCTGCTGGCCCACCTGCCCTACGCGGTGAACGAGGACTTCACCGCGGCCGACGACCTGGCCGCGCTCGGCCTGAACTCGATGGGCCTGGTGCAGCTGCTGACCGACCTGGAGGAGACCTTCGGCCTGGAGCTGCCGGACGAGCTGATCACGGAGGAGACCTTCGCGACCGCCGGCTCGCTGTGGGCCACGGTGTCCGACCTGGTGCCCGCGGGGCAGTTCAGCGATGCGTGAGATCCGCGTCGATCACCTGCTCGGCCGCGGGGAGCCGGACGCGCCGGCCTTGACGTTCAAGGACGTCACGCTGAGCTACCGCGAGCTGGGGGAGCGGGTGGCGCGGCTGGCCGCCGGTCTCCAGGGGCTCGGGGTGCGCAAGGGTGACCGGGTCGCGGTGTACGCCGAGAAGCGCATTGACACGGTTGTCGCTCTGCTGGCGATATCCGCCACGGGAGCCGCTTTCGTGCCAGTGAATCCGCTGTTCAAGGCCCGGCACCTGGCCCACGTGGTCGAGGACTGCACGCCGCGGCTGGTGATCACCACGCCTGAGCGCCTGGACACGGTCCGTGAGGCGACGGACGTGGCGACGGTGGTCTTCGGCGATGATCGGTGGCGGGCGCTGACCTCGGCCGAACCTGTGACAACACCTGTTGTCATCGATCAGGACGTCGCCGCGATCATGTACACCAGCGGCAGCACCGGCGGCCCCAAGGGCGTCGTGCTCTCGCACCGCAACATCCTTGCCGGCGCGGAGAGCGTCGCGAGCTATCTCAAGCAGCGCGCCGACGACGTGATCCTGGCCGCGCTGCCGCTCAGCTTCGACGCCGGCTTCAGCCAGCTGACCACGTCGTTCCTGGTCGGCGCGCACGTGGTGCTGGTCAACTACCTGCTGCCACGGGAAGTCGTGAAGCTGTGCGTCAAGCACGGCGTGACCGGTCTGACCTGCGTGCCGCCGCTGTGGTTGCAGCTGGTCACCCAGGACTGGCCGGCCACCCGCCTGCGCTACTTCGCCAACACCGGCGGCCGCATGCCGCGCGCGACGCTGCAACGGCTGCGGGAGATCTTCCCGGCCGCCGAGCCGTACCTCATGTACGGCCTGACCGAAGCCTTCCGCTCCACCTACCTCGACCCGGCCGAGGCGGACCGCCGCCCGGACTCGATCGGCAAGGCCATCCCCAACGCCGAGATCCTCGTCGTCCGGCCGGACGGCACGCCGTGCGAGCCGGGTGAACCCGGCGAGCTCGTGCACCGCGGAGCCCTTGTCGCGCAAGGCTATTGGCGCGACCCCGTGCGCACCGCCGAGCGATTCCGCCCGCTGCCGACCAGCTACGGCACGGAGATCGCCGTCTGGTCCGGGGACACCGTGCGCACCGACGAGGACGGCTTCCTGTACTTCGTCGGCCGCGGCGACGACATGATCAAAACCTCCGGCTACCGGGTCAGTCCGACCGAGGTCGAGGAAGCCGCCTACGCCACCGGTCTGGTCGGCGAGGCGGTCGCGCTCGGCGTCGACGACGAGCGGCTCGGCCAGCACATCGTGCTCGTCGCGACGCTGCTCGGCGATGCTGACCAGCTGCGGAAGGCGCTTTCCGAGGCGCTGCCGGCGTACCTGCAACCGCACCGTATCGACGTGCGGGACCAGCTGCCCAGGTCGGTCAACGGCAAGTTCGACCGGCACCTACTGGCCAAGGAGCTGTCGTGTTAGAAGCCACCGACCTGACCAAGAAGTACGACGAGGTGCAGGCCCTGGCCGGGTTCAGCCTGTCCGTGGCCGCCGGCGAGATCTGCGGGCTGGTCGGCCACAACGGCGCCGGCAAGACCACCTTCGTGGACATGGTGTCCGGGCTGCTCAAGCCGGACAGCGGCGCCGTGCTGGTGGACGGCGTGGCGCCGCACGAGACCCGAGGCGAGATCGGCATCTCGCCGCAGCACATCGCCCTCTACCGGCCGCTGACCGTGCGCGAGCACCTCGAACTGTACGGCCGGCTGTCCGGCCTGCGGCGCAAGGCCCTC
The DNA here is from genome assembly GCA_035492655.1 of Kutzneria sp. Taxonomy (GTDB): domain Bacteria; phylum Actinomycetota; class Actinomycetes; order Mycobacteriales; family Pseudonocardiaceae; genus Kutzneria. The sequence goes on along the minus strand of DATJJB010000240.1, from coordinate 1,291 downwards.
AAGGCCGAGATCGAAGAGCTGGCCACGGCCATGCAGCTCACCAGCTTCCTGGAGCGCCGCGCCGGCCTGCTGTCCGGCGGCCAGCAGCGACGCACCCAGGCCGCGACCGCGCTGATCCACCGGCCCAAGCTGCTGCTGATGGACGAGCCGACCGCCGGCGCCGACCCGGAGACCCGGCAGGCGCTGCTGGACGTGGTCAAGCAGCGGGCCGACGAAGGCGCGGCCGTGGTCTACACCACGCACTACCTCACCGAGCTGGCCGACCTCAAGGCCAGCATCGCCGTCGCCTCGCACGGCAAGGTGATCGCCCGTGGCAGCAGCGCCGAGCTGCTCGACGGCCTGCCCGGCGAGGTTCGCGTGCGGACCACCGACCACGAATACCACCGCGCCACCACGGATCCGACCGCTGCGCTGCTGGAGCTGATCGCTCACGCGCAGGGCACCGTCGAGTCCGTCGAGCTGCGCAACCCCGACCTTGACGACCTCTACCGTTCCCTGGCGGTCTCCGATGTCCACTGAAACCCTGCGTGTGCCCGAGCCGCTGATCCGGGCCGGCGCGCTGATCAAGTACAACTCGCTGCTGCGGTTGCGCGACCCGTCCCAGCTGATCAGCTACCTGGTCGCGCCGATGGTGTTCATGGTGATGTTCCAACCCTTGTACACCAAGGCCTTGAGCTACGGCTCGATCCAGGCCGTGACCGGCCAGCTGATGATGTTCTCCGTGTTCGCCATGTCCATCGTGGCCAACTCGATCTTCGTCGAACGCGAGTGGCTGACCTGGGACCGGCTGCGGGCCAGCCGCGCCGCCCGGGCCGAGCTGCTCATCGGCAAGGCGCTGCCGGTGTTCTTCGTGCTGCTCATCCAGCAGGCGGTGCTGATCATCTTCGGCTGGGCCGTCGTCGGCATGCCGTTCCCGAAGTCGTTGTGGCTGCTGACGTTGGCCATGTGCGTGTGGGGCTTCGCGCTGCTGGGCATGGGCGCGATGCTGTCCACCATCGTCCGCAGCCGCGGCGACCTGTTCGTGGCGTGCGACGTCGGCGCGCTGCTGATCAGCTCCATCGGCGGCGCCATCCTGCCCGTCGACCTGATGCCGCCGTGGGCTCAGGCGATCACCACGTTCTCCCCGGGCACGTACGGTCTTTCCATGCTGCGCTCAGCCGTGCAGGGCGACGTCGCCGGCACCTTGCAGCCCGGCCTGATCTGCCTGGTCATCGGCCTGATCTGCGGCGCGGTGGCCACCTTCCGGCTGGCTCACGGCTGGGGCCGCAGCCACCTGGTGTGAACCGTCCAC
>DATJJB010000239.1:0-4906 GCA_035492655.1 Kutzneria sp. | reverse complement strand
CGGGGCCCGCGGGCGCTACTGCGTGTTGGCCAACACCGCTGTCGTGCAGGCGGTTCAGCTCGACTCGGACGTCGTCGGCGCCAACTTCTGGGCGGCCGGCACCGTCGGTCGGGTCTCGGTCTCCGCCCCGGCCTCGGTGTTGTGGTCCCGAGGCTGGGGCGGCTGGCACTTCGCCGTCTCCGACCCGACCCAGCTACAGAAGTCGATCACCGTCACGGTGGCCGGCGTCGGCACCCACACCGTCGACGTCACCGCCTCCCTCGGCGCCACCCACACCTTCACCCTCAGCTGGTAGTCGTTTTGAAGTTCGGAAGGGACCATTCCTCCACTCCGAGTGGAGGAATGGTCCCTTCCGAACTCACCAGGCGACCGGGCCGTTCTCGTCGAAGAAGCCGCCGGTGGGGCCGTCGTCGCCGATGGTGGCCATGGCGACCGCGATCTCCGCGCCCTGGGTCGGGGTGCGGTGGCCGCGGAAGCCGTTCAGGTCGGTGGCGACGTAGCCGGGGCAGACGGCGTTGACCTTGATGCCCTCCTTGCCCAGCTCGCGGGCGTACTGCACGGTCACGGCGTTGAGCGCCGTCTTCGAGGTCGGGTAGCCGAGCAGGAACGGCAGCTGGTTGTCGGGCGAACCCATGAACGCCAGCGAGCCGACCGTGCTGGACACGTTGACGATGCGGGGGTGCTCGGAGCGTCGCAGCAGCGGGGCGAACGCGTTGGTCACACGTATCACCCCGAACACGTTGACGTCGTAGGCCTGCTGCACGGACGCCAGGTCGTTGCCGCGGCCGCCGGTGATGCCGGCGTTGTTGACCAGCACGTCCAGGCGACCGTAGTCGGCCTCGACCAGCTTGGCCGCCGCGGCCACGCTGGCGTCGTCGGTGACGTCGAGGATGACCGCGCGGACACCGAGGTCCGCGGCGGCCGGCTCGACCAGTTCCGGGTTGCGGCCGGCCAGCAGCACGGTCGTGCCCCGGGCCGCCAGCTGCGCGACGATCTCGCGGCCGATGCCCTTGTTGGCCCCGGTGACCAGGGCGATGGTGTCGGTCATGGCCCTGAGTCCATCAGGTTCCGGCGGTGCTGGCCAGGACCCGTTCGATACCCGGCTATACCCTGAGGGTATCGCTGAGCAGGGTGCGGTAGTCGTCCTTCATCGGCAGCTCCCGCTCGATCCGCGTCCGCCGGCGGATGGCCGTGACCGCTTCGTCCCGGACGGGATCGTGGCCCGCGCGCTCGAACTCCTCTTGCCACAGGCCGATTCCCCGCCGCTGCCAGGCCGGCGTCTCGTTGAAGTTGACGCCGTACCCGTACAGCAGCTCGTTCTTCCGCGCCGTCGACGCCCCACTGATCGCCTGATCCGCCTCGCGCCGCGTCTTTCCGTTGTTGCGCAACGTCCAGTAGCACCAGCCGTTCAGCGCGCACCGTGTCGCGTCGCCCTGCCGCCAGGCGAAGTAGTCCAGCACGTCGCCGCCGGTGTTGCCCAGCCAGATCCGGCTGTCGAACACCCCCGGCACGCCCGCGTGCTGCGTGAACACCGCCGAGGCGAAGCCCGCCGTGATCGACACGATCTTCTCCACGCCCCGCCCGAACAGGTCAGTGTCCTTCGGCAGCAGCATTGAGATCTCATCGCTCTCGGTGTAGACGTAGCGCGCCCCGAACTCCGTGAGCATCGCCTCCGCCGTCGCCACCATCAGCGCCGAGAACCGCTCGTCGAACGGCTTCTCGAACCGCTGCTCGGTGAACTTCGAGAAGCCCCGCCCGTCCACCCGCACGATCGCGTGCGCCCCCGGCGGCACCGTCAGCCCGTGGAACCACTCCCGCTCGCGCTGCCGCGCCTCGAACTCCTTGCCCCGCATGGGCGGCACGGTACTGGGCGGACCCGCTGGGGGTCCCCCCGATTTCCATCCAATCACAACGGGCGGGACGGGTGGATTGGCCGCGGCGTTCCGGAGGGGCCTCATTTGACAGGGGCCAGCGATACCCTGTCGGTATGGACCGGGTGGAGACGCGGGAGCTGGCCTACTTCGTCGCGGTGGCGGAGGAGCTGCACTTCGGGCGGGCGGCCGGGCGGCTGGGGATGGCGCAGCCGCCGCTGTCGCGGGCGATCCGGCAGCTGGAGCAGCGGCTGGGGGTGGAGTTGCTGATCCGGAACAGCCGGGGAGTGCGGCTGACGGAGGCGGGGGAGGTGCTGCTGCACGAGGCGCACAAGGCGCTGGACGCGGTGGGGGCGGCGGTGCGAAGGACGCAACGGGCGGGGCAGGTGGAGCGGCGGCTGGTGGTGGTGATGAAGCCGGGCGGCGACGCGGGCCTGCTGGGCGGGATTCTGGAGGCGTACCAACGGGAACCGGACGCGCTGGCGGTGGACGTGGAGATCTGCGGCATCGGGCAGCAAACCGGTTTCCTGCGGGACGGCCGCGCGGATGTGGCGCTGCTGCACGCGCCCTATGACGACCTGAGCGGCTTCGATACGGAGGAGTTGCTGACCCAACGGGCGGTGGCGATCATGCCCCGGACGCACCGGCTGGCCCGGCGGCGCAGCCTGGTCATGGCCGACCTGGCGGACGAGGTCCTGCCGCGCTGGCCGGGCATGAGCGGGGACGGCCCGGAGGTCCGGGACACCGCGCAGGTGATGCAGCTGATCGTGCTCGGCCGGCTGGTCGCGGTGCTGCCGGAGTCGGTGCGCGACAACCTCCGGTCGGAGCTGGTGGCTGTCCCGGTCCTGGACGGCCAGCTCACCGCCGTCGTCGTGGCCTGGCCCGAGCGGTCCCGGTCGCGTGCTGTGGCGGCCTTCGTGCGGGCGGCGACCGGGCTGGTGCAGACCGAGGAGGGCTCGACTGTGGCGTTGTCGGCCGGGCTCTAGCCGAGGCCGAGGAGGGCTCGGCCGTAGCTTTCGCGGCCGTTGTCGGGGACGAAGATGCGGTGGCGGCAGGCGACTTCGAGGTCGCGCCACACGCGTTGCAGCGGTGCGGACGAGGCGAAGGCGCCGGCGCCGCTCACGTCGAGGAGCAGCGCGACGGCCTGGCGGACGTTCTTGGAGACGATGTCGGCGTCCATCCGGATCCGGGCGGAGACGGTGGCGTCGGGCCCGGTGCGAGCGAGCATGGCGGCGGTGAGGTCGCGGACGGAGCGGTCGACGTGCAGCCGGGCGCCGTCGATCAGACCGGAAGCGCGGGCGACGGCGACCTGTACGGCGGGTGAGTCGACGGCGCGGCGGTACTCGGTGCCGATGACGGGCCCACGCCGCCGCACGAGATCGATGGCGTGCCCCAGGGCGGCATCGGCCATGCCGAGCACCGGCCCGATGCCGATCATGGGCAGCAGCGCCCAGATCGGCACGCTGGACCACGGCACGTCGGGCCGGTCGTCGGCGTAGCCGGCCATGGTGGCCCGGGCCAACGACAGCATCCGCCGCTCGGGCACGAAAACGTTCTCAGCCACCACGGTGTCGCTGGCGGTGCCCTGCATCCCGCTCACGGACCAGGTGTGCCGGATGCGCGTCTCCCGAGTCGGCACCAATGCCTGCACCGGCCCGCCCCCGACGGGCACGCCCAGCAGCACCCACTGGGCGTGCCGAACACCCGACGCCGGCCGCCACTGCCCGGACACCCGCCACCCGCCGGGCACCCGCTCGGCGGTCGCGGTGGGAGCCATCACACTGGCCACTGTGGCGAGTGGATTCTCGCCCCACACCTCGGCCCGTACTTCGTCATCTAGCAACGAGGTCAGCGCGCAACCGGCGGACAGGATCATCGCCACCCACGCGCTGGACCCGCAGCCACGGCCCAGCGTGGTGAACACTTCGACGGCCGTCGCCAGCTCGGCCCGCACACCCGGCGCGAACAGGGAAAACATCCCGGCCTCGGCCATCGCGGCGGCATGCACGACGTCACCCGACCGCTCGGTTTCGGCTGCCTGCTCGGCCAGCAGCGGCGCCAGCCGGCGCGCACTCGCGACAAGATCGTTGACCACGTGCCCCAGTGTGCCCGAAGGGGCGACCCGGAAACGACGAACGGCGCCCACCTCGTCAGAGGTGAGCGCCGCTCGCGTGGGAGAGCGTCAGGTGGTCAGGGCGCCGCACTGGCCGGCGGCGGGGCCGCCGACGGTGTCGGCCAGGCCGTTGTTGGCCGGCGCCGGCGTGTTGCCGGCACAGGCCAGCGGACCGCCGACAATGGTTGACGCGACAACAGCACCGGCGTTGTTCGTGAGGGACACCGGACCGTCGACGCGGGCGGTCTCGATGCTGGTCTCACCGGTGGTGCCGACGATGCTCACCGGACCCGACACGTGCGTGCCGAGCAGGACGACGGCCGCCGCACCCGAGGCCGACACCGGACCGCCGATGGCGCCGCCGAAGGCGTACAGCGACGCGCCGGGCGACACGGTGACGGGCCCGTTGACCGTGCCGGTCAGACAGGTGACGCCCTTGACGGTCAGCGGCCCGTTCACGGTGCCGTCGATCGTGGTGGCGCACACCGGGTTGGGCTTGCCGAGCAGCTCCACTTCGGACAGTGTGCCGGTGGTCTCCAACCGGTAGTAGTTGTACCGGCCGGCCTTGCCAACGCTGAACGCCTTGGTCTGCCGGGCGTCGGTGAACGTGACCCCGGACCGCTGGTCGATGGTGGTCCACGTCTTGCCGTCGTAGGAACCCTTCAGTGCCCAGGAACCAGGCGCCGCGGCGGCCTGCGAGCCGGACGTCAGCGTGTACATCTGCACCGGCTGCTTCGGGTCGGACGGCTGCACCGACACCGCACCATCCACAGTGGACTGTGTGTTCGACGTGTTGTCGAACAGCGCACCCTGCGTCGGATCGGTCAGGTCGTGCAGCGGCTGCGCCACAGCGTCGCCCTTGGTGATCGACACCGGGGCGTCGCCCGCGCCGGTGCCCCACTTCGACGGGTTGGGGCCCATG
>DATJJB010000238.1:0-42287 GCA_035492655.1 Kutzneria sp. | reverse complement strand
CGTCCGGCCACGGGTGTTGCAGGAGTACGACCTTGCCGCGTTCCGTCCGGTCGTCGCCTCGGGCGCGGCCACCGGCGCGATGGCGGCGTACAACCTGGTCAACGGCCATCCCTGCCATGTCAGCCCGCTCATCGAGACCGAACTGCGCCGCTGGACCGACGACGAGCTGTTCGTGGTCAGCGACGCCGAAGCGCCGTCCAACCTGGTCGACCCCGAGCACTACTTCGACGATCACGCCGAATCCCATGCCGCGGCGCTGAAAGCCGGTATCGACAGCTTCACCGACCACGGCGAGGACAGCGAGGTGCCGATCGGCCGGCTGCGCGATGCCTTGGCGCGCGGGCTGATCGACCAGTCCGATGTGGACCGTGCGGTGCGGCGGCAGTTGCTGGTCCGGTTCCGGCTCGGCGAGTTCGACGTCGATCTCGACCCGTACGCGGCCATCGGCCCCGAGGTGATCGACTGCGCCGAGCATCGCGAGCTCGCCCGGCGCGCCGCGACCGAGTCCATTGTGTTGCTGCGCAACGACGGCCTGTTGCCGTTGTCGCCGGCCACCCGCGTTGCCGTCATCGGGCCGCTGGCCGACATGCTGTGCGAGGACTGGTACAGCGGCACCATGCCGTACCAGGTGACCGTCGCGGGCGGGCTGGCCGAACGCCTCGACGACGTGTCCTGGGTGGAGGGATCCGACCGGATCGCGCTGCGGTCGAGCTCCACCGGCGAACCGCTTGGCACGTTCGATGTCGTCGACTGGGGCGGCGGCGCGCTGACGCTGCGGTCCGCCGACAACGGCCGCTACCTGAGCCTCCAGGACGACAACACCCTGGTGGCCGACAAGGAGTTGCTGAAGAGCTGGGAGGTTCGCGAGACCTTCCGGCTGGAAGCCGATGCCGGCTTCGTGTTGCTGCGCAGTGTCCTGACAGGACGGTACGCGACTGTCGAGCCCGACGGCCGAGTCACCCTCACCGCCGAGTCGTCGGTCGATGCCGAGCGGTGGCACCGCGACGTCTTACGCGACGGCACGGCGGTGGCCGTCGCCGCGGCCAAGGCCGCCGACGTCGCCATTGTCGTGCTGGGCAACCATCCGCTCATCAACGGCCGCGAGACCGAGGACCGGGCGAACATCGCCCTGCCGGACGGACAAGAAGTCCTGCTGCGCGCGGTCGCCGCGGTCCGACCGCGGACGGCGCTGGTCGTGATGAGCAGCTATCCCTACGCCCTCGACTGGGCCGACGAGCACCTGCCCGCCGTGGTGTGGACCTCCCACGGCGGGCAGGAATCAGGCAACGCGCTGGCCGACGTGCTGTTGGGCGACGCCGAACCGGCGGGCCGGCTGCCGCAGACCTGGTACCGGCGCGACGACACGCTGCCGCATCCGCTCGACTACGACATCATCAAGGCCGGCTGGACGTACCAGTATCACCGCACGATGCCGCTGTACCCGTTCGGCCATGGACTGTCCTACACGGACTTCGCCTATCAGGACCTGCGGTTGTCCAGTGCCGCCGTGGCCCAGGACGGCACCGTCGACGTCTCGGTGGTGGTGGCGAACACCGGGCCGCGGCCCGGCACCGAGGTCGTCCAGCTCTACGTCCGACCGGTGCAGCCCCGCTACGAGGCGCCCCGCCTGCGGCTGGCCGGCTTCACCAAGGTGCGTCTGGAGGTGGGGGAGCGGCGTGAGGTCACCTTCCACCTGTCCACCGAAGGGCTCGCCCACTGGGACGTCGGCACCGGCGCTTTCGCCGTCGATCCAGGGGAGTACGAGATCCTGATCGCCCGCTCCGCCGAGTACATCGCACTGTCAGTCCCGTTGGCGGTGACGGGACCGCCGCCGGCCCCGCGGGTCGTGCTGGACCGCCGCACCGGCGCGGTCGACTTCGACGACTACGCCAACATCACTCTCGTCGACGCCACGCGGTCCGCCGGTTACGCCGTCGCCCCGACGTGGCCGTCCGCGCCCGCGCACCTGTGGTTCCGTGCCGTCGATCTGTCCGGCGCGGCCCGGATCGAGGTCGAGGTTGCCCGGGAAGCCGACGGCCCGGCCTCGCTGGAGATCCACGTCGACGGACAGTGTCTGGGCGAGATCTCCGTCCCCGGCACCGGTGATCGCCACGCCTGGACGACCGTCACGGCAGACCTGGCGGCGCGGTTGACCGGCGTCCACGACCTGCAATTGGTGCTGTGCGGGGACTTCCACCTGGCCGCGTTCCGACTCGGGTGAGCACGGATCCACGACCGGAGATCGCGATGACGCAGTACGAGGCCACCTGGCCGTCGGTCAACCGGCACGAGCCCGGTGGTATCCCGGCCGTGGGGCCGAACGCCGGCGCGGCGGTGTTCACGCGGCGAGATTTCGGTGGCGAACGGGTGCCGCTGGCCGTGGGCAGCTACACCGCGGCCCAGCTCAAGGCGCACGACCTCACGCCGAAGAACATCGACGGGATCTGGCCGGCCGACGGCTACCGGACCCTGGCCTACGCCGGCGACGACCTGTCCGGCGCGTCGGTGACGCTGTGCCAGCCCATGCCTGATCTCGGTCTGGCCCGGCCGGTCGTCTCGCTGCGCGTGACCTTCGACCCGGCCCGGTGGTTCCACCTGGTCAACGTCGCCAGCGGACTGGTCGTGGACGGTGGCGGAGTGGTGGGCAGCCCGCTGCGGGTCTGGGCTCCCGAGGACGGCACCACCCTCCAGTTCCAGCTCGTCGAGACGGACGGCGGCTGCTACGCGCTGGCCAACCGCGCCAACGGCTGTGTCCTCGACGCCACCGAGCCGGCGACGCTTCCCGTCCAGTCGCTGTACGTCGGGGTGGCCGGCCAGCAGTGGTCGATCACGTTCGACGGGGAGGTCGCGGCGATCGCCAATCGCGCGACGGGCCTGCTGCTCGACGGTGGCGGCCCCGTCCCGTCGGGCTCGCCGCTCAGGCAATCGGCCGACGATTCCGGTCCGAACCTGCGCTGGCGGTTCGTCGCGGTGCGGCCCTGACCGGCGGTCACCGCTGCATGCTCGCCGGCGGGCCGAGGTAGCTCGGGCGGAGACCACCGGTGTCCACCACCAGCTTCTGCACCACGACCGTCGGATCGACCATCCAGAACTTCAGCGTGTGCGGACCCGGTGCGCCGATGGTGTGCCGGGTCGGCGTCAGGTTGATGTTGTCGGAGGTGTTGCGCTCCCACTGCCGGTTCAGCGCGGTGCTGTCCGACCCTGTCGCCGCGATCACGTCGACGACCTGCGGAGCCTGGTCGTCGAAGGCCACCGCGTAGCGGAGGCCGGGCGTGGGCAGCACGTCGTTGCGCGGGGAGAGGTAGGCCCAGACCGTGACGACGCCCGTGGTGAACAACGACATCCGGTACTCCAGGCGCGGGCCGCTGCCGGCGGGCTGGCTGGTGGCGGTGACCGGGAACGGCTTCATCCCGGCGCCGTGGCGACCGATGTCCGGGATGCGCTGCCACGTCACGCCGTGCGCGGCGATGTTGGCGCTAACATTGTCGGCGTCGACCGACACGTATCCATTGGCCTCGACGAAGCCGTGACCCCATGCGTGCGGCAGTTCGCGGTTGACGACCACGGCCCGCACGGTCACGCTCTCGCCCGCACCCGTGATGACCACCGGCACCTCGGTGGTGCCCTTGGGCGCACGCCGCCAGTCCACCTCGAACGTGACTCGCGTCTGCCGGTCCACGACTCCGGCCGGCCGGTCGGCCACCAGCCACGGCGCGTCGGTCCACACCCGATAGGTGTACCGCTTGGCGCCACGGTTGAACACGTCGATGTACTGCGCCGGCTGGCTCTGGAACGGACTGAACTCGGGCAGCACGGCGGAACTTGCCGCGCCCGGCCAGGACAGGGTGGAGCCGTCGATGGCGACACCCAGTGCGCCGTCGTCGGCCAGCGGGATGCGGTGGACCGCCGGGAACAGCACATCGGGGATGGCGGCGTTGTCGATCTGCGGCTGCTGCCAGCCGGCGTCCGGTCCGTAGCGCGCGACGTCGCCGTAGTCGATGTGCGGCTGCGTCTGGAAGCCGTGCCACTTCCCGCCGGCGATCGCGGTGTTGTACCGGTCGGCCAGCGCCAGGTCCTTGGCGAAACAGGCCTCGGCTTCGTCGGCGAGATCGTTGGCCGCCGCCCGGCCCTGCTCGGCGTAGAGGAGGTTGGTGAACTCGGCCCGGCGCAGCGCGTACAGGTTGGCCATCGAGGACACCTGGTACCGAGCCAGTTCGAAGTACGCGTCCAGCGAGGCGGCCGGCAGCCGGTCGCCGATCTGCTCGGCCCGTTCGGCCAGTTGGCGCCACTGCCCGGTGACCCGGTCCAGCTCGCCGTAGTCGACCAGGCTGTACGGGCTGGCCTGGTCGTCGTGGACGACGGCGGTCGGATCGGTCGCGGGGTCCTTGCCCGGGGCGAGGCTGATGCGCCGGTTGAGCAACTCGGGTTTGCGCAGCGCCTGCAGCCGGCCGTAGTCGTGCAGCAGAACGCCGAGTTCGTCCGCGACGCCGGCGCCGAGGTTCAGCCCGGCGTAGCCATGCTCCCAAGTGGACAGTTGCTCCAGCGGCAGCGCGGTCGGGTTCCAGGCGTAGTCGAGGAAGAACTGCAGCGGCAGCTCGTTGCCCTTGAGGTCGCCGACATTGGCCACCCACAGCCGGGTGATCCCGTACTCGTAGGCCTGGTTGAGCTGCTCCCAGGTGTTGGCGATAACACTGGTGTCGTTCCACTTGTAGCAGCGGCCCGGGCCGACGAAGTCGAAGTGGTAGTACAGGCCGTAGCCGCCGGCACGCGGCGGCAGTCCGGGATCGGGCAGCTTGCGCAGGTTTCCCCAGTTGTCGTCGGGGAAGACGACCGTGACGTCGTCCGCCGGCCGCAGGCCCTCGACCCAGTACCGCATCACCTCGGTGTAGAGCGTCCACACCTGCGGCACCGTCGCCGGGTCGCGACCGGTGACGTCGGCCAGGATCTTCCGCTCGGCGGCCAGGATGTCGCGCATCAGGTCGATGCTGTCGCCGTCGGGCAGCCGGGTGTCGCCGGTGCCGCGCATGCCGACGGTCACCACGCCCTCGAAGTCCTGGGTCACCATGCGCCGGATGCCGTCGGCCCAGTACGCCTTGAGCGCGTCGGCGTTGTGCCGGAAACTCCACTCGCCGGTGCCGCCGTACGGGTCGTGGCCCGGCGTGGTGATCGTGCCGTCGGGACCGCGGACGGCGGGGACGGCGTGCCGGTTCCACTCCTCGATGCCCCGCATCATGGGCGCCTCGTGCGAGGTGCCCATGACGATCCCGTAGCGCTTGGCGGTGGCGTGGTTGAGCGGATCGTCCTCGGCGAAGGCACGCCCCCACACCGCCGGCCACAGGTAGTTCGCCCGCAGCCGCAGCATGGTCTCGAAGACCTTCTCGTAGAAGCCGTGGTTGAAGCCGCCGGGGTAGCCGGCCGCGAGTCCCGGCCCGAAGTAGGCCGGCGCCCAGGTGCCCAGCGCCGGGTTCTCGTCGTTGATGAACAATCCTCGGTATTTGACCGCCGGTGTGCCGAGGCTGTGCCGGCCGGGCAGCACGTGGAGCTCGTGCCGGTGCTGCGGCGGCACATCGTCCCACCAGTACCACGGCGAGACACCGATCTGACGGGAGATGTCGTAGATGCCGTAGATCGTGCCGCGCTGATCGCTGCCGGTCACCACCAGGGCGCGCTGCGCCGACCGGGTCACGGCCTCGGTCAGCGAGGTCTCCCACCGGCCGGCGATCCCGGTGGTGTCCAGGCCGACGTCCCGCACCAGCGGGCTCGCGTCCAGTGATCCGATCAGCACGACCTCGGCGACGGTGGGCACGTGGTCGACGTACAGCCCGGGCCGGACTCCGGTGACCCGCTCGATGTCGGCCTGGAGGTCACGGGCCGCCCGCACGACTCCGGGGTGGTCGGCGGAGCTGACCACCAGCGGCGTGGCTTTTCCGTTGGCCACCAAGGGAAAGCGCGTCGGACCGCCACTGGAGGACAGGTACTGCCCCGCGGCCAGGACACCCACCATGCCGAGAAATCCCCGTCTTCCCAGCGGTGCCATCGTGTCCTCCGAGGCAGGGTCGGCAGCGTGAGCTTGATCCGAAAGATTCGGAGACAAGCTCGAAACTAAGGCGACCGGCCGCGTCGCGTCAAGGGGCACGTCGCGCTGCCCGATCGGCCGTCGATGGCTTACCATCCGATGTCATGGGCGCCGACGAAGCCGTGACCACAGGCGGAGTTTCCACGTCGCCGCGCGGCATTCCGACGCTGGCCGAGATCGCGCGGACGGCCGGCGTCAGCATTCCGACAGTTTCGAAGGTGCTCAACGGACGGGCCGATGTCGCGCCCGGCACCCGGGCCCGGGTCGAGGAGCTGCTGCGAGAGCACGGCTACCGGCGCAAACGGGGCGGCGCGCAGCCGTCGAAACTTTTCGACCTGGTCTTCCACGAGCTGGAGAGCGCCTGGGCGATGGAGGTCATCCGGGGGGTGGAGAACGTGGCCCGCCGCGAGGGCATGAGCATCGTGCTGTCCGAGTCGGCCGGCCGTCTCACCCCCGGGCAGACCTGGGTGGACGGCGTGCTGGCCCGCCGCCCCAGCGGCGTGGTGCTGGTGCTGTCCGACCTGGACGACGTGCAGCGGGCCCAGCTGACCAGCCGGGACATTCCGTTCGTGGTGCTGGATCCGGCCGGCGACCCGGCCGAGGGCGTGCCCGCGGTCGGCGCCAACAACTGGCTCGGCGGCCTGACCGCCACCCGGCACCTGGTCGAGCTGGGCCACCGGCGGATCGCCATGCTCGGCGGCCCGTTCCGGATGATGTGCAGCCGGGCCCGGGTCGACGGCTACCGCACCGCGCTGGAGACCGCGGGCATCGGTGTCGACCCTGGCCTGGTGCGGGAAGGAAACTTTCACCACGAGGCCGGCTACACGGTCGGTCGGGAGCTGCTGGCCCTGCCCGACCGGCCGACCGCGGTCTTCGCCGGCAACGACCTGCAGGCCCTCGGCATCTACGAGGCCGCCCGCGAGCTGGGGCTGCGCATTCCCGACGAGCTCAGCGTGGTCGGCTTCGACGACCTGCCGCTGGCCCGCTGGGTCGGGCCGCCGCTGACCACCGTGCGCCAGCCACTGGTGGCGATGGCCGAGACCGCCACCCAGCTCGCCCTGGACCTCGGCCGGGGCCGCCGGCCGGCGGTCACCCGGGTCGACCTGGCCACCACGCTGGTCGTCCGCAACAGCACCGCGCCGCCGGCGGGCCGCTGACCCCGGCCCGCCGGTCGTCGAAACTTTCGACCGCCCCGCCCGGGGCGGCGATACCGCGCTGTCGACTGGCAGTCCATTATGGACGATGACCGGGAATCCCGAAATATCAACGAAAGTTGTTGCCCACGGGTCGTGACCGGGTCGACACTGCTCGACACCGCACGGTTTCCTCACCGAGGAGGAACATCGCTCATGGATCACAACCCGCCGTTCCCGATCACCCGCCGAGGTCTGCTCACCTCCGGGGCTCTGCTCGCCGCCTCCGCGCTGGCCCTGCCGGCCACGGCGCACGCGGACACCACGATCACGAGCAACCAGACCGGCACCAACAACGGGTACTACTACTCGTTCTGGACCGCAGGCGGCGGCTCCGTCTCGATGACCCTGTCGTCCGGCGGCAGCTACCGGACGCAGTGGACGAACTGCAACAACTTCGTCGCCGGCAAAGGATGGAGCAACGGCGGCCGGCGCACCGTGAACTACTCGGGCAGCTTCTCGCCGTCCGGCAACTCCTACCTGTCGCTCTACGGTTGGACGTCCAACCCGCTGGTCGAGTACTACATCGTCGACAACTGGGGCTCCTACCGGCCGACCGGCACGCACAAGGGCACGGTCAGCAGCGACGGCGGCACCTACGACATCTACGAGACGACCCGGTACAACGCCCCGTCGGTCGAGGGCACGCGGACGTTCAACCAGTACTGGAGCGTCCGGCAGAGCCGGCGCACCGGCGGCACGATCACCACCGGCAACCACTTCGACGCCTGGGCGCGCAACGGCATGAACCTGGGCAGCTTCCGCTACTACATGATCCTGGCCACCGAGGGCTACCAGAGCAGCGGCAGCTCCTCGATCTCGGTGAGCTGAGGCGTCATGCGAAGGACTTCCCTGCTGGCGGCGGCAATCCTGACCGCCGCCATGCTCACCCCTGCTGTCGCGAACGCCGCCCCCTGCAACGGCTATGTCGGTCTGACCTTCGACGACGGCCCGTCCGACGCTCATACGCCGGCCCTGCTCAATGCCTTGCGACAAAACGGGTTGCGGGCAACGGTGTTCAACGAGGGCCAGTTCGCCGCCGCGTATCCGGCACAGGTTCGTGCCGAGGCCGCGGCCGGCATGTGGATCGGCAACCACAGCTACACCCATCCGCACATGACGCAGTTGAGCCAGACCCAGATGGACAGCGAGATCACCCGTACCCAGCAGGCGATCGGCGCGGCCGGCGGCGGCACGCCGACCCTGTTCCGCCCGCCGTACGGGGAAACCAACGGCACGCTGCGGACGGTCGAGGCCCGGCACGGCCTGACGCAGATCATCTGGGACGTCGACTCGCAGGACTGGAACGGTGCCAGCGTCGACGCGATCGTGCAGGCCAACGCCCGGCTGACCAACGGCCAGATCATCCTGATGCACGAATGGCCGGCCAACACGCTGGCGGCGATTCCCCGTATCGCGCAGGGACTGGCCGGCCGCGGCCTGTGCGCCGGACGGATCTCGCCGCAGACCGGCCGCGCCGTCGCACCGTAACCACGAAAACCCGCCACGCAAGAGGGGACCACTGTGCCCAGATCCACCACCGCCCTCGCCGCCGCCGCGGTGCTGGCCGTCGGCGGGCTGCTGCTCGCCGGCGTCACCGACCAGGCCGGCGCGGCCGGCACCGGGCTGAAGAACCTGGCCGAAACCAAGGGAATCTACTTCGGCACCGCGCTCACCCAGTCCAACCTGAGCAACTCCACCCTGACCGCCGTGGCCGGCGCCCAGTTCGACATGGTCACGCCGGGCAACGAGATGAAGTGGGACACCACCGAGCCGTCCAGGGGCAACTTCAACTTCGGTCCCGGTGACGCCATCGTGTCCTTCGCGCAGTCGCACAGCATGCGGGTGCGCGGGCACAACCTGGTGTGGCACAGCCAGTTGCCGGGCTGGGTGAGCAGCCTGCCCAGCAACCAGGTGCAGGCGGCCATGGAGTCGCACATCACGACCGAGGCCACCCACTACAAGGGCAAGGTCTACGCCTGGGACGTGGTCAACGAGCCGTTCAACGAGGACGGCAGCCTGCGGACCGACGCCTTCTACAACGCGATGGGCACCGGCTACCTGGCCGACGCGCTGCGCACCGCGCACGCCGCCGACCCGAACGCCAAGCTGTACCTGAACGACTACAACATCGAGGGTCAGAACGCCAAGAGCGACGGCATGTACCGGCTGGTGTCGCAGCTGAAGTCGCAGGGCGTGCCGATCGACGGCGTCGGGCTGGAGAGCCACTTCATCGTCGGCCAGGTGCCGTCGAGCATGCGGGCCAACATGGAGCGCTTCGCCGCGTTGGGCCTGGATGTGGCCATCACCGAGTTGGACGACCGCATCCAGTTGCCGGCCAACAGCGGCACGCTGGCCCAGCAGGCCACCGACTACGCCGCCGTGGTGAACAACTGCCTCGCGGTCAGCCGCTGCGTCGGCGTTTCCCAGTGGGGCGTCGGCGATGCCGACTCGTGGATCCCTGGGGCCTTCCCCGGCCAGGGCGCGGCCACCATGTACGACAACAACTACCAGCCCAAGCCGGCCTACAACTCGACGGCAACGGCCCTCGGCGGCTCGACCACCACGACAACGACGACAACGACGACGACCACCACCACTACAACCACCCCGCCGCCGAACTCCACCTGCGCCGTCACGGACGCGGTGAACGCGTGGAACACCGGTCTGACCGAGAACATCACGATCACCAACACCGGCACCGCGCCGATCAACGGCTGGTCGCTGGCCTTCACCTTGGCCGGCGGGCAAACCGTTACCTCGGCGTGGAACGCCTCGATCACGCCGGCCAGCGGCCAGGTGTCCGCGAAGAACGTGGGCTACAACGCGACCGTGGCCCCGGGGGCGTCGGTCTCGTTCGGCTTCCAGGCCACTCACACCGGCAACACCTCCGCGCCCGGCGACTTCACTCTGAACGGAACTCGCTGCGCCTGACCGGAAGCCGGCCCCGACCGCAGCGGTCGGGGCCGGTCCGCGGTCAGAACGTCGCGAAGTGAGCGCGAACACCCGCGCCGTACGCCGTCGGCGTGCCGTCGTAGGAGGTGATCAGCGACGGTCCGCTTGAGCAGTCCCAGGTGTTCCAGGTCCACGCCAGGTAGGAGGCGGCGTGCTGGTCCAGCCAGGCCATCAGGCCGTCCACATAGGAGTGTCCGCAGTCGTTCTCGCCGATCTCGCCGGCCACCAGCGGCACCTTGGCCGCCACCGGCGCGATCTGGCTGTCCCAGCAGGACGACGACGAGCACGTGTTGAAGTTGTACGAGTGCCAGGACGCGGCCAGGTTGTGCAGCGGGTCGGTCGGCTCGTAGGTCAGCCACTGCGACAGGTCGTTGGTGTAGGCCAGGCCGCCCAGCATGATCACGTTGTCGGCGCCGGCGGAGCGCACGGCCGTGACGAGCGACTGGGTGCCGGCCACCTGGTAGGGGATCCCGGCACACGTGCCGCCGTCACGCAGGCAGGCCCAGCCGTTGGTGGTGGCGCGGTCCGGATACGGCTCGTTGAACAGGTCGAACACGGTCGAGTCGTCGCCCTTGAAGGCCGCCGCGACCTGGCTCCAGAACGTCGGCGCGTACTGCGCGTCCGGCATCGGCTTCTGGCAGGTGGCGTTGACGTCCGTGCAGCCGGCGGAGTTGCCGGTGTACTGGCCGTGCGTCCAGTGCAGCTCGACGATCGCGACGATCCCGTTCTGGTGCAACAGGTTCACGTAGTCCTTGATGGCGTTCTGGTAGGTCGTGCCGGCGTACTGCGGCTTCACGTCCGACAGTGCCAGCCAGCAGTCCTCGTTGAGTGGCACCCGGACGGCGTTGACGTGCCAGCTCTTGATGGCCGCCACGGACGTCGCGTCCACCGGGCCGTCGAAGATGCCGTTGCCCTGCACACAGGCGAACTCGGCGCCGGACCGGTTGACGCCGTGCAGCGTCACGGTTTTGCCGTCGGCGTCCACGAAGTGGTTGCCGGACACCCGCAGCGCCGGGGCGGGGCCGCCGGGCGGTGGTGGCGGGGGAGGAGGCGTGGTTCCGTCGCAGGGGCTGCCGTTGACGGCGAAGTCGGTCGGCTTGTCGTTGCCGCCGCTGTAGCTGAAGTTCGCGCCGGTGGTGACCGAGCCGCTCGGCGGCACGGTCGCGTTCCACGGCAGGTTGGCCACGGCGACTGTCTTGCCGGACTGCGACCACGTGCCGTTCCAGCCCTGCTGGAGGGTCTGGTTGCCGGCGTAGGAATAGGTCAGCCGCCACCCGGTCAGCGGCGAGCCGCCCAGGTTGCCGATGGTCACCGAGGCGGTGAAGCCGGCGCCCCAGTCGTTGACGCTGTAGTCGACCTTGCAGGCGGTCGTGCTGTCGGCGGCAGCTGGCGTACTCGGCACGGCCATGCCGACCAGCGCCAAGGCCGCGAGCAGCAGGGGTGCGGTGGTGGTGCCCAATCGCATTTGTCGCTCCTCGAAGGCAGGGGACACCGACTGGGAGCGCTTCCAGAGTGGCGCGAGCGTAACTCCAGCGGAACTCGCTGTAAACAAAACTGGGCCGGCCGGCGTAATACGGGGCCTGCGAATGACGGCACACCAGGGCATGTGTGGTGAATGTGAGCCCAGAGCCTGGCCATTGGGTTGCTGGCTCGTTACAGTCGGCGTCGACTGGAAGCGCTTCCAGAGCGATCGGTCAGCACTCCCTCAACGCCGCGAGGAGTACTCCGCAGATGCCTGCAACCGCACAACCCAGCTCCCGTCGAACCCGTCTGATCAGCGGGCTGTCCGCGCTCACCGCGCTCGGACTGACCGCGGGCTTCCTGGTCGCCACGGGCAACGAGGCCTCGGCCGCCACCGCCTGCAAGGTGGACTACTCGGTCAACCAGTGGAGCACCGGCTTCACCGGCACGGTCACCGTCACCAACCTGGGCGACGCCATCGCCAACGGATGGACGGTCGGCTGGGACTTCCCCGGCAACCAGCAGGTGCAGCAGGGCTGGAGCGCCACCGTCACGCAGTCCGGCGCGCACGTGTCGGCGGCCGGTCCGGACTGGGCGAGGTCACTGGCCACCGGCGCGTCCGCGACGTTCGGGTTCAACGCCTCGTACTCCGGCACGAACGCCGTCCCGGCCGCCTTCACCCTGAACGGCACCACCTGCACCGGTTCCGCGCCACCCACCACGACGACCACCACCACGACGACGACAACGACCACGACGACCACCACGACCGGCAACCCGCCGCCGCCCGGGACCCACGTGGACAACCCCTACGCCGGCGCCAAGGGCTACGTGAACCCGGACTGGTCGAACGAGGTCACCGCCGCCGCGGCGACCGCGGGCGGCACGCTCGGCAGCAAGATGTCCAAGGTGGCCAACACCTCCACCGCGGTGTGGCTGGACCGGATCGCCGCCATCGCCGGCACCGACACCCAGCGCGGGCTGCGCGCCCACCTGGACGCGGCGCTCGCCCAGGCCAGCGGCGGCACGCCCGTCGTGGCCCAGTTCGTGATCTACGACCTGCCCGACCGCGACTGCGCCGCGCTGGCCTCCAACGGCGAGCTCCAGGTCACGCAGGACGGCCTGAACAAGTACAAGTCGCAGTACATCGACCCGATCGCGGCGATCATGGCCGACCCGAAGTACGCCAGCCTGCGCATCGTGACGGTCGTCGAGCCGGACTCGCTGCCCAACCTGGTCACCAACACCTCGATGGCCAAGTGCGCGGAGGCCCAGTCCAGCGGCGCCTATGTGCAGGGCGTGCAGTACGCGCTGAACAAGCTGCACGCGATCAGCAACGTCTACAACTACATCGACATCGCGCACTCGGCCTGGTTGGGCTGGGACAGCAACCTGCAACCGGCGGTCAACCTGATCACGCAGACGATCAGGGGCACCACCGCCGGCGTGAACAGCGTTGACGGCTTCATCAGCGACACCGCCAACGACACGCCGGTCACCGAGCCGTACCTGACCGATCCCACCCTGAACGTCGGCGGGCAGCCGCTCAAGTCGGCCACCTTCTACCAGTGGAACCCGTACTTCGACGAGTCCCACTACGACAACGCGATGTACGCCGCGTTCGTGGCGGCCGGCATGCCCAGCAGCATCGGCATGCTGATCGACACCTCGCGCAACGGCTGGGGCGGCTCGGCGCGGCCGACCGGCGCCAGCGGGTCCACAGTGGACACCTACGTCAACTCCGGGCGGGTCGACCGGCGGCTGGCCCGGGGCAACTGGTGCAACCAGGACGGCGCCGGTCTCGGCCAGCGACCCACTGCCAGCCCGGCACCGCACTTCGACGCGTACGTGTGGATCAAGCCGCCGGGTGAGTCGGACGGGGCCAGCAAGTCGATCCCCAACGACGAGGGCAAGGGCGCGGACCCGATGTGCGACCCGACCTTCCACGGCAGCCAGCAGGCCAACGGTGGCAACCTGACCGGCGCCCTGCCCGACGCGCCCCTGTCCGGGCACTGGTTCCAGGCGCAGTTCGCGCAGCTGGTCACCAACGCCTACCCGCCGGTGCAGTAGTCAGCCTCTCCCGTCCCGGGCGGTGCCTCCTCCTCCGACCCGCCCGGGACGGGAGTTCCATTCCGGAAAGGAATCCCTGCACATGCGTCGACGACTGCGGGTTGCCCTCGGCACCGCGGCGGCGCTGATCGCCGCCATGATCACACCGACAACCCCCGCGAACGCGGCGGCCGTGGCCTGCACGGTCGTCTACACCACCAACGACTGGTCCAACGGCTTCACCGCCAACGTGGCCCTTACCAACAACGGCCCCGCGCTGACCAGCTGGTCGCTGACCTGGACCTTCCTGGACGGCCAGCAGGTGCAGCAGGGCTGGAGCGCCACCATCACCCAGGCCGGCGCCAAGGTTACCGCTAACAGTCTGAGCTACAACGGGAATCTGCCGACGGGCGCGTCCACGTCCTTCGGCTTCAACGGCAGCAAGGGCTCGGCCAACCGGCCGCCGACGGACTTCGCCGTGAACGGCACCGCCTGCACCGGACCGAACCAGGCCCCGACGGTGTCGCTGACCTCGCCGCGCGCCACCGACACCTACAACGCGCCGGCGACCATTCCGTTGGCCGCCACGGCAGCGGACAGCGACGGCACGATCAGCAAGGTCGAGTTCTACGCCGGCGACACGCTGCTGGCCACCGACACCACCGCCCCGTACGCCGGCAACTGGACGAACGTGCCGGCCGGCACGTACTCCATCACCGCCAAGGCCTACGACGACAAGGGCGCGTCCACCTCCTCCAGTCCGGTGGCGGTGAAGGTGTTGTCCGGCCCGACGATCGTGGCCTCACCGGCGACGGTCAGCGTCAAGCAGGGCTCGACGGCGACCTTCGGCGTGAGCCTGGCCAGCGCGCCGACCGGCAACGTCACCGTCGGGGTGGCCCGGACCTCGGGCAGCGCCGACCTGACGGCGGCGCCGACCAGTCTGACGTTCACGCCGTCGAACTGGCAGACCGCGCAGAACGTCACCGTCACCTCGGCCGACAACGGGGGAGACCTGGCCTCCGCGGTCTTCACCGCCACCGCCACCGGCTACGCGTCCGGCACGGTGACCGCGACCGAGGTCTCCAAGTCCACTTCGGACTACCAGGTGGAGTTCCTCAAGCAGTACAACAAGATCAAGGACCCGAACAGCGGCTACTTCCGCAAGTTGGGCAACCTGCTTGTGCCCTACCACTCGGTGGAGACGCTGATCGTCGAGGCCCCGGACTACGGTCACGAGACCACCTCCGAGGCGTTCAGCTACTACCTGTGGCTGGAGGCGTCCTACGGCCGGATCACCCAGGACTGGGCCCCGTTCAACGCGGCCTGGACCTCGCTGGAGACCTTCGCCATCCCGTCCAGCACGGACCAGCCGACCAACTCCGGCTACAACGCCAGCAAGCCGGCCACCTACGCGGCGGAGTACCCGAGCCCGTCCAAGTACCCGTCGCAGCTGCAGAGCGGCGTGTCCGTCGGCAGCGACCCGATCGCCGGCGAGCTGAAGTCCGCCTACGGCACCAGTGACGTCTACGGCATGCACTGGCTGCTCGACGTGGACAACATCTACGGCTTCGGGCACTGCGAGGACGGCACCAACACCGCGCCGGCCTTCATCAACACCTTCCAGCGCGGCGCGCAGGAGTCGGTGTGGGAGACGGTCACGCAGCCGTCCTGCGACATGATGAAGTTCGGTGGCAAGAACGGCTATCTGGACCTGTTCACCGGGGACTCCAGCTACGCCAAGCAGTGGAAGTACACCGACGCGCCGGACGCCGACGCCCGTGCCGTGCAGGTGGCCTTCCAGGCCGAGCAGTGGGCCAAGGCCCAGGGCAAGTCCTCGGCCGTGGCCGACGTGGTCAAGAAGGCGTCCAAGATGGGCGACTACCTGCGCTACTCGCTGTTCGACAAGTACTTCAAGAAGATCGGCAACTGTGTCGGGGCGAGCACCTGCCCCGCCGGCAGCGGCAAGGACAGCGAGCACTACCTGATCTCCTGGTACTACGCGTGGGGCGGCTCGGCCGACACCTCGAACGCGTGGGCGTGGCGGATCGGTGACGGGGCCGCGCACCAGGGCTACCAGAACCCGCTCGCCGCGTACGCGCTCTCGACCGATCCGGGGATGAAGCCGTTGTCCGCCAGCGGCGCCAGCGACTGGGCGACCAGCCTCGGCCGGCAGCTGGAGTTCCTGCAGTGGTTGCAGTCCAGCGAGGGCGGCATCGCCGGTGGGGCCACCAACAGCTGGGACGGCCAGTACGGCACGCCGCCGGCCGGTGACCCGACCTTCTACGGCATGTACTACGACTGGCAGCCGGTGTGGCACGACCCGCCGAGCAACCAGTGGTTCGGCTTCCAGACGTGGGGCATGGAGCGGGTCGCCGAGTACTACCAGGCGACCAAGGACGCCCGCGCCAAGAAGGTGCTGGACAAGTGGGTGCCGTGGGCGATCGCCAACACCACCGTCGGCACCGGCGGCTCGTTCCAGATCCCGTCCGACCTGACCTGGACCGGCGCGCCGGACACGTGGAACGCCACCAGCCCGGGCGGCAACACCGGCCTGCACGTTGGCGTGAAGAACTACAGCCAGGACGTCGGCGTCGCGGCCTCGCTGGCCAAGACCCTGATGTACTACGCGGCCGGGTCCGGTGACACGAAGTCGAAGACGGTGGCCGAGGGCCTGCTCACGGCGCTGACCGGGCACGAGGACGCCAAGGGCATCGCGGTGCCCGAGACGCGGGCCGACTACAACCGGTTCGACGACGCCTACGACGCCTCGGCCGACCAGGGCCTGTACGTGCCGCCGGGCTGGACCGGCACCATGCCCAACGGTGACAAGATCAACTCCAGCTCCACCTTCGAGTCCATCCGGACCTTCTACAAGAACGACCCCGACTGGTCCAAGGTCCAGTCCTATCTGGACGGTGGGCCGGCGCCCACCTTCACCTACCACCGGTTCTGGTCGCAGTCGGAGATCGCGACCGCCTTCGCCACCCACGTCGACCTGTTCGGATGAGGTGCTCATGAAGCGATGGCTCACCGCCGTCGCCGCCGCGGTCGGGCTCGCCGTTGTCACGGCGGGCCCGGTCCCGGCGGTATTCGGCAGCACTGCGGCCCCGAGCGCCGGCTACTACCACACCGTCGGCTCGCAGATCGTCGACTCGAGCGGGGCCCCGGTCCGGCTGACCGGCCTGAACTGGTTCGGCCCTGAGACGGCCAACTACACCTTCCACGGCCTGTGGTCCCGCAACTACAAGGACATGATCGACCAGATGGCGTCACTGGGCTACAACGCCGTCCGGGTGCCCTACTCCAACCAGCTGTTCGATCCCGGCTCCACGCCGAACAGCATCGACGCCAACTCCAACCCGGAGCTGATCGGCCTGTCCGCCATGCAGATCCTGGACAAGGTGATCGACTACATCGGCAGCAAGGGCATGCGGGTGGTGCTCGACCAGCACCGTCCGGACAGCGGCGCGCAGTCGCCGCTGTGGTACACCGCGCAGTACCCGGAGAGCCGGTGGCTGTCCGACTGGACCATGCTCGCCCAGCGGTACAAGGGAAATCCGACCGTGGTCGGCATGGACCTGCACAACGAGCCACACACCGTCCAGGGCGGTGGCGGCGCCTGCTGGGGGTGCGGCGACACCGCTCATGACTGGCGGCTGGCCGCCGAGCGGGCCGGCAACGCCATCCTGGCGGTCAACCCGGACGTGCTGATCATCGTCGAGGGCATCGACTGCGTGCCCGGCACCGGCGATCCGCAGTGCGGCTGGTGGGGCGGCAACCTGTCGGCCGCCGCACAGTACCCGGTGCGACTGTCCAAATCGGACAAGCTGGTCTACTCGGCGCACGAGTACGCCACCTCGGTGTTCCACCAGACCTGGTTCGACGACCCGACGTTCCCGGCCAACATGCCGGCGCTGTGGGACCACTTCTTCGGCTACCTGGTCAAGCAGCACATCGCGCCGGTGCTGGTCGGCGAGTTCGGCAGCACGCTGGTCGATCCCAAGGACAAGGTCTGGCTGCAGAAGCTGTTGGCGTACATGGGAACCGGGCCGACCGGGATGAGCTTCACCTACTGGTCGTGGAACCCGGACTCCGGGGACACCGGCGGCATCCTGAAGGACGACTGGAAGACGGTCGACCAGAACAAGCAGTCGATTCTCCAGCCGTACCTGATCCCGCCGGTCGGCGGCGGCGGAGGTGGCGGTGGCGGCCCCACCCCGCCGCCTGCCTCCTGCGCCGTGACCTATCACGTCGACAGCAGCTGGAACGGCGGCTTCAACGCCACCGTGACGCTGAAGGACACCGGCAGCGCGCCGTTGACCAACTGGACGCTGACCTGGACCGAACCCGCCGGCGTGCAGCTACTCAACGGCTGGAACGCGACGGTGAGCCAGAGCGGCAGCACCGTCACGGCCAAGGCGCCGACCTGGTCGCCGACCCTGGCCGCCGGGGCCAGCGCGTCGATCGGCTTCCAGGCCAACGGATCCTCCTCCGGTCAGCCGACCGGCTACGCCGTTGACGGCACCACCTGCGGGGTGAGCTGACATGCGGATACTGGTGGCGGCGGCGCTGATCACGGCGCTGCTGCCACACCCGACGACCACGGTGCTCAGCGACGATTTCGAGACGCAGACCGGGTTGTGGACGACCGGCGCGGCCAACTGCCAAGGCACCGGCACGGTGTCGCTGGACAGCACGGTCGCGCACAGCGGCAGCCATTCGATGCGGGTCGACGGCAAGGCGTACTACTGCAACCACGCCTTCTTCGGCACGAAGCTGCCCGGCGGCACGCCGCTGTACGTGCGGTACTACCTCCGGCACAGCACATTGCTGCCGACCGGACACGTCACCTTCCTCGCCATGAAGGACACCAACGACGGCGGCCGTGACCTGCGCATGGGCGGCCAGAACGGGGCGTTGCAGTTCAACCGCGAGTCCGACGACGCCACGCTGCCGGCGCAGAGCCCGGTCGGTGTGTCGCAGAGCCGGCCGCTGCCGGTCGGCAGCTGGCACTGCCTGGAGTTCGGGCTGGACAGCGGGCATCTCCAGACCTGGCTGGACGGCGCCGTGGTGCCGGGTCTGGTCGTCGACGGCGTGCCGACACCGGACATCGATCAGCAGTGGCTGGCCCGGGGCTCCTGGCATCCCGCGCCGGTCGACCTGCGGTTCGGCTGGGAGAGCTATGCCGGCGGCGACGACACGCTGTGGTTCGACGACGTCGCCGTGGCCACCACACGAATCGGCTGTTGAGGAGTTGATCGTGAAGATGTGGAGATCGCTCGTCGTGATCGCGGCGAGCGCGGCACTGGTGCTGCTCGGGGCGGGGCCCGCCTCGGCGCACGGCGCGATGATGAAACCCGGTAGCCGCACCTTCCTGTGCTGGGAGGACGGGCTGAGCTCGACCGGCCAGATCGTGCCGCAGAACCCCGCCTGCTCGGCGGCGGTGAACGTGAGCGGCGCGAACTCGCTGTACAACTGGTTCGCGGTGCTGCGTTCGGACGGGGCCGGCCGCACCCGCGGCTTCATTCCCGACGGCAAGCTGTGCAGCGGCGGCAATCCCAACTACGCCGGCTTCGACCAGGTCGGCAACTGGCCGGTCACGCACCTCACGGCCGGGGCGAGCTTCGACTTCGCCTACAACGCCTGGGCCGCGCACCCCGGTTGGTTCTACACCTACGTCACCAAGGACGGCTGGGACCCGACCAAGCCGCTGACCTGGGACGAGCTGGAGGACCAGCCGTTCCTCACGGTGGACCACCCGCCGGTGACCGGCCAGGTCGGCACGGTCAACGGCCAGTACGACTGGTCCGGGGCGCTGCCGGCCAACAAGACCGGCCGGCACATCATCTACTCGGTGTGGAAGCGGTCGGACAGCAACGAGACCTTCTACGGCTGCTCCGACGTGACGTTCGACGGCGGGCACGGCGAGGTCACCGGCATCAAGGACGCGCCGCCGCCGCCACCGCCCGGCAGCGGCGACCACGGCTGCATGGCCGAGTTCGACATCACCCAGCAGTGGAACGGCGGCTACCAGGCCACCGTGCAGGTGATGAACCACGGCACCGCGCCGATCAACGGCTGGACCGTCAGCTGGACCCAGCCGGCGGGGCAGACGATCGGCAGTGTCTGGAACGGCGCCATGACGCAGGACGGGTCACTCACCGTGGTCCGCAACGCCGACTGGAACCGGACCGTGCCGGCCGACGGCTCGACCACGTTCGGACTCACCATGAACGTGACCGGGTCCAATCCCGCACAGCCAACGGTGAACTGCTCTTCACCGTGACGAGGCCGACGCCCCCGGTTCCCCGGCCGGGGGCGTCGCACCGTCAGCGCCGGCGCGTGTCCGTGCCCGGCACCTTGGCGGTGCTCAGGGCGATCCGGTTCCACGTGTTGATCGTGAAGATCAGCGCCAGCAGTTGGGCCAGCTCGGGCTCGTCTAAGTGCTTCGCGGCGTTGGCATACACCGTGTCCGGGACGCCGGACTGCGACACCAGCGTGACGGCTTCGGCCAGCTCGAGGGCCGCGCGCTCCTGGTCGGTGAAGAAGGCCGATGCCTCGCGCCAGACGGCGATCATGTGCAGGCGTTCCTCGCTCTCGCCGGCCTTGCGGGCGTCCGAGGTGTGCATGTGCAGGCAGTAGGCGCAGCCGTTGAGCTGCGAGGACCGGATCTGCACCAGCTCGACCAGTGCGGGGTCCAGGCCCTGACGGGCGGCGGCGTCGAAGGCGATCAGGGCCCGGAAGGCGGCGGGGGCGGTCTTGGCGAAGTCGATGCGGTTCGTCATGGGCACAACGCTATGGCCGGGAATGACCTCCGCTAGGGTTCAATTCCGTGATGGATTCTTGGGCCAATCTGGGCCGGGACCTGCACCTGGAGCTGGCCGGCCCGGGCGGTCGACGGGCCGCGCTGATCCGGGCGCTGCGTGACGCGATCCGGGACGGCAGACTGGTTTCGGGCACCCGGCTGCCGCCCTACCGGTCCCTCGCGGCCGATCTCGGGCTGGCCCGGAACACGGTCGCCGATGCCTACGCCGAGCTGGTCGCCGAGGGCTGGCTGGTCGCCCGGCAGGGCTCCGGCACGCAGGTGGCCTCCCGGGCCGAACCCGTCCGATCCCCGCGTGTGCCCAAGGCCGCCGCGAGCGCGGCGCCGATAGCGCACAACCTGCGCCAGGGGCAGCCCGATCCCGCCTCTTTCCCGCGCTCAGCCTGGCTGGCCGCGGCCCGCCGCGCGGTGACCGCCGCCCCCAACGACGCCTTCGGCCCAGGCGATCCACGCGGCCGCCTTGAACTGCGCCGGGCGCTGGCCGAGTACCTGGCCCGGGCCCGTGGCGTGCGAACCACCCCCGAGCGGATCGTGGTGTGCTCCGGGGTGGCTCATGCGCTGAGGTTGTTGTTCGGTGGCCGAGTTCTGCGCGGCCCGTTGGCGGTGGAGTCGTACGGGCTGGCGTTTCATCGGTCCATTGTGGACACGGCGGCCGTGCGGACCGTCCCGCTCTCGCTCGACGAACATGGTGCCGACACTGAGGAATTGACCGGTGAGCAGCGGGTCGCCCTGCTCACGCCGGCCCATCAGTTCCCGACCGGCGGCCCGCTGGACCCGCAGCGTCGGGTGGCGGCGGTGGACTGGGCTCGAGCCGGTGGCGGCCTGATCCTCGAGGACGACTACGACGGCGAGTTCCGTTACGACCGCGAGCCGGTCGGTGCGCTGCAAGGCCTGGATCCGGAGCGGGTCGTCTATCTGGGCTCGGTGAGCAAGAGCCTGTCGCCGGCGCTGCGGCTCGGTTGGATGGTGCTGCCCGAACACCTCGTCGCCGCCGTGTTGACGGCCAAGGGGGAGCGGGAGGCGTGGTCAAGCGTGCTGGACCAGCTCACCCTCGCCGACTTCATCGACTCGGGCCACTACGACCGGCACATTCGCCGTATGCGCCAGCGCTACCGCGCCCGCCGTGACCGCCTCGTCGCCACGCTCGCCCCGCACATCGTGCCGACCGGCATCGCCGCCGGCCTGCACGCGGTGCTGCGCCTGCCGCCCGGCACCGAGCGTTCCGTCGTCAAGGCTGCTACCTGGCAGTCCATCGCCCTGGACGGGCTCGCCGCCTTCCGGCACCCCGCGGCCACCATGCCCGCCCAGGACGGCCTGGTCGTCGGCTACGCCACCCCGCCGGACCACGGCTACGGCCCGGCGCTGGAGGCGCTGTGCCGGATCCTGCCGGATTGCTGACCAAGGGCCGACGACCAGGGCCGTGGCGAGCTGGAGGACGCCGGCGGCGACAAGCGTCACGCCGGCCCCGACGAGCCCGATGACGGCGCCACCGGCGAGCAAGCCGATCGACACCGCGCCGTCGTGCACGAGGCTCTCCGCGGCGAACGCCGCTCGCCGGTCCGCGCCGTCGGTACGAGTGGTGATCAGCCGGTTGAGCGCGCCGATGCCAAGCGGCATGGCGAAACCGCCGACCAATGCCACACCGCCCACGGCTGTCGGGGACGCGGTCACCATGGGCAGGGCCGCGAACGCCAGGCCCAGCACGGCCCAGCCGGTGGCCATCGTGATCAGCTCCGGCAGCCGCGGCACGAGGATCGGGGCGAGGAGCGCGCCGGCCAGCGAGCCGATGCCGTACCCGGTCATGCCGGCCGCGATCAGCACTCCCGGCTGTCCTGTTTGGACGCCGAGGATGGCCAGACCGAGCGTGAAGGCGAACCACACCAGTCCGCCGACGCCGGACATCACCACAGCCAGCCGGATGTCCCGGTGTCCCACCAGCACATGACGCAAGCTCGGAGGGTTTTCTGGTGGGCTTGTGGCGACGCCTCGGACGGTCAGCAGGACCGCCGCGGCCACGCCGACGCCGGCGGCCTCGGCCCACAGCAACGGCAGCGGCCCGCCGACCGTGACGGCCCAGCCGGCCAGCGGCGGCGCGAGAATCATGGTGATCCGATGCGCGAAGTCCTGCCAGGCCAACATCTTCGTGGCGACGGCGGTGCCGAGTCCGTCGGAGATGTCCGACAACAACGCCCGCTGTCCCGGTCCGCTCACCGCGGTCGCGCACCCGGTGACCAGGCCGGCGGTGATCAGGTGCAGCGCGCCGACACCGCCGAACGCCGTGCCCAAGGGGACGATGAGCAGCCCGACGGCCTGGACTACGAGCACGAGTGCGAGCGATCGGCCCGTCGTCAGCCGCTGCCGGAGGCCCTTGGCCCACCAGGGCGACAACAGCGTCGGCAGGCCGACCGCGCCGCCGACCAAGCCGGTCGACCAGGCCGATCCGGTGCCGGCCAACGCGACGAGGGGCAGCGCGACGGCGGTCATCCGCTGTCCCATCCAGGTCACGAAGGTCGTGGTCAGCATCGAGGCGATGTCACGTCTGGCGTTCATGCGTCGATCGTTGGTTGTTCCGGTGGCCCCGGGTAGCCGTCGGATCAGGACCTGAGGTCATAAGCTGTGCTTATGACCTCATTTCCGTCGGTCGAGGACCTCCGGCTGGTCGAGGCGGTGGCGCGGCACGGCTCGCTCGGGGCCGCCGGGCGTGAACTGCTCATCAGCCAGCCGGCGGCGAGCAACCGGCTGGCCGCCCTCGAACGCCGGATCGGCGAGCGGCTGTTCGACCGCGACACCACCGGTGCGCGACCGACGCCAGCGGGTCGTGCCCTGTGCGCGGACGCTGCCCATGTGCTCGGCCATCTCGGTGCGATGTTCGACCGGACGCGGGCGGCGGCGCGCGTGCGCACATTGACGGTCGGCACGTTCGGCAGCCTCGCGCCGTGGTTGTTCCCCGCGTTGGAGGAGTTGATCGCTGGCGCCACCGTCCATCAGGTTGTGGAGCACGGTGACCTGCTCGTCGCATCGGTCGGCGAAGGCTCGCTCGACGCGGCCTTCGTCGCCATCGCCAACCAGATGCGCCTACCCGCCACGGTGACCGCCGTACCGGTGGGCAGCGACCGTCTTGCCGTGCTGACCCCGGCCGGCGTGGCCGTCCACAATGGACGACGGCCTTTCGTTGGCCTCGACGTCGTCGCCTACACCTACGACATGTCGACCGACGCGCTGCACCACCGGCTTTCCGAACTCGGCGCTCGTCCTCGCACCGCGGCCACCGCCGAGACCGCGGTGCGCATGGCCCGCCAGCTGCGCAGCCCCGCCGTGCTACCCCGTGGCCTCGCACGCGCCTACGCCGAGGACACGGATCGGCTCTCCCTTGCCCCTGTTCCTGGGCGGCTCACGCTCTTCATGGTCACCCGCCAACCCGCCGCCGCGGACCTCGCAGCCGTGGTCGGTCAGCTACCGAATCGTCTCGGCCTGCGCCGCGTGTCGACCGCTCCTCGCAACTGACATCACGGCGTCTGCGCCATTTGCCGACGCGCCCGAGCCGGCCCGACAGACGGGCACGGCAATGTGCCCGTTCTCCCTTGTGGCAAAGGCTCGACCCATGAATCCCGCCAAAGAAGTGCCGTGTCGCTTCGGTTGCCGGCTCGTCGGTCGCCGGCCTCGGTGCCGAAAAGCCTGTGCCACCAGCGCATCGATCGATACTGGGGCCGGCGAGCCCACCTCGCCGCCGAGCTGCCCGGGCACTTCACGTTGGCAGCAAGGGAAAGCGGCTGGTCATCCCGGCCGCACGGGGTAACGGAGGTCCGGTCGGCGTGCGCCCGAACCGGAGCGCGAGCGAGGGAGACAGGCATGGTCCGGATCGACACCGGAGACATGATGGCCGGCCCACGGGACATCGGTGCGACGGCCGAGCGGGTGCAGGCGGCCGGGTACGACGGGCTGTGGATCGCGGAGGCCCAGCACGACCCGTTCGTGCTGGCGGCACTGGCCGCGCAGGCCACCACCACGCTGCACGTGCAGACCACCGTGGCCATCGCCTTTGCCCGCAACCCCATGTCCATGGCGGTCGCGGCCAATGACGCGCAGCTGGTGAGCGCGGGCCGGTTCTCGCTCGGCCTGGCGTGTGGGGTGGAGAGCCAGATCCGGCACCGGTACGGCCTGCCGTGGTCCCGCCCCGCCGCCCGGATCCGGGAGTACGTGCTGGCCGTGCGCGCCATCTGGGCGGCGTTCCGCACCGGCACGCAGCCGGATTTTCGGGGGGATTTCTTCACCCACACCGAACTTCCACCGTTCTTCGACCCCGGCCCCAACGAGTACGGCTACCCGGGCATCACCCTGTCCGGGGTCGGCGCGCGGATGGCTGAGGTGGCCGGCGAGGTCGCGGACGGGTTCCTGTGCCACAACTTCATGACCGAGCGCTACCTGCGGGAAGTGACCCTGCCGGCGCTGGCCAGGGGACGGGCCAAGGCCGGAAAGACCATGGCCGGCTTCCGGATCGGCCCGCCCTCGTTCCTGGTGACCGGCTCGACTCCGGCCGAGTTCGAGCGGGCCAAGGACCTGGTCAAGCAGGAGATCGCCTTCTACGCCGGCAATCCCAGCTACCGGCCGGTGTTGGAGTTCCACGGCTGGGGCGAGCTGGCCGACGAGGCGGTCGAGCTCGCGGCCGCCGGCCGGTTGGACCTGCTCGGGCCGGCGATCGACGACCACGTGCTGGCGGCGTTCGCGGTCGTCGCCGAACCCGAGCAGGTGGCCGACCGGCTGAAGGCCCGGTTCGGCGACATCGCCACCCAGGTCGTGCTGCCCATGCCGGCGGCGGGCCACGACACCTGGCCCGCCGTGCTGGCCGCACTGCGCTCCTGGTCGTAGCCGAGGTTTCGCCGTCCCGGCCGTTCGGCCGGGACGGATGTCCTCCGCCGACGGGGGGTTGCGGCCGCTGGGCGAACGGGTGAGCAGACGTCGAATTCGACGGATCGGTGTGGTGGCCGGATGACTGCCGGCGACCAACGGGTTGCCGGCGGGGGAATCTCGGGTTCGGCTCTTGACGGTTCCCGGCCGAACCGCTGATCATTCGTTCGACCGGGCAAGTGTGAGCGCTAACACTGCCGGGTCGGCCGTGGATGTCCCGCTGGCACAAGCAGAAGAACATCCGTTGGCGTTGTTCGACAACCACCACGCTGTGCGGCCCGACGGGCCGAATCGTAGGGGAGAGCTCGTGAGGAAACGCCTTGCCGCCCTTGTCGTCGCGGGAGCCATGGTCGCGCCGGCGACGGTGCACGCCGACACCACCGATAGCGGCAGCTTCTCCGTGCTGAGCTACAACGTGGCCGGCCTGCCGGAGGGGATCTCCAGCGCTCCGACGCCACGGCAGTCCGCGACGACCAGCATCGGTCAGCGGCTCGGCGCGTACGACATCGTGCACGTGGAGGAGGACTTCAACTACCACGCCGCGCTGTACGCCGCGGACAGCCACCCGTACCGGACGCCGACCAGTGGCGGCGCGGGCATCGGCAGCGGGCTGAACACGGTGTCGTCCTTGCCGTACGACGAGGACGACTTCGAGCGTGCGCACTGGAAGTCGTGCCAGCTCGACTCGGGGGACTGCCTGACGCCGAAGGGTTTCACCTTCATGCGGGAGCGGCTCGCCGAGGGCGTGTACGTGGATCTCTACAACCTGCACACGAACGCCGGCGACAACAGCGGTGACGAGTCGTCGCGGGCGTCGAACCTGGCTCAGCTGAGCGACTTCATCCAGTCGCACTCGGCCGGCAACGCGGTGATCGTCATGGGCGACACCAACACCCGCTACACCCGTGCCGCCGACACCATCGCCGGGTTCGCCGCCGCCAACGGCCTGACCGACGCGTGGGTGCAGCTCGCCCGGAACGGCAGCGCGCCGGCCCCGGGCAGCCCGGCCCTGGTGTGCGACGAGCAGCACATCACCAACGACTGCGAGGTGGTGGACAAGATCCTCTACCGCGGCAGCAAGCTCATCGACCTCAACGCGACGTACTACAACAACGAGCACGCCAAGTTCCTCGACGACGCGGGCCGGATGCTGTCCGACCACGACCCCATCGCGGCGCGGTTCAGCTGGACGCGCAACCCGGCGCTGCGGCTGTCCGACCAGTTCGGCGGCCCGCATGGCGACTACTTCACCGATGTCCCGTCGGTGCCGGCGGCGGCGCGCGTCCGCACGGTGTCGCTGCGCAGCGGCTCCCGGGTGGACCAGGTCGGCGTCACCCTGGCCGACGGCACGACACTCGCGCACGGCGGCAGCGGCGGCGACCCGGCGTCGTTGACGTTGGGCGACAACGAGTACGTCACCTCGGCGACCCTGTGCCAGGGCAAGTACAAGGGCAACACCCGCGTCTTCTCGGCCCGGTTCGTCACCAACCTCGGGCGCTCGCTGTCCGGTGGCTCGACCACGTCGGACTGCGTGACGCGCACGGCGCCCGACGGCTGGCAGATCGCTGGCTTCCACGGCCGATCCGGCGACGAGGTGGACAAGGTCGGGTTCCTCTACACCGAGCGCTGACCAGCGTTAGCGCCAACATCGGCGGAAGGATGGGCATGGGGCGCGAGCTGCTCGGACGAGGCGGTGCGCGCGCCGTGTCGGTCATCGCCGCGACGCTGACGCTGGTGTTGGGACAAGCCGCGGCGGCGGTGGCCGGACCTCAGGCGGGGGTGACGTCGCCACCCATGGGCTGGGCCTCCTGGAACAGCTTCGCCGCCGCCATCAACGCCAACGTGATCAAGGCGTAGGTGGACGCCATCGCCGCCAGCGGCATGAAGACCGCCGGCTATCAGTACGTCGACATCGACGAAGGCTGGTGGCAGGGCACGCGGGACAGCGCCGGCACCATCACCGTCGACCAACAGGACTGGCCCGGCGGCATGGCGTCGATCGCCGACTACATCCACAGCAAGGGGCTGAAGGCGGGCATCTACACCGACGCCGGTCGCGACGGGTGCGGGTACTACTACCCGACCGGCCGGCCGGCGGCGCCGGGCAGTGGCAGCGAGGGCCACTACGACCAGGACTTCCTCCAGTTCTCCCGCTGGGGCTTCGACTTCGTGAAGGTCGACTGGTGCGGCGGCGACCACGAGGGCCTGGACGCGCGGAGCACGTACCAGGCGATCAGCACCTCGATCGGCCGCGCCACCGCGACGACCGGCCGGCCGATGGTGCTGTCCATCTGCGACTGGGGCCGACAGTCGCCGTGGACCTGGGCGCCGGGGATGTCCACCATGTGGCGCGACTCCAACGACATCATCTACTGGGGGCAGCGCCCGTCGATGGACCACGTGCTGGGCAATTTCGATGCCGCGCAACACCCCGGCGCGCAGGGGCCGGGGCACTACAACGACCCGGACATGCTCGTGGTCGGTATGCCGGGCTTCAGCCCCGCGCAGAACCGGACCCACCTGAGCCTGTGGGCCGTCTCCGGTGCCCCGCTGTTGGCCGGCAACAACATCGTGACGATGAGCGCCGACACCCGAGCAGCCCTCACCAACCGCGAGGTCATCGCCATCGACCAGGATTCCCTTGGCCGGCAAGGGGTGAAGGTCGCCGAGGCGCAGACCGGCCGTCAGGTCTACAGCAAGGTGCTGGCCGGCGGCGGCCGTCGCGCGGTGGTCGCGCTCAACTGCACCGGCTCCGCCGCCGCCATCACCGTGCGGTTCGCCGACCTGGGCCTGGCCGCCGCCGCGTCCGTCCGCGACGTGTGGAGCGCCGCCGACCGTGGCTCGATGACCACGAGCTACACCGTCGACGTGCCCGCCCATGAGGCGGTGCTGCTCACCGTGACCGGTACCGACAATCCGGGCTTCTGAGTGTTGTTGCCTCGACAACCAACACCGGACTTACCCGGCCGGGCAGGCACTCGCCAACTATGGCGGCGGCCGGTGTTCGGCTGGCTTGAACCGGGCCGCCGCGGCCGGTCAGCGCCTTTGTTCGCGAGTCGAATAATAGGTGGCGGCGGCCCTGTTCGAACATGGGATGTTTTCCCGCGGCGCAAACCGGTGACCAGGTGATACGCGGCACAGTGAATTGCCCGTCGAGTGGTCTGGACATATTTTCTC
This sequence comes from Kutzneria sp., assembly GCA_035492655.1. Lineage (GTDB taxonomy): Bacteria > Actinomycetota > Actinomycetes > Mycobacteriales > Pseudonocardiaceae > Kutzneria. The sequence continues at coordinate 13,648 of DATJJB010000238.1, read as the reverse complement.
TGTCGATGTGTTCGACACATTCGACACGCGACATTGCTAACGATTGCAATCCATGCTTGTGTGGCGTCTCCGCTCTCGTCTACTTTCCCTCCTCATCGACGGAATTCGACGGCAAAGGAGCCGGCGCGTGGTGACGATCATCGACGTGGCCCGGGCGGCCGGGGTTGCGCCCAGCACGGTGTCCTACGTGCTCAACGGGAAAAGGCCGATCTCCGCCGACACCCGCCGGCTGGTCGAGCAGTGCATTCGCCAACTCGGTTACCGGCCGATGAGCCGGCGGACGTCGGCGCCCCGCCAGCGCACGAGCGTGCTGGGCCTGCTGGCGCCGCTGCCCGCGGCGACCGCGGTGCCGGCCGCGCTGACGAGGTTGGTCGGCGCGGTGATGACGGCTGCCCGGGCCCGGGACCACGACCTGCTGCTGCTCACCCACGGCTCCGGCATGGCCGCCCTGCGGCGGGCGGTGTCCACCGCGGTCGCCGACGCGCTCATCGTGACGGACGTGCGGGCATCGGATCCGAGGATCCCCGCGCTGACGGCCCTCGGCCGCCCGGTGGTGCTGGTCGGCGAGCCGGCGCAGTCGACGGGCCTGCCGTGTGTGACCCTCGACTTCGAGGCGGCGGCCGACAGCGTCGTCGAACACCTGGTCGGCCTGGGCCACCGGACCGTCGGGCTGGTCGGCTCGCCGTTGTCCACCTACGCCTGGGGTGCCGACTACGCGCGGCAGTGCACGCGGGCGTTCGAGGCCTCGGCGGGACGGGCCGGTCTACGGGTGCGCCGGCGGCCGTGTGGCGATTCCGGCGACGCCGTGCGCAATTGCCTGCAAGGGTTGTTGGCCGGGGAGCCAGGTGTCACCGCGCTGGCGGTGGAGAACGAGGTCACGCTGCCGAACGTGCTCGAGCAGCTGTCCGCCCTGGGGCTACGCGTGCCCGAGGACATCTCGGTTGTCGCGGTGTGCCGGGAGGAAACGGCCCGGCGGCCACCGATCCCGCTCACCTCGGTCGCGGTGCCGACGGCCGAACTCGGCGCCGTCGCGGTGGACATGGTGTTGCGCCAGTTCGAGGGCGAGAGTGAGCCCGAGGTGCGGCGGATCGTGCCCGGCCTCACCGTTCGGCAAAGCACGGGCGCCGCGCCGGCGGTTTCCTCATGCGCCTGATGTTAGCGCTCACAGATCATCGGGCCGACGCGTCGACCGGGCCGTTCGCGGCCCACACGACCGGTTCGACGGCCGGCATCGAACCGTTATCCGAACGGTCATTGACCACCGGCCTGTTATCGCTAACACTGTGCACCTCGACAAGCGGTGGTGAACCGCGGATGACGGGGGCTGACACAGGTGGCACGCACATCCTCGACCGAAGGCGGTCGCAAGAACGCGGGTGCGCCCGGCGTACGCCAGGCCAGCCTGACGGACGTGGCCGAGGTGGCGGGCGTGTCGCACATGACGGTGTCCCGGGTGATCAACGGCACCGGACCGGTGCGCCCGGAGACCCGCGCCCGGGTCGAGGCGGCCATTCGCGAGCTGGACTACCGCCCCAACTCGGCGGCGCGGACGCTGGCGACGGGCAAGTCCGAGACGCTGGGCGTGGTCGCGCTGGACTCCACGCTGTTCGGGCCGGCCAGCATGCTGTACGGCATCGAGCACGCGGCGCGTGAGGCCGGCTACGCCATCACCATCTCCAGTGTCGGCCGGCCGCAGCCACAGTCCATTTCGGACGCTGTGGAGAACCTGCGCCGGCAGGCGGTCGAGGGCATCCTGGTGATCGCGCCGCACGTGTCGGCCGGTCACGCGCTGGAAGTCGTGCCCCGTGACGTCGCGCTGGTCGCTGTCGGCGCGGCGGACTCGGCACCGGTTCCGGTGGTGACCGTGGACCAGTTCGACGGTGCGCGGCGGGCCACTGAGCACTTGTTGGCCCTCGGGCACGAAACCGTGTGGCACGTGGCCGGTCCGTCGGACTGGCTGGAGGCCGGGGCCCGGGAACGGGGCTGGCTGGCGACCCTGATGGCGCACGACCTTCGGGTGCCGCCGGTGCTGCACGGCGACTGGAGTCCGCGATCGGGCTACGAGGCGGGGCAGAAGCTGGTGGCGATGGGCGATGTCACCGCGGTGTTCGTGGCCAACGACCAGATGGCGCTCGGCCTGTTGCGGGCCTTCGCCGAGGCCGGCGTCGCCGTGCCGAGGGACGTGCACGTGGTCGGCTTCGACGACGTGCCCGAGGCCGCGTACTACAGCCCGCCGCTGACCACCGTCCGGCAGGACTTCATCGAGGTCGGCCGGCAGGCGTTCGAGTTGCTGCTGCGGCGGCTGCGTGAGGAGGACCGCGGGGCGCGTCAGCTGATCACGCCGGAGCTCATCGTGCGGGAGAGCACCGGCCCCCGATAACGGGCGGGACGGCCCGGCGCGCCGCCACCGAGCCCGTCGAATGTTAGCGCTAACGGATCGGATCAACGGTGATCGAGGAGTGAACGTGGTACGTACCAGAGTGGCGTTGCTCATGGCCGGCGCGCTCGGCCTGTCCATGCTGGCCGGCTGTGGCGGCGGTTCCACCGCCGCGGGCGGCGGCGACGGCGCCATCACCCTGGGCTTCGCCCAGGTCGGCGCGGAGAGCGGTTGGCGGACGGCGAACACCAAGTCGATCCAGGAGTCGGCCAAGTCCGCCGACATCACGCTGAAGTTCTCCGACGCTCAGCAGAAGCAGGCCAACCAGATCCAGGCCATCCGCTCCTACATCCAGCAGAAGGTCAGCGTGATCGCGTTCTCGCCGGTGGTGGAGACCGGCTGGGACACGGTGCTGAAGGAGGCCAAGACCGCGAACATCCCGGTGATCCTCACCGACCGCGCGATCGACTCCAAGGACACCACGCTGTACAAGAGCTTCCTCGGCTCGGACTTCGTCAACGAGGGCAAGGAGGCCGGTGACTGGGTGGCCAAGGAGTACGCGTCGGCCACCGCGCCGGTGAACGTCGCCGTGCTGGAGGGCACCACCGGCTCCGCGCCGGCCAACGACCGCTCCAAGGGCTTCAACGACGTGGTCAAGGCCGACCCGAAGTTCAAGATCGTCGCCTCCCAGAGCGGTGACTTCACCCGGGCCCAGGGCAAGCAGGTGATGGAGTCGTTCCTCAAGTCGCAGAGCAAGATCGACCTGCTGTTCGCGCAGAACGACGACATGGGCCTCGGCGCGCTGGACGCCATCCAGGCCGCCGGCCTCACCCCCGGCAAGGACATCAAGATCGTCACGGTCGACGGCACCCATGACGGCCTGCAGGCGCTGGCCGACGGCAAGTTCAACTACGTGGTCGAGTGCAACCCGCTGCTCGGCCCGCAGCTGATGGACCTGGTCAAGAAGGTGGCCGCCGGGCAGAGTGTGCCCAACCGCATCCTGACCAAGGAGACCGCGTTCGACCAGGCGGCGGCCAAGGCCGCGCTGCCCAGCCGCCAGTACTGATCGTGTCAGCCCGCGTCCACCCCCAGAACGGCCAGGCGATGAACCAATCCCGAGCGATCCTCCGGATGACCGGCATCCACAAGCGGTTCCCCGGCGTCACTGCCCTGGACGACGTCGATTTCCGCCTGTTTCCCGGCGAAGTGCACGCCCTGATGGGCGAGAACGGCGCCGGCAAGTCGACCCTGATCAAGGTGCTCACCGGGGTCGAGGGCGTGGACGCGGGCACCATCGAGCTGGCCGGGTCGCCGGTGTCCTTCGGCGGCCCGGACCAGGCTCAGCGAGCCGGCGTCAGCACGGTCTACCAGGAGGTGAACCTGTGCCCGAACCTGTCGGTCGCGGAGAACATCTTCATCGGCCGTGAGCCGCGCCGGTTCGGCCGCATCCAGTGGTCGCGGATGCGCAAGCGGGCCGAGGAACTGTTGGCCCGGCTCGACCTGCACGTCGACGTGTCGGCCGAGCTGGGCACCCAGTCGATCGCCGTGCAGCAGATGGTGGCGATCGCCCGCGCGCTGGACGTGCAGGCCCGCGTGCTGGTGCTCGACGAGCCGACGTCCAGTCTGGACGCCAAGGAGGTCGAGCAGCTGATGGACGTGCTGCGGGCGCTGCGCGCCGACGGCATGGCCATCCTGTTCGTGTCCCACTTCATCGACCAGGTGTTCGCCATCGCCGACCGGATGACCGTGCTGCGCAACGGAAAGCTCGTCGGCGAGTACCCCACGGCCGAGATGACGCCGGTCGAGCTGGTCCGGAAGATGATCGGCAAGGAACTGGCCGCGCTGGACGAGCTGGAGGTGTCCGAGCGGTCCCGGCCCGACGCCGACCGGCCGGTGCTGGTGGCCGCCGACGGGCTGGGGCGCAGCGGCGCCATCGAGCCGTTCGCGCTAACAGTCCGCCGCGGCGAGGTGGTCGGACTGGCCGGGCTGCTCGGTTCCGGCCGCACCGAGTTGGCGCGGCTGCTGTTCGGCGCCGACCACGCCGACGCCGGCACGGTCGACGTCGACGGGCAGCGGGTGCACCTGCGCTCGCCGCGGGTGGCGATGAAGCACCGCATCGCCTTCTGCTCCGAGAACCGCAAGACCGAGGGCCTGATCGCGGAGCTGACCATCCGCGAGAACATCGCGCTGGCCGTGCAGGCCGACCGCGGCTGGCTGCGGCCGATCCCGCGGCGGCGGCAGCTGGAACTGGCCGCCCGCTACATCGAGGCGCTGGACATCCGCCCGGCCGACCCCGAGGCGGTGGTGGGCACCTTGTCCGGCGGCAACCAGCAGAAGGTGCTGCTGGCTCGGTGGCTGGCCACCGAGCCGCGGCTGCTGATCCTGGACGAGCCCACCCGCGGCATCGACATCGGCGCCAAGGCGGAGATCCAGCGGCTGGTGGCGTCGCTGTCCGAGGACGGCATGGCCGTGCTGTTCGTCTCCGCCGAGCTGGAGGAGGTGCTGCGGCTGAGCCATCACGTCGCCGTGCTGCGCGACCGCCGCGTGGTGGCCCAGCTGGCCAACGAGGGGCTCACCCCGGAGGAGATCATGTCGACCATCGCGGACGGGACCGGATCATGACCAGGCATCGGCTGTTCTGGCCGGCCGCGGCGCTGGTGGCGCTGCTGCTCGGCAACGTCGCGGTGTCGCCGCGGTTCTTCGCCGTCGAGATCCGCGACGGCCACCTGTACGGCAACCTCATCGACATCCTGCGCAACGGGGCCCCGCTGATCCTGGTCGCGGTCGGCATGACGCTGGTCGTCGCCACGCGGGGCATCGATCTGTCGGTCGGCGCGGTGGTGGCGGTGAGTGGCGGCATGGCCTGCGTGCAGCTGGGCAGCACCTCCGTGGTGCTCGCGGTGGCCATCGCCCTTGGGCTGTGCCTGGTGCTGGGCGCGTGGAACGGCTGGCTGGTGGCCGGACTGAAGATCCAGCCGATCGTGGCCACACTGATCTTGATGGTGGCCGGCCGCGGGCTGGCCCAGCTGATCACCGGCGGCCAGATCGTCACGGTGTCGTCCGGGCCGTTCCTGGCCATCGCCGGCGGCTACCTGCTCACACTGCCGCTGTCCTTCCTGATCGCCATGGCGGTGTTCGCGCTCACATCCCTTGTCGTGCGGCGGACCGCGCTCGGTCTGCTGCTGGAGTCGGTCGGCGGCAACCCTGAAGCGAGCCGGCTGTCCGGACTGCGGTCAGGCCGGCTGATCTGGCTCTGCTACGTGTTCAGCGCGCTGTGCGCCGGCATCGCCGGGCTGATCATCAGCTCCAACGTGACCGGGGCCGACGGCAACAACGCCGGGCTGTGGATGGAACTGGACGCCATCCTGGCCGTGGTGATCGGCGGCACGCAGCTCACCGGCGGCCGGTTCTCCCTGGGCGGCACCGTGATCGGCGCGCTGCTCATCCAGACCCTGACCACCACGGTGTACGCCCTCGGCATCCCGTCCCAGGAAACGCTGCTGTTCAAGGCGGTCGTCGTCACCGCGGTGTGCCTGGTGCAGTCGCCGGCGTTCCGCGCGAAGCTGGTTCGTCGCCGACGACGGCCCGGACCGCCGGCCCCGGTGGCCGCGCCGGAGAAGGTGGAGGTGGCCTCGTGACCACGCTGTCCGTGCGCCTGCGGTCCTACCGGCCGCAGCGGCGTTACCTGCCCGTGCTGGCCGCCTTCGCCCTGCTGGTCGGCGCGTACGGCTTCGGGGCCGCCCGGTACCCGGCCTTCGGGTCCGGCCAGGTGGTGCTGGACATCTTCATCGACCACGCCTTCCTGCTGGTGGTCGCGGTCGGTGCGACGTTCGTCATCCTCACCGGCGGCATCGACCTGTCCGTCGGCTCGGTCGCCGCACTGTCCGCGATGGCCTCCGCCGACCTGTTGCAGCACAAGGGCTGGCCGGCGTACGCCGTGATCCCGCTGGTCCTGGCGCTGGGCGCGGTCCTCGGCTTCGCGATGGGGCTGGTGATCCACTACTTCGAGATCCAGCCGTTCATCGTCACCCTGGCCGGCATGTTCCTGGCCCGGGGCCTGTGCTACACGATCAGCACCGAGTCCATCGCCATCGACAACGGCACCTACACCGCGATGGCGCAGACCCCGATCCCGCTCGGCGGCACCCTGCACGTCTCGCCCAGCGTGGTGATCGCGCTGGTCGTCGTGGCCATCGCCGGCTATGTGCTGCACTTCTCCCGGTTCGGGCGGACCGTGTACGCGGTCGGCGGCGGCGAGCGCTCCGCGTTGCTGATGGGTCTGGCCGTGGCCCGCACCAAGGTCGCCGTGTACACGATCAGCGGGCTGTGCTCCGCCCTCGGTGGCGTGCTGATGGCCTTCTACACCCTGTCCGCCGACCCGCTCGGCGGTGTCGGCATGGAGCTCGACGCCATCGCCGCCGTGGTCATCGGCGGCACCATCCTCACCGGCGGCTCCGGCTACGTCCTCGGCACCGTGCTCGGCGTGCTCGTGCTGGGCATCATCCAGACCCTGATCACCTTCGACGGCACGCTGAGCTCGTGGTGGACCCGCATCGTGATCGGCGTGCTGTTGTTCGTGTTCATCGCCCTCCAGCGGCTGATCGCCCGCCGCTCAGGCTGAGCGCCACGTGCCCCTGCCCATCGCCACCACCGTGTCCGGTCATGAGGAGCTGTTCATCGCCTACCTGAGCCGCCCCGACCACGTCGGTCGCCGGCTCCACGCGGCCGTCCGCCGGCTTCGGCACCGCGGCCGTCAGGCACTGCCCAGCAGCGATCCTGACGGCCCGCGCCCGATGTGAGCGCTAACGACGACCAGCCCGACCGACGAGATCGGTCGGGCTGGTCGTTGGTGTGTGAGTGGCTTTGTGCCCCACCCGACTGCCCTTGGTGGTCCGGCGGTGGGGGTTGGTGCCGGCTGGTCTGCTCCACCTCCCGGCGGGGCTGAGTGCCGGACGCACAGGGCGGGTAGGCGGGTCACGGAAAACCACCAGTGTCCGTGTACCGCGCTGCGCGTGCTAGGACGCTGGCCCCGGGCCGTGCGCGGCTTTTGTGCCACACCCACCGACTACTGAGGTGTACTGGCCGTTGCCTTGGCAAGAAAGAGCCCGGTGCGACCGGAGGTCGCACCGGGCTGCCGTGCTCAGAGCTACTGGCTCAGGGTTACCGGCTCAGAGGTACCAGGACCGTCCGCAGTGGTGCGACGGGATCCACTCCGGGGCAACGCTTTCCAACGTGGGCTTGACCGGCGCGATGGTGCCGTCGCGGTTGAAGGTCAGCTTGTCGATGGTGGTCTCACGGTGCGTGCCGTCCCCACCGGGAATGCCGAACCGGTGGTAGGCGAGGTACCAGTCATCGGTGCCCGGCACCTGGAGCATCGAGCTGTGGCCGGTGCCCAGGATGCCGAGCTTGGGGTCCTTGCTCAGGATCACGCCGCGGTTGGTGAACGGGCCGGTGGGGCTGGCCGACGTGCCGTAGCCGACACGGTAGTTCTGGCTGCCGGTGTCGTCGATCGACCAGCTCAGGTAGTACGTGCCCTGGCGTTCCACCATGAACAGGCCCTCACGGAAGTCGGCGAGGCCGGTGAGGTGGGTGATCTTGGCCGGGTCGTAGGAGATCATGTCGTTGTTCAGCGGCACGACGTAGGCGTTGCCGTTGCCCCAGTACAGGTAGGGCTGCCCGCTGTGGTCGATGAACACGGCGGGGTCGATGGCCTGGCCGCCGTCCGGGTTGGACGCGATCAGCGGCTTGCCGGTGTCCTTGAACGGACCGGTTGGCGAGTCGCCGACGGCGACACCGATCTTGGCCTCGGCGCAGAAGTAGAAGTAGTACTTGCCGTTCCGCTCGGCGATGGTCGGCGCCCAGGCGTTCTTGTCGGCCCAGCTCACCCCGGGACCGAGATCGAGCACCACGCCGCGGTTCGTCCAGTTCACCAGGTCCTTGGACGACCAGGCGCTGAACGAGGTGCTGCCCCAGCCGGGAAAGCCGTCCGTGGTCGGGTAGATGTAGTACGTGTCGCCGAACGCGACGATGTTCGGGTCCGCGTTGAAGCCCGGCAACACCGGGCTGCGCATCTCGTGCGCCTCGACCGTCCACACGCGACTGGTGCCGTCCGGCCCGGTGACGGTGAACTTCCTCGGCCGGCTCAGGTCAACCGAGCGGCCGTTGCCGGGCTCGATGCGCGAACCCGTGGCGAGCCCGAACTTCGGGGCCAGCCGGCGCAGATCGGTGCCCGGCTTGACGGGCAGCACCACGGTGCCCGCGGCGCTGTCGATCACGGCCGGCGCTTTGAGGGAAGCCAGGTCAACGGAACGGATCAGGGTGCTGTTGAACGGCAACGCGGCGACCTCGTCCCCGGACAGCGCCCGGTTGTACAGGCGGACATCCTTCATCTTGCCGGTGAAGAACTTGTCCGGCGCGTACACGGAGCGGCCCAGGTAGTTCGCCGCGGTCACGCCGCCGCCGATGTCCGACGGCTTGATCGTGGCGTTGGTGTTCCGGCCGACCTCGACACCGTCCAGGTACAGCACCTCCACGCCGTTGCCGACGGTCAGCGTCAGGTTCTTCCAGACGCCGCGTGGCATCGGGCCACTGGACTGCGCCTGCTGTTCGGTGGTCCAGTTGCCGGTCGCGATGGCGCCGCGAAGGCCGCTGTCCGCGGTGCCGCCGGTGGCGAACAGATAGCCGTTGCCGACACCGTCCTGTGCTGTGTTGCCGAAGCCGTAGAGGAAGTACGGGGTCTGCTGGTTCGGATCGACGAGGACGTCGGTCGACACCGTTGCGGCGCTGGCGCCGGTCAGCAGGTTGTTGGGCAGCTGGACGTGGCCGTTGGTGCCGCCGAAGGACAGCGAGCCGCTGGACCAGGCCACGTCGCCGGCCAGCGCGCCGTCATAGCCGTGACCGGTGGTGTCGGCGGCGACCAGACCCGACTTGGCGTCGAGCGGCCAGTGTGCGACCAGACCCTTGCTGTCAGCCTTGACCGGGGCCGGGGGAGCGGTCAGCCGGTTCAGCTCAGCCTGGGTGACCGGCAGGACGGTGCCGTGCCGCGGCGACGCCGGCAGGTGCGCGCCGGTGGACATGGTCCACTTGCCCGAGTCGAGATCGGTGGTCTCGAACGGCACGTAGCCGCGGCCGCCGTACTCGTCGATGAACAGGTACCACTTGTTCTCGGTGTTGGACTTGAAGCCGGTCGGGCCCTCGCCGGCGGTCAGGCCGGGGCTGGTCGCGGTGGCCTTGCCGATGCACTCGGCGACGAAGTCGTAGTTCGGGTCGAGCAGGTCGGTCGACTTCTGCTCCAGGATGTACTTGCTGCACGGCGAGGAGGACGAGTTGTTCCGCTCGTCCTTGGTGAACCGGTAGTAGGTGCCGTTGTTCTGGATCACCGTTGAGTCGATCACCGAGTAGCCGGGGTCGATCCACACCTTGGGCGCGCTGAAGGTGACGAAGTCCCGCGTGGTCGCGTACATCATGCGGTTGTAGCTGTCGCCGGTGTGCCCGGGGTCGTTGTCGGCGTACAGCTTGGACGCCCAGAAGACGACGTAGTCACCGCGCTTGGCGTCCCAGAAGGCCTCGGGAGCCCAGGTGTTGCCGGCGTTGGGCGGGGCGACCTGCGCGCTGCGCTCCTGCGACCAGTGGACCAGGTCGTCGGACTCCCAGATCATGATCGACCGGCTGCCGGTGCGCTGCTCGGCGTCCCAGCCGCGGCCGCCGTTGATCTTCAGGTCGGTGGCCAGCAGGTAGAACTTGTCGCCATCGGGGGAGCGCATCACGAACGGGTCGCGCACGCCCATCTCGCCGAGGCTCGACTTGAGCACCGGCTGGCCGTCGTTGAGCTCGGTCCAGTTCAGCGGGTCGTTGCCCTTGCTGGCCGCCGAGTAGATCTGTTCCCCGTTCGAGTTCCCCTCGCCGGTGAAGTAGAAGAAGCTGTAGCCGGCCAGCGGTTCCTTGGGCGGCAGCGGCGTGACGGTCGCGGTGAGCCGTCGAGTGGCGCTGTCCCGGCCAAGGCGCACCGTCGCGGTCAGCTCGACCTTGACCGGCTTGGCGCCCGCGGCCGGCCGGCTGACCTCGCCGGTCGGCGTGATCACCTTGCGGTCGGACGACGTCCAGCTGACGGTCGTGCCGTTCGGGCCGGCGGTCGGCAGGGTGAGGTTGCCGCGGATGTCATCCAGGTTCGGCACGGACAGGGAACTCGCCGCGTTCCGCACAGGTGAGTCGGCCTCGACCCGCACGGCGGGGCGTGGTGCCGCGTCGGCCGTCACGCCGCCGAGCGGGAGGACCGTGGCCACCACGGCCAGTGCGACGCCGAACCGGCGTAACAGGAACAACTTCATCGTTGTCGTCTTCTTTCTCGCCGCCCTGCCGTGCGATGACGGAAGTGTTAGCGCTAACACAACTGAGGGCATGTCGACATTAAGTTCCTGTGTGGTCGACGGTCAAGGTTCGGGGCGGCCGGGCCGGCATCATTCACCCCCACCGCGATCAGCTCCGCTGCGATCAGTTCGGCGGCGGTGCGGTGCTCGCCCGGACGACGAGCTCGGTCGGGATGCGGACCGTGGTCGACTCCTGGCGGCCGTTGCTGATTTCCGCGATGAGGGCTGCGACGGCGTGCCGTCCCACGTTGTCGAAGGACTGGCGCACCGTGGTGAGCGGCGGCCAGAAGTGGGCGGCCTCGGCCATGTCGTCGAAGCCCACGACACTGACCTCGCCGGGCACCTCCCGGCCGGCCTCGTGCAGGGCCCGGAGCAGTCCGAGCGCCATCTGGTCGTTGGCGGTGAACACCGCGGTGACGGACGGATCCGCGGCCAGCCGCTTGCCGTGCGCGTAGCCGGACGCGGCCGACCAATCGCCGACGAGCACGGGCGGCACGGAACGCCCGGCCGCCTCCAGGACCTCCCGCCACGACTTGAGCCGACGCTCGGCGGCGTAGGACTGGGGCGGACCGGCGATGTGCCACACGGTGTCGTGCCCCAACTCCAGCAGGTGCCGGGTCGCGGAGGCGGCGCCCTCGGCCTGGTCGGTGTCGATCACGGGGGAGGGGTAGCGCGCGCTGGAGTCGATCACGACGACGGGCAGCCCCTGCGGCAGCTCGATCTCGTTCTGGTCGAGCTGGTGCTGCTCGATCAGGATGATCACGCCGTCGACGGCCTGTTCGCCCAGCCGGCTGAACGCCCCGCTGACCTCGCCCTGGGTCGACCGCGGCATGGTCATCAGCACGATGGAGAAGCCCTGGTCAACCACCGAGGCGGCGATGGCGTCCAGGGTGCGGCTGTTGCCGAAGGTGGACAGCGACGAAATGATCACGCCGATGGTGCGGAACCGGCCGTTGCGCAGGGCGCGGGCGGCGCTGTTGGGCCGGTAGCCGACGCGGCGCATCGCGGCCAGCACCCGCTCGCGGGTGTCGGCGTCGACATTGGTCCGGCCGTTGGCCACCCGCGACACGGTCTGCCCGGACACGCCGGCCTCTCGGGCCACGTCGGCCATGGACGGCCCGCGCTGACCTGCTCCGGGACTCTGTCGCACCGGTTTGTCTCCCTCGGATTTCAGGCTGGACATGTTTACGTCAACACGTTAGCCTCGCCGGACTCATGTTGACGTAAACATCCGTCGAATCGACGATTCGGCGTCGGAACCGGAGGGACGATGACGTCCACGGTGGACTCACCCCCGATTCGGGCGGGCGCGGGCGGCGCGCACGGCCGGCGTCAGCATCGGCGCGGTTGGATCTTCGTCGCGCCGTTCGCGATCGTGTTCGCGCTCACTTTCCTGGCCCCACTGGTCTACGCCTTCGGCCTGAGCCTGTTCCGCGACCAGGCGTTCTTCGGTGGCACGGTGTTCGTCGGGCTCGGCAACTACGCCCAGGCGCTCGGCGACGCCAACTTCTGGGCGGCGTTCCTGCGGGTGCTGCTGTTCCTGGCCGTGCAGGTGCCGATCATGCTGGTGCTGGCCCTGGTCGCCGCCTTCGCGATCGACAGCGCCCGGCTGCACGCCGCCGGCTTCTTCCGGATGGTGATCTTCCTGCCGTACGCGGTTCCCGGCGTGGTCGCGGTGCTGATGTGGGGCTTCATCTACGGCGACCACTTCGGACTGGCCGCCGACCTGAACCACCTGCTCGGTCAGGACGCCGTGCAACCGTTGTCCGACAACTGGATCCTCACCTCCATCGGCAACATCGTGACCTGGGAGTTCGTCGGCTACAACATGCTGATCTTCTACTCGGCCCTCAAGGTCGTGCCGCCGGACCAGATCGAGGCCGCCGCGATCGACGGCGCCGGCTCGCTGCGCACGATCATCAGCGTCAAGCTGCCGGCCATCCGCGGCGCGATCGTGGTCGCCACCATCTTCTCGATCATCGGCAGTTTCCAGCTGTTCAACGAGCCGAACATCCTGCGGACGTTGGCGCCCAACGTGATCACCACCTACTTCACGCCGAACATGTACGCCTACAACCTGTCCTTCTCCGGCCAGCAGTACAACTACTCGGCCACCGTGGCCATCGTGATGGGCGTGATCACCGCGATCATCGCCTACGCCGTGCAGCTGCGCGGCCAGCGGAAGGGGCGGTGACCATGTCCTCCGTGCTGCGTCCCCGCCGCTCCCGCACGCTGACCGCCGTGATGGCGCTCTACCTGCTCTACACGCTGATCCCGTTGGCGTGGCTGCTGATCAGCGCGACGAAGACCCAGCCCGACCTGTTGTCGACGCCGGGCCTGTCCTTCGGCGGCGTCTTCGCCCTGTTCGACAACATCGGGCAGACGTTCACGTACAACAACGGCATCTTCCTGCGCTGGCTGGGCAACACCCTGCTCTACGTGGTAGTCGGCGCCGGCGGTGCGACCGTGCTGGCCACCGCCGCCGGCTACGGCCTGGCCAAGTACCGGTTCCGCGGCCGGCAGGCGGTGTTCGCGGTGGTGCTGGGCGCGATCGCGGTGCCGGGCACGGCGCTGGCCGTGCCGACCTTCCTGCTGTTCAGCCGGCTCGGTCTGACCGACACCCCGCTCGCGGTGATCATCCCGTCGTTGATCAGCCCGTTCGGCCTCTACCTGATCTGGGTGTACGCCACCGACGCCATCCCGGACGAGATGATGGAGGCGGCCCGCATCGACGGCGCCGGCGAGATCCGCATCTTCCTCGCCGTGACGCTGCGCCAGCTGGCGCCGGGCATCGTGACCGTCGCCCTGTTCGCGGTGGTGGCCACCTGGAACAACTACTTCCTGCCGCTGATCATGCTCAGCGACCCGAACTGGTACCCGCTCACGGTCGGGCTCAACCAGTGGA
>DATJJB010000237.1:0-6844 GCA_035492655.1 Kutzneria sp. | reverse complement strand
TGACGGACCGCGGTGACCGATCCGGTCGGGGCTCCGGTCCGAACAGGATGATCGACCTGGGGCTTCGACTGGTTCGATGGGCCACGATCTCCGTCGGGGACTGAAGAATCCATTCGAAACAGTCGTCACCGCCTTGTGTGGGGTGCTCAGCTACGTCTAGCGTCCAGCACCACCACCCGAGGAGCACGAATGACGGCAGAGCGCTTGTCCCGACGAGCATTGCTTGCTCGCATGGGCGCGGGCCTGCTGACGCTCGCCGCCCTGCCGGCCGCCGCCGTTTCCGTTTTCGGCCTCACCGACGACGGCCGTCATTACGTGGTCGACACCGGTGCGGGCGTGGCGTTCGGCGTCCGCAAGTCCGATGGGGCGATGTCCTGGGCCACCTACCGTGGTCAGGCTTCGCCGAACCACACCGCGGTGCCCGCATTCGCCGCCGATGGCAGCCTGGTCACGGCGAGGCGCACCGGAGACCACATCGTCGTCCGAGCCTGCGCGACCGATGCCAGCGGTGCGACGACCTATCGCTACCTGGTCGCGCGCAAGGCTGATCCCGCCATATATCTGGTGGTCCACGCGGATGACAACCAGCCGACCGACGGCCCACGCGCCCTGCTGGTCGGACAGAACGCCGTTCCGAAGCCGGCCGACCTGGACTTCCTGCACGGGTTGGGATTGCTCGGCCTCATGCCGCACGGGAAATGTGCCGGCCAATTCGCTCCGGCCGCGCTGACGTAAATCTGGTGAAGGTGTTTCACCTTTGACGTCGGTGTGTCGTAAGGTCACGACATTCACTCGAATGATGGTTGTGGGGTCGACGGCTCAACCATCGCGCTCGCGGGTGGAATTCGCCATGTGGTTTGTTTACCTTGCGCACATCGGTCGTTTCCGAGGTATTGGCGTCGAGGCCGCCGGCGACTCCCAGGATTGGTCGGCCCTGGCAGCGCGGTCAGGGCCGGTCATGAACCTCCAGGAGGATTCGTGTTACGGAAGCGCACAGCGGCCGCGATCATCGCGGCGGCGGCCCTCATCGGCTCGGCGACGGCCGTCGCCGTCACCTCGTCCACCGCGGAGGCGGCGACGAGCGTGCCGGTGTTCGACCACGTCGTGCTGGTGATGTTCGAGAACCACGCCTATTCGCAGCTCAACGGTAGCTCCAGCGCCCCGTACTTCAACAGCCTGGCCGGGCAGGGCGCCAAGTTCACCCAGTCCTTCGCGGTCACCCACCCGAGCGAGCCCAACTACCTGGCGATCTTCTCCGGGTCGACCCAGGGCATCACCGACGACAGCTGCCCGCACACGTTCAGCGGCAACGACATCGCGGCGCAGCTGATCGCGGCGGGCAAGACCTTCGCCAGCTACTCGGAGAGCATGCCGTCGGACGGCTACACGGGGTGCAGCAGCGGCCAGTACGCGCGCAAGCACAACGCCGCGCCGTTCTTCAGCAACGTGCCGGCCGCCAGCAACCTGCGCTACACCGACTTCCCGACCTCGGCGAACTACGCGAGTCTGCCGACCGTCTCCTACATCGACCCCAACCTGTGCAACGACATGCACGACTGCTCGATCAGCACCGGCGACACCTGGCTGAAGAACAACATGGACGCCTACGCGCAGTGGGCCAAGACCCACAACAGCCTGCTCATCGTCACCTTCGACGAGGACAACGGCGGTTCGTCCAACCACATCTTCACCACGTTCGTCGGCGCGCACACCCAGGTCGGCTCGTTCACCAACCAGATCAACCACTACACCGTGCTGAGCACCATCGAAAGCGCCTACGGGCTGTCCCACCTCAACTCGGCCACCGAGATCACCAACGTGTGGAACTGATCGCCAGCGCAACGTGATCATCCTGCTCGCGGACGTGTCGCGACGCGTCCGCGAGCGGGCTCCGGCCGGACCTCACGGAGGTGGCATTCGTGTACCTTTCCACCATCGACCAACCGCACACCGAGAAACGCACCCGTGGACGGGCGTTGTTCCTGTTGAGCGGCAACGTGTTCGCGCTCGGCGCGGTCAGCCTGGTCACCGACATCTCGTCGGAGATGGTGACCGCGGTGCTGCCGGTGTACCTGGTAGTGGGGCTGCACCTGAGCCCGGCCCTGTACGGCGTCGTGGACGGCGCCTACACCGGGGCGACGGCGCTGCTGCGGCTGGCCGGCGGATACGTCGCCGACGTGGTGCGTCGCCGCAAACTCATCGCCGGGCTGGGCTACGGGTTGTCCGCAGTGGCGAAACTGGGGCTGTTGGCCGCGGGTAACGCGGTCGGCGTGATCGGCGCGGTGATCGCGATCGACCGTACCGGCAAAGGTCTGCGCACGGCCCCGCGCGACGCGCTGATCACGCTGTCCACCCCGCCGCGGCTGTACGGCCGCGCGTTCGGCGTGCACCGGATGATGGACACGATCGGGGCGTTCGCCGGGCCGCTGGTCGCGCTCGCCATCCTGGCCGCCACCGCACAGGCCTACGACGCGGTGTTCATGGCGAGCTTCTGCATCGCGGCGTTCGGTGTGCTGGTTCTGGTGCTGTTCGTGCGGGACCACCGCGGCGAACAGCCGCCGAAGGGCACGGTGTCACCGTCGGCGCTGGTCGGCCTGATGCGGCTGGCGCAGGTGCGTCGGCTGGTGCTGGCCGCGTGCCTGGCCGGGATGGTGACCATCGGCGACGGCTTCGTCTACCTGTTGCTGCAGCAGCGGGAGGAACTCGGCATCGGCTGGTTCCCGCTGCTGGCGGTCGGCACGAACCTGTCCTATCTGCTGCTGGCCACGCCGCTGGGCATGCTGGCCGACAAGGTCGGCCGGCTGAAGGTGGTGCTCGGCGGGTACGGCGCGCTGGTGCTGGTGTACCTGTTGCTGTTCGGACCGTTCGGCGGCTGGCCGCTGCTGGTCGTGGCGCTCGCGCTGTACGGCTTGTTCTACGCGGCGACCGATGGCGTGCTGATGGCGCTGGCCGGGCCGGTGCTGCCGAAAGCCTTGCGTACCACGGGAATCGCGCTGATCCAGACCGGGCAGGCGTTGTCGTACCTGCTGTCCTCGGTGCTGTTCGGCTTGGCCTGGACGGTCTGGGGTCCGGCGAGCGCGAGCCGGATCGCCGCGGTGCTGGTCGCGGTGGCCGTGCTCGTGGTGGGGCTGCTGCTGCGGGGCCTGCGGACGACGAGCGGTGCCACGTCCGAGACGGCGGGGGAGCAGGCGTGAGGCGACGGGTGCTGTTCGCGTTGCTCGGGGCGGTGCTGCTCACCGCGACCGCGATCGGCTACGGCGTGTTCACGGCTCGCGAGCACCCGGCAGCGCACGCGACCGATGCGCTGAACCTCGACGCCGGGCCGCGGATCCTGTTCCGCAGCACCGCACCGGACAGCGAGGGCCGCCTGGCCGTGGTCGCCAAGGCCGCGCCGGGCGGGCCGCGCCAGGTGTCCGCGCTGAGCTGCCTGCGGGTCTACGCGGCCGGCGGCACCGGCGCCTGCCTGCGGCAGGACGGTGCGCTGGCCACCTTCCAGGTCGCCATCCTGGACCGCACGATGGCCGTGGTGAAGGCGATTCCGCTGGTCGGCGTGCCCAACCGGACCCGAGTGTCGGCGGACGGGCGGCTGGTCGCCTGGACCGTGTTCGTGGCCGGCGACTCGTACAACAACGGACGGTTCTCCACCCGCGCCGGGCTGATCGACCTGCGCGGCGAGGACATGGTCGACTCGCTGGAATTCCTGTCGGTGACCCTGGACGGGCGGCCCTACACCGCCGCCGACCTCAACTTCTGGGGCGTCACGTTCGCCGCCGACGACAACCGCTTCTACGCCACGATGTCCACCGCGGGGCACCGCTACCTGGTGGCCGGCGACATCGCGGCGAAGAGCGTGCGCACCGTCGCCGAGAACGTGGAATGCCCATCGCTGTCCGCCGACGGCCGGCGCATCGCCTTCAAATCCGCCATCGACGGCGATCCGGCGAAGGGCTGGCGGCTGTCCGTGCTCGATCTCGCCTCGGGCACGCGGACCGCCCTCGCCGAAACCCGCAGCGTGGACGACCAGCCCGCGTGGCTGGACCCGAACACCATCGGCTACGCCATTCCCCGCGGCACCGCCGATTCCGACATCTGGGCCGTCCCGGCCGACGGCTCGGGCAGTCCACGGCTGCTCGTCCCGCACGCCGAGTCCCCAGCCGCACTGGGCTGACCGGCGTGGGCTCAGCTGACCGCGTGACCACGGGCCGTGGCGAGGTCGCGGACGGCGTCGGCGACGGCGGGGGAGTCCTTGCTGAGGATCTTGCTGTGGTTGCTGGCGACCTTGGCGCTGACCTTCAGGTTGGGGTTGGCGGCGAGCAGCGGCTCGAGCACGGTGCGGCCCTGCTCCATCTCGCCGTCCTCGGTGCCGAGGTTGTCGCCGGTGGCCAGCACGAACCGGACGGGGCAGGCCAGGCGCTCCAGCACCGGACCGCTGGCCGCGGACACCTCGTTGACCTCGATGTTCACGTCGGCGTGCTGGTCGGCGCTCATCCGGGCGGCCAGGCCGAGCCGGGCGGCGATCGGGAAGGCCCAGCGCATCCGGCGGAACAGCTTGCGGATCCGCGCCCGGCCGGCCTCGCCGGTCAGGCCGATGGGGAACGCGTCCACGGTGACCAGCCCGGCGACCCGGGACGGGTGCCGGTCGGCCCAGTGCCAGCCGAGGATGCCCCCGTAGGACCAGCCGACCAGGATCGGCTGGTCCACGCCCCGCGCGGTGAGGACGGCGTCCAGGTCTCGCAGGCACGCCTCGAACGAGTAGTCGGCGGAGCGCTTGGACTTGCCGCGGGCCCGCTCGTCGTAGGCGATGTGCCGGTAGCCGCTGCCGAGGTCGGCGATGACGCGGCGCCAGTGCGACTGGTCGGCGTAGGAGCCGTTGAGGTAGACGACGGGCTGGCCGGAGCCGCCGGTGTCGGTCACGTACAGGGCGGTGTCGTCGACGGGCAGCAGGCCGGTCCAAGGTGCGGCGCTCATCTTGTCCTCCGAGGTCGGGAGTGGATCGGCACCACCATCGCCGGCCGGCCTGACACCGGGCAGCCACCGCGCTGACACGGCCGCACGGCATGTCAGCGGCGTGTCAGGCGGGTGACTCCGGACCCGGTGACAGTGCTGGGCATGACAACTCCGGCGATCACGGCTTCCGGACTGCGGAAGGCGTACCAGGACAAGACGGTGCTGGCCGGCATCGATCTGCACGTCGAGGCGGGGACGGTGTTCTCGCTGCTCGGCCCGAACGGGGCCGGCAAGACGACGGCGGTGAACGTGCTGACCACGTTGACCAAGGCGGACGGCGGCACGGTCCGGGTGGCCGGGCACGACGTGGCGACCGAGGCCAAGGCGGTGCGGTCGGCGATCGGGGTGACCGGTCAGTTCGCGGCGGTGGACGAGCTGCTGACGGGGGAGGAGAACCTCCGCCTGATGGTGGATCTGAGCCCGCGCGCCGAGGACGGCGTCGTCGGCCGGCTGCTGGACCGGTTCGAGCTGGGGGAGGCGGCCCGCAAGCCCGCGTCGACCTACTCGGGTGGCATGCGGCGCAAGCTGGATCTGGCGATGACGCTGGTCGGCGACCCGCGGATCATCTTCCTCGACGAGCCGACGACCGGACTGGACCCGCGCAGCCGCCGCACCATGTGGGAGATCATCCGGGAGCTGGTGGCCGACGGGGTGACGGTCTTCCTCACCACCCAGTACCTCGAGGAAGCCGACCAGCTGGCCGACCGCATCGCGGTGCTGGACCACGGCCGCCTGGTCGCCGAAGGCACGCCGGCGGAGCTCAAGCGGCGTATCCCGGGCACACACGTCCGGCTCCGGTTCGCCACCGCGGCCGAGCTCGACGCGGCGGCGCGCGTCCTCACCGACGCCACCCGTGAGGACGAGGCGCTGGCCTTGAAGGTGCCGGGTGACGGCGGCACACGGTCGCTGCGGACCCTGCTCGACCGGCTCGACGAGTACGCGATCAGCGCCGAGGAGCTCTCCGTGCACACGCCGGACCTCGACGACGTCTTCCTCGCCCTGACGGGCCACGCCACGGAGGTGTCCGCGAAATGAAGTCCCAGTCGATGGTGATGCTGCGACGCAACCTCAAGCACGTCGCCCGGAATCCGACCTCGGTGTTCAACGCGGTGCTGATGCCGGTCGTGGTCATGCTGATGTTCGTGTACCTGCTGGGCGGCGCGTTCAGCGTCGGCGTGGACTACGTCGACTACGCCACGCCGGGCATGCTGCTGTTGGCTGTCTGCTACGGGCTGGGCGCGGTGGCGACATCGGTGAACTCGGACATGACCAAGGGCGTCATCAACCGGTTCAAGGTCATGGACGTCTCCCGCGGCGCGGTGCTGACCGGCCACGTCGTGGCCAGCGTGCTGACCAACCTGGTGGCCATCGGGGCGATCATCGGGGTGGCCTTCCTGCTGGGCTTCCGCCCGGCGGCGAGCCCGCTGGACTGGCTCGGCGTGCTCGGCCTGGTGGTGCTGCTCGCGGTCGCGGCCGGCTGGTTCACGGTCGCGCTGGGACTGTTCGCGAAGTCCCCGGAGACGGCGGGACTGGCCGCCGTGCCGCTGGTCATGCTGCCGTTCTTCAGCAGCGCGATCGTGCCGGCCGCGAAAATGGGGCCGGGTGTCCGGGAATTCGCGCAGTACCAGCCGTTCACGCCCATCATCGAGACGTTGCGAGGGTTGCTCGCCGGCGCCCCGGCCGCCGGCGACGCGATCGCCGCCGTCGCCTGGTGCCTCGGCATCGCCCTCGTCGGTTACCTGTGGGCCCGGTCGACGTTCACGAAGCGAGCGTGACCGCGGCCAGCTCGCGCCAGCCGGTGCGGGTCCCCTCCTGTGTCGCCTCGGCGAACCGCGTT
>DATJJB010000236.1:0-12195 GCA_035492655.1 Kutzneria sp. | reverse complement strand
GGATTCATAAACGTATACACCGGTGTGTGCTGGGTCTCTCCGGCTTGCGCCACTGAATCGAATCTGCTCGAATAATGAGGTATCGTCGCCTTGTCTCTGGGGGCAAGAAATGCAGTACCTTCGCCGGGCCGGCGTGCTCGCTGGTTCCGTCGCCGCCGTCGTCGCACTCTCCATCGGGGCAGCGCACGCCAACCCGCCGTCGCTGTCGGACGTCGTCACGGACACCATCCTGTCCACGACGACGTTCGTTCCGGGCAAGCAGGTCCACGCGACCTGGACGTTCAACCACGCGTACGCGTCACAGGTGACCGCCGTCCAACTGTGGCTCGCGCACTCCACGGGGATGGGCCACGCGCCCAACACGCGTATCGACGCGAACGTGGATCCGAATTCCGGTGCGGTCGACTTCACGGTGCCCGATGTGACACCGAGCAGGCCGGGCAACATCTGGATTTTCGACATCGTGTGGGTGGACGGGCATGGTCAGCAGACCGAACTGTCGCTCACCGACGTCACCGTGAAGTGAAACGGCCGGGTCGGCGCACCGCCGTCGCGCCCACCCGGTCGGCATTATCGTTCTCCGTTGTGATGTGACCGGGCAGTCGCCGCCATGCCGCCCGGTCGGCACATTCTTCTCCTCCTTTGCCGGTCGGATTTAGTTCAGTGGATATACCGGCACGGGCAACCGAATACGAGACGAGGCCGTGGGGCACCTGCCCCGCGGCCTCGTTGCCGTCGGGGCTTAGTCGCATCCTTCCCTATCGTGCGTTATCTGGATGCGGATGAGGAACGATACGGTAGTCTGACTCCCGTGTCCCAGGAGATGTACTCGGTGGAGCAGGTCGCGGACCTGCTGGGCCTGCACGTGCGCACGGTCCGCGGCTATGTCCGTGACGGCCGGCTCAAGGCGGTCAGGATCGGCAAGCAGTACCGGATCGCCCAGGCCGACCTCGACGCCTTCACCGGCGCGGAGTCGCAGGTCCGGCGGACCAGGCACGTGGAGGTGTCGAGCATCGTCGAGATCGACGCGATCAGTCGGGAGGACGCCAGTCGGATCGCGATGGGCGCGGTGGGGGCGGCCAACACGCGTGGCTACCAGGCCCAGCCGCTGCGCATCGAGACCGCGTACGACGAGGTGCGCGGCCGGCTGAAGCTGATCGTCCTGGGGGACCTGACCACCACGGCGGAGCTGCTGCGGTGGATCGCGTTGCTAGCGGAGGGGGAGTCGTGACCGCGACCATCTACAAGACCGAGGCGGGCGGCCAGGAGGTCCGCAGTTTCTACCAGCGGGCGTTGGCCCACTGGCCGGTGCCGGCCGAGCGCCGCACGGTGCCGACCCGGCACGGCGACACCTTCGTCATGGTGTCGGGCAACGAGACGGGCCCGCCGGTGATCCTGCTGCACGGCTCGGCCGGCAACACGCTGACCTGGATGTCGGTGGTGGGCGAACTGGCCGACCGGTTCCGGCTGCACGCCGTGGACATCATCGGCGAGCCCGGGCTGAGCGCCCCGTCGCGGCCGCCATTGGGCTCATCGGCCTACGCCGAGTGGTTCGACGACGTGCTGGCGGGTCTTGGCCTGACCGAGGTGCAGGTGGTGGCATCGTCGCTGGGCGGCTGGTTCGCCATCGACTACGCCACGCGCCGGCCCGGACGCGTCAGCCGCATGGTGCTGTTGGTGCCGGGCGGGATCGGCCGGCAGAGGCTCGGCAAGATGGCGCTGTTCCTGCTCGGCCAGCTGCTGGGCCGCAAGCTGCCGGAGCCCCAGTCGCCGCCGGAGAAGTACCTGCGCATGGTGTTCCAGCACTACCGGCCGCGGCTGCTGATGCCGATCTTCCCGGCCGCCCGGCTGCGGCAGTTGACCATGCCGCTACTGGTGATCGTCGGCGACAGCGACGAGCTGTTGGACTCCAAGGCCACACAGCGGCGGCTGACGGCGACGACCGGCGCGACCGTGGTGATGCTGCCCGACACCGGGCACATGCTGCCGGACCAGACCGAGCGGATCGGCGGGTTCCTCCATGACTGACACGCTGACCGACATCGGCGGGACCACGGCGTTCGTGCTCGCCCCGGACGGCCCCAAGTTGTCAACCGAGCAGGACGCGGTCGACATCATCGGGCAGCTCTGGGGGCAGCCGGTGCCGTTGGTGGTGATCCCGGTGGAGCGGTTCGCCGACGGCGTGTTCGACCTGCGGACCACCTTGCTCGGGCACTTCACGCAGAAGTTCATCGGCTACGGCAAGAGCCTGGCCATTGTCGGTGACCTGGGCGAACACCTGGCCGGCAGCGAGCCGCTGCGGGCGTACGTGCGGGAGTCCAACCGGGGTAAGCGAATCTGGTTCCTGGACGACGTTAATCAGGTTGCCGCTCGATTGGGCTGACCTACCCTGGCCGGATGGACCTGGGGACTGAGACGGATCGTGTTGCCACCGAGACGTCGTTCACCGGTGTGGTGCGGCTGGACGAGGCCGGCGTGACGGTGTTCGAGCGGGCGTACGGCATGGCGCATCGCGGGCTGGGTGTTCCGAACACTGTGGACACCCGGTTCGCGATCGCCAGCGGCACCAAGCCGTTGACGGCGTTGACCGTGATGTCCCTGGTCGAGGACGGCACCCTTGGCCTGTCGACGACGGCGAGGTCCGTGCTGGGCCCGGATCTGCCGTTGATCGACGACGCCGTGACGGTGGAACAGTTGCTGTGCCACCGTTCTGGCATCGGAGACTACTACGACGAGGACAGCGACCCGTCGCTACCGGTGTCGCCGCGGGAGCTGGCGACGACCGAGCAGTACGTGTCGATCCTGGACGGCTATCCGCAGAAGTTCCCGCCCGGCGCCAGGTTCAACTACAACAACAGCGCTTTCGTGGTGCTGGCGCTGATCGCCGAACGCACGAGCGGCG
This sequence comes from Kutzneria sp., assembly GCA_035492655.1. Classification (GTDB taxonomy): domain Bacteria; phylum Actinomycetota; class Actinomycetes; order Mycobacteriales; family Pseudonocardiaceae; genus Kutzneria. The sequence goes on along the minus strand of DATJJB010000236.1, from coordinate 9,293 downwards.
TCCCATTCCACGACCTCGTGGCGCGGCGGGTGTGCGCGCCGGCGGGCCTGGTGGACACGGCCTTCCTGCGCAGCGACGAGCCGGACCGGCGGACGGCGCTCGGTTATCTGGCCAAGGATGGCTTGCGCACCAACGTTTTCGACCTCCCGGTGCGCGGCAGCGGAGACGGCGGCAGCTACACCACGGTAGCCGACTTTCATGCGCTGTGGCGGTCCTTCTTCGCCGGCGGTGTGGTGTCGTCGAAATGGGTCGACGAGATGCTGCGGCCGCGCAGCGTTCACGACGGCAAGCGGCCGCTGCGCTACGGGCTGGGCTTCTGGCGGCACGAGTCATCCGACACGGTGATCGTCATGGGCTCCGATCCGGGTGTGTCGTTCTGGTCCGAGGCCGATCCGTCCGGCGCGTTCGTCCGTACTGTGGTAGGCAACGCGACCGACGCCGCCTGGCCGGTGGCCCGCCTGTTCGGTTGACTCCATTGGAGGTGTCGGCGGCTCGGGGGCGCTGGCTAGCATTCGCGAGTGGACGCCGGCACCGTGGATTTCCTGGAGTCGTGGCGATTGTCGCCGGAGCGCCGCCGGCAGCGCCGGGGCGGCTGGCTGACCGTCGTGGTGGCGATCGCCGTTGGCGTCGCGTCCTTTGTGCTCTACCGGGACCACGGGATCACACTGGGCCTCGACCTGCCGGACCAGATCCCGTATGGCGTGCTGGCGTTGGCCACGGCGGTCTTGTGCTGGCTGCTGACGCTGTTCGTCACCTTGGCGTATCGCGATGCGCTGCAACGGGAGCACAACGAACGCTGGCAGGTGGCGGAGTCGCGGCGGCTGCTGGAGCGCGCCGAGGAAGCGTCCGACAAGCGGGGTCCGCTCGACCTGACGGTGTTGTGGGCGTTGACCCAGCGCCGTCTGGACTACTACCACGCGCTGGCCACTTTCCAGGCGGAGCGCAGTTTTCACCACGCGCAGCGGGCGGTGTTCGTCGGCTTCGCGGTGCTGGTCGTCGCGGTCGTGGTGGTGGCGTCGACCGGTTCGACGGTGATCACCATCGCCGCCGGGTCGATCGGCGTGATCGGGGCGGCGCTGGCGGCGTTCCTGGGCCGGGCGTTCCTCCGGGCCCAGGAGGCCACCACCGAACGGCTGCAACTGTACTTCTCCCAGCCGTTCGCGTTCTCCCGCCAGCTGTCGGCCGAACGGCTGCTGATATTGCTCGAAGCGGAGGATCGCGCGGCGGCGGTGCGGGACCTGATCCGCGCGGTCATGGAGCAGCCGGTCGAGCCGGTCAGGCGGGGCCGGCACTCGTCGTGACGGGTGCCTCGGCGTAGCCGTTGACGACCACGTCGTCGAGGCGCACCGGCTCACCGCGCAGCGCCAGCGCCGGAAACCGTTGGCGCAGCTTGGTGATCGCGGTGCCGACCAGCTCGTCGTGATCGCCGAGGGTGAGGTGGCCGGTGGTGTTGCGGCCGAAGTCGAGCTCGTCCGGCCGGTCGAACATGATCGGATCCCGGTTGGCCGAACCGAGCAGCACGGCGATGGTCTCGCCGGCCTCGATCTCGATGCCGGCCAGGCCGATCGGGGTGTCGACGGTGCGCAGCGCCATGCCGTACGGACCGTCGTGCCGGGACAGCTCGGCCACGTTCACCCCGGACTGGTCAGGATGCCGCAGCAGGTCCACGAGGCCGTTGACGATCAGGTGCGCGACCGGGTTGTCGCCGGCCACCGGCACGGCGAAGTCCCGCACCAGGTCGAAGTCGCCGTCCAAATCGGCCAGCACGGCGTCGACGTCACCGGGCACCGGATCGACCGGCGACGGCTTGAGCGCCTCGAAGGCGTCGGCGTAGCGGCTGATCAGCCACACTCGCCGGCCATCAGGCAGCACCGCCTCACAGATCGGCGCCTGCAACCGCAGCCACCGATGCATGGTGTGCCGGTCCTGGATGTACTTGTCGTCGAGCATCACGGCCACAGCGCATTCTAGGTGACCAGCAGGGAGAGCCGGTCGAGGCCCCGCAGCGCCGGGTCCGGCCGGAACACGGGCTCCTCGGCCAGCCGCAGACGGGGGAATCTCGCCGCCAGCGCCGGGAACAGCACCTGGCCCTCGACACGGGCCAACGCCGCGCCGAGACAGTAGTGCGCACCGGCACCGAAGGTGAGATGCCCGGCGGCGTCGGGGCGGCGCAGGTCGAGGCGGTCCGGGTCGGGATAGCGGCCGGGATCGCGGTTGGCCGCGCCCAGTACGGGAAAGACCAGCTCCCCGGCGGTGATCCGCTTGCCGCCGAGCTCGAGGTCCACGGTGGCCTGCTGCGGTGTGATGATCGGTGCCGGCGAGTCGTAGCGTAGCAGCTCCTCGGCGGCGGTTCGGGCGATCGACGGGTCGTCGCGCAGCAGCGCGTATTGTTCGGGATGGCGCAGCAACGCCAGTACGCTGTTGCCGATGTAGTGCGCGGTGGTCTCCAGACCGGCGTTGATCACCGAGATGATGTTGGTGACCATGTCGTCGTCGGCCACCAGGCTGCTGACGTACGCGGTCAACTCGTCGGCGGCCGCCTGCGCCCGGTACGCGGTCGCCACCGGATCCTCGCCGAACTGGGCCTGCCCCAACACGGCCATCACGTCACGACCCCACTCGGCCACCTGTGGCTGGTCGCAGCGTGGCACGCCGACGAGGTCCATCACCACGCGCCCCGGCAACGGGTAGGCCACCGCGGACATGAACTCCACCGGCCCCGGCCGATCGATCGCGTCCAGCAGTTCGGCGACGGCCTTCTCCACGTCGTCCCGCAGCGCCTCCATCGCACGGGCGGTGAACTTGCCGGCGACGAGTTGCCGCATCCGGTCGTGGTGACCGTGATTGCTGAACGGCAGGCTGGCGTCGAGCCAGTCGATGAACGGCTGGAGATCGGCCAGTGTCTCGGCCGGCAGCCGCGTCAGCAGCGTGGCGGTGGACGGCCGGATCACCGACGGATCCCTTAGTAGCGAAGAGACTTCGGCGTGCCGGGTGAGGACCCAGCCGTCCAGGGCGTCATCCCGGTACACCGGCGCCAGGTCGCGCAGCAGGTGGTAGAAGGGGTACGGGTCCTGGAGGAAGTCAGGGTCCATCGGGTTGAGGTGGATGCTGGCCTCGACCCGGGCCCGCGCGGGCGGCTGCGGGGCGGGGATCCTGGCGATGCAGTGGTTGATCGCCCCGGCGAGCGAGGTGAGGTCGGGTGGGGCGAACGCCGTGAAGTGGTTGCCCGGCACCGTGATCACCTCCAGTCGGCCGAGCCGCACGCCTTCCCAGCCGTTGGCCGGATCGTCCAGGCGTAGCTGGATGTGCCGGTCGTCGAACAGCACCTGTGGGAAGCCGCCCTCGGCCTTGAGCAGCGTGACGGCGAGGTCGGACGGGCCCGGCTGGTAACGGACGACGGCTTCGAGCTGGGCCTGGTAGACCCGCATGATGTTGCCGATGTGCTCGTCGGCCGGGCCGCTCGCGCCGAGGAACCGGGCCAGCTCACGGCGCTGTTCGGCGGGGGAGAGGCGCTGGTCGACGCGGCGGCGAGGCGCATCCGTGCCGCGGAAGGCGAGGCTGCGCATCCGCCACAGCTCCTCGATGATCGCCACGTCGTCGGCCGGCGGCTCGGGCTGCCCGGGCTCGGCCACGTAGGTGTCGATCAGGATCACCTGTGCTACTTCGTCTCCCTGCTGCCGGATCTGGCGGCCGACTTCGTAAGCGACGAGGCCACCGAACGAGTGGCCGCCGACGAGATACGGGCCGTGCGGCTGGATCGCCCTGATCTCCTCGACGTAGCGGCGGGCCAGCGTGGGAACGTCGTCCAGCGGCTCGTCGACGCCGTCGAATCCGGGGCTCTGCAAGGCATAGAACGTCTGCTGTGGACCGATCGCCCGGGCCAACGGCAGCAGGTAGTAGGCCGCGCCGACCGCGCCGCCGATACAAAAGAACGGGCGCGGTGGCGTCAGGGCCAGGGCCAGGCTCTCCGGGCCGGCCTCGGCCCCGTGCTCGTCGAGATGCCGTGCGACAGCGTCCAAAGTGGGCAGTTCGAGCAGCAGCGAATGCCGCACCCGGTAACCGAGGTGGTCGGAGAGATCGGCCAGCACGGTCGCCATCTGTAGCGACTCCAGGCCCAGTGCGGCGATCGGCGCGTGCGGATCGACCGGCCGCTTGAGCTCGGCCGAAACCTTGCGGCACAACCAGTTCGTGAGATTGCCGCCGAAGTGACGGGCGACCAGGTCATGGGCGTAGTCGAGGGTGCACTCGACCAGCTCGAAGGCCGGCAGACTGCCCACGTGGTAGGTGTGGTGGCGGCCCTGGAGCTCCTCGATCCGGTCGTAGATGCCGTCGGCGAGGTCGGCGGAACCGAAGTGCGGCATGTACTTCCATCGCCGCTCGACGACCGCATCGTCCACATCGGCCGGTCCGTAGGAATAGCGGGCGTAGACGTCGCTGTCGGCGTAGCGGTGGTGGTAGGCGGTGTCGCCGTACAAGGTGAAGGCCGTTCGCGGCTGATCCGGGGCCGGGCCGAAGGTGGTACGGTAGTCGTGATACCGGATCCGCCCCGCGAGGTCTCGTTCCTCCTCGCGGACGTCCAGCACCGCCAGCAGCTGGTCGAGCGGCACCGTGAGCACGAGATCGTCGAACCTGAGGGTTTCGTCGTCGACGGTCACGAGCACTCGGGTGCCATGTCGGCGAATCGCGGACACTGTTACGCCGCATCGGACATCGCCGAGCGATGCGGCAACGCGCACCCACACCTGACCGAAGCCGCCCGCGATGGTGAACGGCCACTTCCGGCCCAGCACCGACGCGTCGCGGTCGGCCAGCAGACCCGTCATCTCGGCGTACTTCACCAGATACAACGCCGGCAGGTCGCCGGCGAGTCGACCGTACCCGGAGGAGGTGTAGCCCAGCTCGAAGGTGTCAGCGAACTCCGGCAACTGGGAAAGCCATTGCCGCACGGGCATTGCCAGCGCTCGCGCGGAGTGGGCCAGCCCGGCCTTGCCGATGTCCGGGAAGTGCTCGGCCTTGAGCGCGTCGTACCGTCGGCGCGCGTCCGGGCTGAGCAACGGGCGCCGGGTGACCGGCGTGATGTCCTCGATGGACAGCCCGAGCTCGGTGACCAGCGCGGCCAGGCGCTGGTAGGTCAGCGTGCACACGTGCCCGCCGACATCGAAGGCATGCCCGTCGAGGGTGATGGACGCGCACTTGCCGCCCACGTGGTCGGCCGCCTCCAACACCGTCACGGCGTGACCGAGCCGTTCCAACTCCCGGGCCACGGTCAATCCGCTGACGCCGGCACCCACCACACAAACACGCCTCACGCAGGCACGCCCTCCTGGGACAGGAACGCCGCACGGCACGCGCTGCGTCGGATCTTGCCGCTGGTTGTCTTGCGCACCAGGCCTTGTGGCCCGACCACGACCCGGGCGCAGGCCAGCTGGTGGTCGTGCCGGACGCGGTCCATGACGGCCTCGATGACGGCGTGCTCGTCGGCCCGGCGGTCGCGCGTCTCCACGAGGACGACCAGCCGCTCGCCGTCGTCGGCGGGCACCGAGAAGGCGGCGACCCCGCCTGGCCGGATGGCCGGGTGGCAGTCGCGCACGCTCGCCTCGATGTCCTCCGGGTGCAGGTTGCGGCCGCGCACGATGATCAGGTCCTTGAGCCGGCCGGTGACGAAGAGCTCGTCGCCGTGCAGGAAGCCGAGGTCGCCGGTGCGCAGGTAGTGGGTCGGGTCCTCGTCGCCGGCCACCTGGGCCCGGAACGTGTGCTCGGTCTGCTCGGGCCGGCCGTAGTAGCCGAGCGCCTTGGTTCGCGAGCTGACCCAGATCTCGCCGACCCGGCACGGGGGCAGCACCTCGTGCGTGTCCGGATCGACGATGCGGAGCCGGGCGTCGAACTTGGTCAGCCGCCCGCAGCCGACCAGCGTTCGCGCCGGCCGGTCGGGCAGTGCCGGCACCGCGCGGCCGGCCTCCAGGCTGACCCGGTCCAGGCTGAGCGTGCCGCGGCCACCCATGGTGACGCTGACGGTGTGCTCGGCGAGGCCGTAGGCCGCGTAGAAGCTGTCGCGGTGCAGACCGGACGGGGCGAAGGCGTCCAGAAAGGAGGTGACGGTTTCCGGGCGGATCGGCTCGGCCGCCGACATGAACACCCGCACCGAACTCAGGTCCCAGGCCGCCCGTTGCTCCACGGTCGTCTTGCGTACCGCAAGGTCGAAGGCGAAGTTCGGGGCCGCGGTGTGCGTGGCCCGGATCCGGGACATCACCTCGAACCACACGGCCGGGCGACGCAGGAAGGCCAGCGGCGAGAGCAGCCGGGAGTGCGCGTTGCCGCTCAGCGTGGACATGATCACGCTGATCAGCCCGAAGTCGTGGTACTGCGGCAGCCAGAACACACCGCGGGCCCCGTCGCCGAGGCCGAGGTCGACGGCGTTGGCGCTGACCTCGCCGATCAGGTTGCCGTGGGTGATGACCACTCCGCGTGGCGATCCGGTTGAGCCGGACGTGTACTGCAGCAGCGCCGGCTGGTCCGGGTCCACCGGCGAATGCCACTCGACCGGAGCAGTGGCCGGGCGGCAGCTGTCGGTGTGCCGCCAGGTGATCCGTGGCCAGCTCGGCTTCGACCGGTCGAACACACCGGCCACCGCGCCGACCGTGCGGGCGCGGTCGTACGCCTTGGAGGTGAGCACCGCTTTCGGCCGGCAGTCGTCCAGCACGGCGGCGAAGCCGGGCAGCGTCTGCCGCAGCCGGAACGGGTCCGGCGGGTACACCGGCACCGGTACGACGCCGGCGATCAGACAGCCGACCAGGGCGATGACGAAGTCCGGACCCGGCGGGTAGACGAGCACCGCACGGTCGCCGGGCTCGAAACCCCAGCGCCGCAGCGATTCCGCGACCGCCTCGCCGGCGGTCGCGATGCCGGTCGCGGTCAGTGACGTGCGGTCGGCTCCGTCATCGTCCACGAAAGTCAGCAGCGGCCGGTTCGGGTCGTGCTGGACCAGGGCGTGCAGCGACGCCAGTGCTGAGTACTCCAAACCCGCCACCGTCCTTGTCGCACCGCTCGCCCGCTGATCGCGCCCCCGTCTCCGCACACCGTGCGGCAGGTGTCGTCCGGCGCGCAAGGACCCCGACCGGTCGTGTCGCCGAAAGCTACATCTCTACTGTTGGTGTGCTTGACGGTCGTCCACTGTGGAACAAATGGGGGAACCATGGGGGAGAGGTGGGGTGGATGGGCGAGGAACCGGCCCCGGTGAGCCCGGCGCTCCCGGACGAGTGCCCGGCCGGTCCGCGGGAGCTGCTGGCGGCCATCGCCGACGCGGCGCGGATGGCCTGCGTGCTGACCGACCTGCTGACCACGCTGCGTGAGCCGACCCGGCGGCTGGCCGGGCCGGGCGCGGCCGCGTCGGTGGACGTGGCCAGGAGACGGTCGGAGGAGGCGCTGCTGGAGTTGGAGATCGCCCTGGGCGACGTCCGGGCGGCCGGTGGTCGTAGGATACGTCCGAATGGGTGACGGCCCTGGCGGACCGGCCGACCGGGGGCGAATGTCGATCCACCGCTCAAAGCTGCGTGGTGACTAAGGTTGCGTGACATGAGTCCAGCGTCGTGTCCGGAGTGCGACGGGCCGTCGGCCCGGCCGCTGCGAGTGCTGGCCGTCGACGACGAGCTCCCGGTGCTGGAGGAGATCGTCTACCTGCTGGGCGCCGACCCGCGCGTGGGCACGGCCGAGGGCGCCCAGGACTCGACCGAGGCGCTGCGCCTGCTGCACCGCGCCGCCGACGCGGACCGGCCGGTCGACGCGGTGTTCCTGGACATCAAGATGCCCGGCCTGAACGGCATGGAACTGGCGCGGGTGCTGACCCGGTTCGCCAGCCCGCCGGCCCTGGTCTTCGTCACCGCGGACGACCAGTCGGCGGTGGAGGCGTTCGAGCTGAAGGCGCTGGACTACGTGCTCAAGCCGATCCGGCCGCAGCGGCTGGCCGAGGCGGTGCACCGGGTGGCGCACAAGGTGATCGCGAGCGCGGTGCATGTGCCGGCGCAACAGGCGGCCGAGCCGCCGTCGGTGACGCCGGACGACGTCATCCCGGTCGAGCTGGGCGGGGTCACGCGGTTCCTGCGGCTGGCCGACGTGCGCTATGCCGAGGCCCAGGGCGACTATGCGCGGCTGCACACCGCCAACGGCAGCTACCTGGTCCGGACGCCGCTGACCGGGCTGGAGGAACGCTGGCGGGACGCCGGTTTCGTGCGCATCCACCGCAGCCACCTGATCGCCCTGGCCCACGTGGAGGAGTTGCGGCTGGACGGCGGCCAGCTGTCGGTGAAGATCGGCGGCGCGATGCTGACCGTGAGCCGTCGGCACACGCCCCAGTTGCGGGACCTGCTGGTGAAGCGGGCCCGGCCGCACGCGGTGCGGGCCGGCAAGTGAACGGGGAGCGGCCGAAGCGGGTCGTCGTCACCAGCCCGTGGACGCGGGCGGCGCGGCGGTCGCGGTCGTATCCGATCGTGCGGGAGATCGATGAGCAGTCCGAGGTCGGTGCCCTGTACATGCGGTCGCTGATGCGGACCCAGCTGCGGCTCGGCCTGCTGGTCGTGCTGCTGGTGTGCGGGCCGCTGGCCGCGCTGCCGGTGCTGTTCGACCTGGTGCCGCTGACCAAGACGGTGGTGGTGCTGGGCCTGCCGCTGCCGTGGCTGGTGCTCGGGGCGGCGGTGTACCCGGTGGTCGTGCTGGTCGGCTGCTACTACGTGTGGCGGGTCGAGCGGACCGAGCGGGAGTTCGCCGACCTCGTCGAGCAGTCCTGACGCTGTGAGCAGCACGTATTCCGCGGTGTTCGTGGCGCTGGTGCTGGCCGCGGCGCTGCTCATCGGCGGCTACGGGCTGCGGATCTCCCGGACCACTTCGGACTTCTACGTGGCGTCGCGGTCCGTGTCGCCGTGGTGGAACGCCTCGGCCATCGGCGGCGAGTACCTGTCGGCGGCCTCGTTCCTCGGCGTCGCCGGGCTGATCTTCGCCTACGGGCCGGACATGCTGTGGTACCCGATCGGTTACACCGTCGGCTATCTGGTGCTTCTCGCGCTGGTGGCGGCACCGCTACGGCGGTCGGGGGCGTACACCGTACCGGACTTCGCGGAGGCGCGGCTGGAGTCGCGGCGGGTCCGGCGGATGGCCAGTGTGCTGTCGGTCGGCATCGGCTGGCTGTATCTGGTGCCGCAGTTGCAGGGCGCGGGCCTGACGCTGACGACCGTCACCGGTGCGCCGGGTTGGCTCGGGGCGTTGCTGGTGGCGGCGGTCGTGGCGGTGAACGTGATGGCCGG
>DATJJB010000235.1:0-2330 GCA_035492655.1 Kutzneria sp. | reverse complement strand
CCTGCCGGCCGAGGACCTGCGCCGCTTCGGCTGCACGCTGGAACTTGACGCTGACGGCAACCTGGTGGACGACGAGGACGCGCTGTCGGCGCTGCTGTCCTACCAGGGCGCGCGGGCCGAGGAGTGGTACGGCGTCGGCCTGCGGCTGCTGCCCCGCCTGGACGGTCGCAGCCGGGCCTGCTGCGCCGCCATGGCCGGCATCTACCACCGGCTGCTGGCCCGCATGATGACCCGGCCCTGGCTGGTGCGCAGCTCTCGAACATCCTTGCCGGACTGGGAGAAAGTCCTGGTCGCGGCGCGATCGCTGGCCGGGTCGCGGCCGTGACCGCGCGGGTGGTTGTCGTGGGCGGCGGCTTGGCCGGCCTCACCGCCGCCTGCGAACTGGCCGACCGCGGCCTGGCTGTGACGTTGCTGGAGGCCCGCGCCCGTCTCGGCGGCGTGACGTTCTCCTTCAACCGCGGCGATCTCGTCGTCGACAACGGGCAGCACGTGCTGCTGCGCTGCTACACCGCTTACCTCGACTTCCTGCGGAAAATCGGCGTTGCTCACCACATCGAGATGCAGCCGCGGATGCACATCCCGGTGCAGGGTGTTGACGGCACGCTGGGTTCCTTGTCCCGCACGGCTTTGCCGGCGCCGCTGCACCTGCTCAGCTCGCTGGCCACGTACAAGCTGCTGTCCCCGGCCGATCGGCTGCGCGCGGCGCGGGCCGTGCCGGCCATGCGGCGGTTGGATCCGGCCGATCCCCGTCTTGACGAGCAGAGTCTCGGCGACTGGCTGCGCCGGCACGGGCAGAACGATGCGACGATCGCCGCATTGTGGAACCTGATCACCGTGGCCGCGTTGAACTGTGACGCCGACGAAGCGTCGCTGGCCCTGGCGGCCAAGGTGTTCCGCACCGGTCTGCTGGACCGCAGTGAGAACTGCGACATCGGCGTGCCGGCGGTCCCGCTGTCGCAGCTGCACGGCGAGCCGGCCATGGCCTATCTGCGGTCCCACGGCGCCCAGGTCCGCCTGCACGCCGCGGTGCAGGAGATTCGCCGTGACGGCAACGGTTTCGAGGTCGTCACCGGCGAGGACACCATCGCCGCCGACGCGGTCGTGGTGGCCACCGCGGCCGACGCCGCGGCCCGGCTGCTGCCCGACGTCGTCACCGACGACCTCGGCCACTCGCCGATCTTCAACGTGCACGTGATCTTCCCGCGCCGCGTCACCGAGCTGCCGTTCGTGGCGGTGGTCGGCTCACCGGTGCAGTGGGCGTTCGACCGGACCGCGGTGTCCGGGCTGACCGAGGGCCAGTACCTGGCCGTGTCGGTGTCGGCCGCGGGCGACTGGATCGACCTGCCCGTGCCGCGGCTGCGGGAGCTGTTCCTGCCGGAGATCAGCCGGGTGCTGCCGGACGCCGCCGGGCAGGCCCCCACCGATTTTTTCGTCACCAGGGAGCGGACGGCCACCTTCCGGCAGCAGCCGGGCAGTGGTCGCAGGCGCGCCGCCCAGCGGACCGGCACGCCCGGTCTGGTGCTGGCGGGGGCGTGGACCGCGACGGGGTGGCCAGACACAATGGAGGGTGCCGTGCGGAGCGGACAGAACGCGGCCAGGTTGTTGTCGGAGCAACTCCCCGCCCCGGTGAGCGAGGTGGCCCGATGACCTCGACGCTGCCCCGCCCGGTCACCACCGCCGCCGACCTGGTGCAGCCGGCGATGCGGCGCGCCGTCGACACCCTCAACCCGTCGGTGCGGCACGTGGTGAGCTATCACCTGGGCTGGCTCGACCCGGACGGCAATCCGGTCAACGGCAGCGGTGGCAAGGCGTTGCGGCCGGCGTTGGCCCTGCTGTCGGCCCAGGCCGCCGGCGGCACCACCGAACAGGGCGTGCCCGGTGCGGTGGCCGTGCAGTTCGTGCACGACTTCTCGCTGCTGCACGACGACGTCATGGACGGCGACATCGAGCGCCGGCACCGGCCGACGGCGTGGAAGCTTTTCGGTGTGCCGGCGGCCATCCTGGCCGGTGACGCGCTGTTGACGCTGGCTGTGGAGGTGCTCCAACCGGCAGCCTCGCCAGCCGCCATCGACAGCGTGACCCTGGCCGTGCAGGACCTCATCGCCGGGCAGAGCGCCGACCTGGAGTTCGAGCGCCGCCGCGACGTGACGCTGCTCGAGTGCATCGACATGGCCAACGGCAAGACCAGCGCGCTGATGCGTTGCGCGGCGTCCATCGGTGCCATCCTGGCCGGCGCGCCGCCCGAGCAGGTCGACCTGTTGGCGCGCTTCGGCATGCACCTCGGGCTGGCCTTCCAGCTGGTGGACGACCTGCTCGGGATCTGGGGCGCG
>DATJJB010000234.1:0-7515 GCA_035492655.1 Kutzneria sp. | reverse complement strand
CTGGAACGTCTCGCCGCCCATCGAGCCGGCCGGCAGCTCGACCGGGTAGCCGCCGGCCTGCCAGACGCCGCGCTTGACCGCCTCGGCCCGTTCCCGCAGGTGGCTGTGGCAGGGGTTGAGCTCGGTCCACGTGTTGACGATGGCGATCACCGGTTTGCCCAGGTGCTCCGGACCGCCGATGCCGAGCTGCCGCGTCCTGGTCCGGTGGCTGAACGCGCGCAGGCCATCGCCCTCGTACCACCGTTGACTACGCAACATCCGCTGCCTCCTGGCTCGCTCTGGACACCGTCATTGAAAACGTTTACTGTGTGTTTCAGCAACCCGGGGGTACCCCGAGGGAGCAGCACAGACCCCGGTGTGGGTTGACATGCGCGGCGGCTTAGTCAACCCACACCGGCCCTTCGGCCGGCAGTCCGCGCCCGGGCCGGGAAATCTCCCCCGAAATGCGTTGTGCTCATTCGTCACCGGTCTTTGGCACGGCCGTACCGGCGTTATCCCCTATCCTGAGCCCTACGCGATCGGGGATGGCGGCGGTGCGCAGATCCGTCGGCCAATTCCGGATGAGAGGGTGCTTGCATGGGCGCGAGGGGTCCGCGTTCCGACAACGACCGGTTGTGGATCGGCTACCTGTCGGTGGGCGCTCTCGTGATGCTCGCCTACTACCTGGTGCCGACCGAAGGGGCCGGGGCCGGCGTCAGAATCACGCTGTACTGCCTCGACAGCGCCTCCGCCGCGGTGATGGTGATCTTCGGCATGGTCCGCCACCGGCCGCGGCCCCGGCTGCCGTGGCTGCTGCTGGCGCTGAGCCAGGTCGTCTACGCCGCCGCCGACACTACCTTCTACGTCTCCCACTACGCGCTCGGCGTCCTCGACTACCCCGGCGCCGCCGACCCGCTGTACGTGGCGCACTACCCGCTCGTCGTCGCCGGCCTGATGCTGCTGATCCGCCGCCGCACGCCCGGACGCGACCTGCCCGGCGTGCTGGACGCCGCCGTGATCGGGGTCGGCGCGGCCATGCTGTCCTGGCTGTTCCTGATCGCCCCCAACGCGCGGCTGGACGCCCCGGTCGTCGTGAAGGCCTTCTCCCTCGCGTATCCGGTGCTCGACCTGCTCATGCTCACGGTCGCGTTGCGACTGATCCTCGGCGGCGGGCGTCGACCGGCCTCGTTCTACCTGCTGACGTTCAACATGCTGGCCTTCGTCGCCGCCGACACGATGTACGTGTCGCAGCAGTTGGACGGCACGTACGTCACCGGCAACTTCCTCGACGCCATCTGGCTGGCCGGCAACCTCGCGCTGGGCGCGGCCGCGCTGCATCCGACGATGGCTCGGTTGACCGATCCCACGCCCGTGCGGGACGCCAGCATCGGGCCGGCGCGGATCGCCGCGCTGTGCGGGGCCGCGCTGATCGCCCCGGTGACGCTGTACATCCAGAGCGCGCGTGGCGACCTGAGGGACATTCCCGTCATCGCGCTGGCCTGCGCGCTGCTGTTCGGGCTGACGATCGCTCGGTTGGCCGGGCTGGTGTCCGACCAGCGGCGGCTGGCCATCACCGACGCGTTGACCGGGTTGCACACCCGGCGGTTCTTCGAGGCGCAGCTGCCGATCGAGGTGGCGCGGGCCCGCCGGGCCGGCGGCTCGCTGGCCGTGTTCATCGTCGACGTCGACCACTTCAAGTCGATCAACGACCACTACGGGCACCCGGCCGGCGACCAGGCCCTGATCGAGATCGCCGCCCGGCTGCGTGGGGCCGCCCGCGGCGGGGACGTGCTGGCTCGGTACGGCGGCGAGGAGTTCGCGCTGCTGGTGCCCGAGGCGTCGTTGAGCGAGCTGGCCACCATCGCCGAGCGGCTGCGGTTGCGTGTCGCCAGCAGTCCCGTCGCGCTGTCCGAGGACACCTGGATCGCCGTCACCGTCTCCGTCGGCGCCGCCTGCTTCCCGCTGCACGGCGACAGTCCCAACGAGCTCGTCGCCACCGCCGACCGCGCCCTGTACGTCGCCAAGGCCCGCGGGCGGGACCGGGTCGTCATCGGCGAGGCCGCCGCGACCAGCACCGCCACCGTCACCGACCACACCGCGATGATCGACTACCTCAGTCACGTCGCCGACGAGGTCGATGCCCAGCTGCACGCCCAGGACCACAGCCTGGCCATCAGCCGCTGGGTGCACGTCCTGGTCACCGCCCTCGGCCAGGACGACGCCACCGCCCGCAACGCCGAGCTGGCCGGGCGGCTGCACGACATCGGCAAGATCGTCATCCCCGAGGCCGTCCTCACCAAGCCCACCGCCCTCACCGAGGACGAGTGGCGCCTGGTCCGCCAGCACCCCGAGTACGGCTACCGCCTGGCCCGCATGGTTCCCGGCTTCGGCGTCGTCGCCGACATCATCCGGCAGCACCATGAGCGCTACGACGGCAACGGCTATCCCTCCCGGCTCGTCGGCAACGGCATCCGCGTCGAGGCCCGGGTGCTCGCCATCTGCGACTCCTGGGCGGCCATGCTCGTCGACCGCCCCTACCAGCCCGCCCTGTCCGTCGACGCCGCCGCCGAGCAGCTCCGCCAGGGCCGCGGCACCCAGTTCGACCCCGACGTCGTCGACCTGTTCCTCGACCTGTTGGCCAAGGGCCAGGTCGGCGACCTCAAACGACCCACCGAGCTCACGCCCGAACAGCAGTCCTGAGCCGCTTCTTGTCGGGTTGCGGTCAGGCCAGGTCGGCCAGGGTGTTCCAGAACATGAGCTCGTAGCTCTGGATCAGGCGGCCGTACTCGAAGGCGGCGTCGGTGCCGCGGCCGGCGTCGAGGCCGGCCTGGACGATGGCGATGGCGGGCTCGTCGCCGTCGGGCGCCGGGGCGGCGAAGAAGTCGAAGAACGAGCAGCCCTCGTCGTCGAAGCCGTAGTGGGTGCGCAGACCGGTGGCGACGGCGGCGCAGTAGTTGCCCCAGGCGGCGAAGTTGGCCACGACGGCCAGGGTGACGTCGGTCGGCTCGCCGTTCAACGCCAACCAGGCCAGATAGGACGGATAGGCCTGGCAGCCGGCCAACGGCTTGTACTCCGACAGTGCGGCGGCATCCAACCCGGCGGCGGTCGCGAACTTGCCGAGGTTGTCCAACGCCTGCCCCTCGCCGGCGGCCAGGCCGGAGAAGAACGCGCCGGCGGCGGGGTTCTCGCAGCGCGAGGCCAGCACGAGGAAGCTGCGCCAGTCGCTGACGATGATCCGGTGCTGCTCGGCGGCCAGCGCGGCGAGCGCTTTCCGCGAGGCGGTGCCGGCGGCGATCAGCGGCACCAGGCGGTTCTCGTGCTCACCCGGCGCCAGGTCCTTGCGGGCGGTCTCCAACAGTTCGCGGGCCGAAGCGGTCATCGCGACGTGTCCCCCTCGTTGATCAGCTCGGTGGTCGACTCACGGAGCCGCCGGCTGAAGCCGAGCACGACCGCGGCGTTCGGTGTCCCGGCGACGACGGCGGCCAGTGCAGCGTAGATCAACCCGGCCAGCACCCAGGTCTCGACCGGCACGATGCCGATGCCCGGCGCGGCGTCCTGTCCGGGCAGCAGCCCGAGGCCCCAGGCGCCGAAGGCGACGGCGATGAGCACGGCGATCAGCCCGGGCCAGTTGGCGAAGGCGGACTCACGCCAGGTGGGCACCGCGTCGACCCGACGGCGCCGCAGCCAGAACTGGTCCACGCACATCACCACGGTGGTGCTGGGCAGCGCGATCGACGACCAGCTGGCCACCGTGTAGAAGCCGTCCTGCACGTCCGGGAACCGCCAGGTGAACACGGCGGCGATCACGGCCATCAGCAGGCAGGTGTGCCAGCGCTGCCAGCCGGGAATCGTGCCGAGCACGTTCTGCCCGCCGTTGATCATCTCGTAGTAGTTGCCGTCGTTGATCGCGACGATCAGCACCGCGGCCACCACCCCGCCCAGCCACAGCGCCCCGAACAGCGAGTACTCGACGGTGTAGCGGAACGCCGGCCCGAAGTCGTACTGGCTGGCCCCGGACAGCTCGGCCATCATCCAGCCGCCGGCCACGAACAGCACCAGCCCGACGGCGAAGGCGATGCCGAAGGCCGGCGCCGGCCACAGGAACTTCGGCTTGCCGTAGCGCCAGGTGTCGGGCTCGTTGCCCCACATCACCGAGCCGATGGCCACCCCGACGCCGGTCAGGAACGGCAGCCCGGCGCTGGGCTGCGGCTTGGCCGACAGGGCGTCGTCCGGCATGGTGCCGATGCCCTTCACCACCAGGTACAGCACCCACACGATCATCAGCGGCGCGGCGACCCAGCGGGCGAAGGCGGCGATTCCCTTGAAGCCGAACAGGTTGTTGGCGATGCCGAGCACGGCCAGGATCACGCTGACCACCACGACGTGGCCCCAGCCGTACAGGCCGTCGAACAGGGTGGCCAGCAGGTTGAAGGCGAACGCGGTCCAGCCGGCGGCCACGCCGACCAGCAGCAGGCTGACCAGGGCCGAGCCGACCTTGCCGAGGATGGAGCGGGTGAGCAGCGCGTGCGTCTGGCCGGTGGTCGACCCGAGGTAGGCCGCGGGCAGCGCGTACAGGAAGTAGGCCACGGCCCCGATCGCGCCGGCCCCGACCGCCTGCAGCAGCGAGTAACCCGCGTCGTGGTACTGGAAACCCAGGAACAAATAGGTGAATCCGGCGGCCAGCGTCACCCACAGGGCGACGAAGTGATAGCGGGACCGCCGCTCGTCGGCCGGCACGATCCCGGCCGCGCCGGTCGAGTAGTCGTGATCTGTCGTGTCAGCCACCAGCGCGCCCTCTCCCAGTGCCCACAGTGTTGGGAAAGCTACTACACGCAGCGTGAGGACCGACCCGTCGGCAGGTGTAAGGCACTTAACCCGAAGAGCCCAAAGTTGATCACTTTGGGAAGCGCGGTTGCCCTTGTGTACCCCCGAACCGGTGACTCAGGCCGAGTCACGCAGCCGGCGCAGGGCCAGCGCGAGCGTCAGCCGGAACCGGCCGGCCGCGGCGTCGACGGTGTAGCCGAGGCTGGTCTCGGCCCGGACCAGCCGGGCCGCGACCGAGCTGTGGTGCCGGTGCACGAGGGTCGCCGCCTTGCGCACGGAGTCGGTCGAGGCCACGGCGGTCAGCACGTCCAGGGTGTCCTGGCCGCCGGGCTCAGCGGCCAGCCGGTCCAGCGCTTGCACGTCCGGGATGCCGCCGATCTCGGCCACCTCGATCTGCTGGGCGATCGGCCCGAGGGCGCCGAGATCGTCCCAGCGCACGGCGTCGACCACGCCCGGTGTGGCGAACCGGACGGCGACCGTGGCCGCCCGCCACGACTCCGGGGCCCGCATCGCCGGCACCGCCGGGCCGACGCCGATCGTGTGTCCGATCGGGACGATCGTCTCCGCCGGCACGAGAACCGCGTGCTGACGGCCGATCGCCGCCTGCGGGCCGGGCGGCTCTGGCAGCGGGCCGTCGCCGACGGCCAGCACGCGGATCGGCGTCAGCGGCGAGAAACCCAGCAGGTGCAGGGCCCGTGACCGCTCGGCGTCGCCGGCCGAGGCCGAGACGATCAGCTCGACAAGCGCCGGATCGTCCAAACCGGACAGTCCGGCCCTTGTCTCGCCGAGCAGCACGGCCGCCGCGATGGCGAACCGCTCCAGCACGATCTCGTCCAGCGGCAGCGGCCCGCCGTCCCGCTCCAGCCAGACCCGGCCGCCGCCGTCCAGCTCGCGGCTCACCGACGGCGGCGGGGCCGCGGCCAGCGACGCGCCGTCGGCGTCCATCCGCAGCCACACGCCGGTTTCCGGCACGGCCAGGCCGGCCGGGCACTCCGCCAGCTGCGCGGTGCTGGCCACCAGCCGCTCCAGACCGGCGTGCTGGGCGACCAGCGCGTCGAAGAAGCTGATCACCCGCACCGCGCTCGCCGCGTCGGAGTCCAGCGCGGACAGGCGCAGCAACAGGCCCCTCATGCCTCGAGGTTAGCCCCGGCCAGCCAGTTGGCGGGAGAGAACCGGCCAGCCCGCGCCAGTTGTCGGGTGCGCCGCGGACCGCCCGAACGGCAGGCTGGTGCCATGACATACGCGATCGATCCCGAACTGCTCCCGTGGCTGGCGATGCTGCCCGAGGGCATCAGCTTCGAAGACGTTCAGGCCAGCCGGGCCCGGATGGCGTCGATGCGCGAGCAGATGCCGACGTACGAGCCGGTCAACCCGGTCACCGTCGAGGAGAAGCTCATCCCCGGCCCGGCCGGCGCCCCCGAGGTGCGGGTGCGGGTCTACACGCCGACCTCCGCCCCGGCGCCGCGGCCCGGCTTCGTCTCCATCCACGGCGGCGGCTTCGCCATCGGGGACCTGGACCAGGACGCCCCGATCGCCACCGAGATCGCCGACAAGATCGGCGCGGTGGTGGTGTCGGTCGACTACCGGCTCGCGCCGGAGAACCCGTACCCGGCCGGGCTGGAGGACTGCTACGCGGCGCTGCAGTGGACCGCGGCCAAGGCGTCCGAGCTCGGCATCGACCCCGAGCGCATCGGCATCGGCGGCATGAGCGCGGGCGGCGGCCTGACCGCCGGCCTGGCCCTGCTGGCCCGTGACCGCGGCGGCCCGGCGGTCACGTTCCAGCTGCTCGGCATCCCCGAGCTCGACGACCGGCTGGACACGCCGTCCATGATCAAGTTCGTCGACACGCCCATGTGGCACCGGCCGAACGCCATCCTGAGCTGGCAGTACTACCTCGGCGACCAGCCGGCCGACCAGTACGCCGCGCCGGCCCGCGCCGAGGACCTGTCCGGCCTGCCCCCGGCCTACGTCAACGTGTGCGAGTTCGACCCGCTGCGCGACGAGGGCATCATCTACGCCCTGCGCCTGCTCCAGGCCGGCGTCCCGGTCGAGCTGCACCACTTCCCGGGCACCTTCCACGGCTCCGAGATGGTCCGCACCGCCGAGATCACCAAGCGCATGGCCGCCGAGCGCCTCGAAGCCATCCGCCGCGGCCTGGCCTGACTTACCGGTTCGGAAGGGACCATTCCTCCACTCCGAGTGGAGGAATGGTCTCTTCCGAACCCCGCAACCGGTTTCATGGGGTGAAGGGGAAGGATCCTCGGGTCGGATGGGCCGGGGTCGTGTTGCCGGGTGGGGTGGGCGGGCGTAGGGTCCGGCCAACTGGACAGGTCTGGACAGGATCAGAGGAGCCTCGATGGCGCCCGGTGCGGACTCGGCCCCCCTCCAGGTGGAGGCCAACGGCATCAACGTGATCGGCGACGACGAGCGCAAGGGCACCGCCAGACAGCTGTTCTGGCCGTGGTTCGGCGCCAACGTCTCGGTGCTCGGCCTGAGCTACGGCTCGTTCACCCTCGGCTTCGGCATCTCGTTCTGGCAGGCCGCGATCGCCGGCCTGATCGGCATCGTCTTCTCCTTCCTGCTGTGCGGCTTCGTCGCGGTGGCCGGCAAGCGCGGCTCGGCGCCGACGATGATCCTGAGCCGGGCGGCGTTCGGCGTGCGCGGCAACTGGGTGGCCACCGCGATCTCGTGGGTGCTCACGGTGGGCTGGGA
>DATJJB010000233.1:0-7249 GCA_035492655.1 Kutzneria sp. | reverse complement strand
TCTCTTCGGATCGGCCCGCACACGGTCGACCCGCCGGTGGTGCTCGCGCCGATGGCGGGGATCACCAACACGGCCTTCCGGCAGCTGTGCCGGCAGTACGGGGCAGGCCTGTACGTGTGCGAGATGATCACGAGCCGGGCGTTGGTCGAACGCGACGCCACGACGATGCACATGATCACGTTCCACCCGGACGAGCAGCCGCGGTCGCTGCAGCTGTACGGGGTGGATCCGGTGACGATGGGCAAAGCGGTCCAGATGATCGTGGACGAGGATCTGGCCGACCACATCGACATGAACTTCGGCTGCCCGGTGCCGAAGGTGACGCGCAAGGGCGGCGGCGCGGCGCTGCCGTACAAGCGGCGGCTGTTCGGGGACATCGTGGCGGCGGCGGTGCGGGCGGCGGAGCCGGCCGGGATTCCGGTGACGGTGAAGTTCCGGATCGGGATCGACGACGACAACCTGACCTATCTGGACGCCGGCCGGATCGCGGAGGCGGAGGGGGCGCAAGCGGTTGCGCTGCACGCCCGGACGGCCTCGCAGCGGTACTCGGGGCAGGCGGACTGGTCCAAGATCGCCCAGCTGAAGGAGGCCGTCACCACCATCCCGGTGCTGGGCAACGGGGACATCTTCAAGGCCCAGGACGCCCTGGACATGGTGGCGAAGACGGGCTGCGACGGCGTGGTGGTCGGCCGGGGCTGCCTGGGACGGCCATGGCTGTTCGGCGAGCTACAGGCGGCGTTCCGAGGAGAGCGGCTGCCGGTCGGCCCGAAGCTGGGCGAGGTGGCGGGGATCATGCGCCGGCACGCGGAGCTGCTGACCGAGCACTACGACGAGCACAAGGGCCTGCGTGACCTGCGCAAACACATGGCCTGGTACCTGCACGGCTTCCCGGTGGGCTCGACGCTGCGGCGGGGCTTCGCGATGGTGACGAGCCTGCAGGAGCTGGACGACCTGATCGGCGAGCTGGACCACGAGGTGCCGTTCCCGGCGGAGGCGGAGGGCCCTCGCGGCCGGCAGGGCTCGGCGGCGAAGGTGGTGCTGCCGGAGGGCTGGCTGGACGACCCGGAGGACGCGAGCGTGCCGGCGGGCGCGGAGATGATGCACAGCGGTGGCTGACGGCCGCCTCATCGCCGTCGCGGCCCTCGCCCTGACCGGCTGCTCCGTCGCCGGCCAGGCGCAGCCTTCCCCGGATCCGGGACTGGTCGTCAACTACTTCCGCGAGCTGGACACGGCGGCGAACCAAGGTGTGCAGCAGGAGCAGAGCTTCCTGACGGCCACGCAGGTGCCGGCGTTCGCGGATCGGGTGTGCAGCCTGAACGGGGTGACGATCACGGCGGAGCCGACCCTGAGCACGTTGCGGGCGGAGCCCGGTTGGACGCCGCCGGGCTCGGACAAGGGGCTGAGCGGCCGCGTCTACGTGGTGGCGGTGACGCTCACGGTCCGTCAGGGGAACGCGGTGGTCGGCACGCAGATCGGCTCGCAGCGCGTGGTAGTTGACGGCGGAAGGGCATACAGCTTCGCCCCCTGTCCGGCCCAGTGACGGTACTCACATACGCCCATCCGTGTTACTGAGGGTCAGCGTTTCGGGCCACCGCGCGGTCAGCCAGTCGAGGGAAAAGCGCGCCGGCCGGCCCCCCGTGACTCAAGCCGCGCCGTCGCCAGGACGACACCACCTTCGTGAGGAGGTGAGCGCGGTGACCGCGTCATCACAGCCCGACGTCTCCGAACCGGACGGCCAGCAGGCCGACGGCGGACTGGTCAACCTGCACGAGAAGCTCGCGGGTCTGCTCGCCTCCCGTGGCCAGTGGCGCGAGGCGTACGACCACCTGCGCTCCGCGCTCGACCTGATCTACCAGGACGCGGCGGGCGGCAAGCCGGCGGTGCCGGAACAGCTGCGCCGCGAGGTGGACCGGCTGCGCCGCGAGCACGCGGAGGCGCACGAGCAGAGCATCCGGGACAGCCTCACGGCCAGCTACAACCGCCGCTACCTGGACCAGCGCCTGGTGGCGATGCTGACGGAGCAGACCGGGGCGCTGGCGGTGGCGCTGATCGACCTGGACTGGTTCAAGCAGGTGAACGACCGCTACGGGCACCTGGTGGGGGATCGGGTCCTCCAACAAGTCGTGGAACTTCTCCAGGTGCAGGAGCCGGCCTTCTGCGCCCGCTACGGCGGCGAGGAGTTCGTGCTGGTGCTGCCGGACACCGACCAGGCGACGGCGGTGGACATCGCCGAGGCGGCCCGGGACCGGGTGGAGCGGCACGACTGGTCGGCGATGGCCCCGGGCCTGCGGGTCACGGTCAGCGTCGGCGTGGCCCACGAGGTGGGCGGCAGCTGCGAGAACGGCGCGGAGCACCAGCTGCTGCAGGCGGACAGCCTGCTCTACTCGGCCAAGCAGTCGGGGCGCAACGCGGTCGCCTACCGCGAGAACGGACGGGTCCGACTGGCCGGTCCGGCGGCCGGCCGACGGGCGATCGCCGACGTGCGGGTGGCCGAGCACTTCTGAGCCCGGCGCGAGGGCTACCGACAGCAACTCGGCCCGGCTCAAGTGCCCGTTCGGCCTAATGCCATGGGCGGTTTCGAGTACGAACCGTGTCAGAATTCCGGCTGCCTGTCGCTAGAACTAGCGGTCGTCCGTACTATCGCGTGCGCTGGGTGCCACGCCGCGATGTGCAACCTCTGTGGCCGCACCGACGTCAACCTGTGATGAACAGCCCGTATGGGCCGTGAGCCGGAAGGGAGCCTGGGTGCCCGACGATCCCCGCTTCGGCGGCACCGGTTCCGATGGTGCCGCGGACTCGTACGACACCCCGGACCAGGAGCCCACCGGGCGTAGGAGCCGCAGGCGCAGGTCCATGGAGTCCTCTGGCGGCCTGAGCGTGTCCGACCTGGTGCAGCGGCACACGGGTTCGCGACCGAACCTGCCCCGCCCGACCCCGCCGGACCCGGAGCCGCCGGCCGCGCAGACGCCGGCCCGGCCACCGCGCCGCCGCGCCGCGCCGCCGGAGCAGCCGCCGGCCCAGCCACCCGTTCCGCCTACTTCGGGTGGTCACCGGTCCGACCCCGGAACGGGTCAACGTTTGTCGCCGGTCTCGCCGCCGGCCGATCAGCCGACCGGACGGCGGGCGCTGCGCGAGGATCCGATCGCCGCCGCGCGCCAGGGCCGCCAGGCCGCGCTGGACGGCGTGCGCCCGGGCGAGTCGACGGGCCGCCGCGCGCTGCCGGACCCGGAGCCGGAACCCGAGGACGACGACGAGACCACCACGCTGCGTCCCGGCCGCCGGGCCACGGATGCCGCGCAAGCCCGCCGCAACGCCCTCACGCCCCCTGGAGAGGCCACGGGCCGCCGCGCGGCCGTCACGCCCCCTGGGGAAGCCACTGGCCGTCGTGCGGCCGTCACGCCGCCGGCTGAGGCCACTGGCCGCCGCGCCATGGTGTCGCCGCCGCCCGGGGAGGCCACGGGCCGCCGGGCCGCCGTCACGCCGCCGGGCGAGGCGCAGGGTCGTCGGCCGGCCGGGCCCCCGCCCGCTGATCGACGGGGTATGCCGCCGGCCGGTCCCGGACCGCGCCCCGGCGAGTCGAGCCTGTCCAACATGCGCCGGCCGGTGCCGCCCGGCGGTCGCCCCGTGCCGCCGCCCGGTGAGGCCACCGGACGCCGCCCGGTCGTACCCCCGCCGCCGCCCAACGGCGCGCCGACGCCACTCAACGGCGCCCCGCGCCCGGGCGAGGCCAGTGGCCGTCGCCCGATGCCACCGCGCCCGGGCGAGAGCAGCGGCCCCCGGCCGGTGCTCCAGCCGCCGCCCAACGGCATGCGTTCCCAGGACAGCCTGCGCACGCGGCTGGACCAGCCGGACGCGGACCTTGAGCAGGCCCAGCCGGACGAGCCCCTGGTGGACGAGCCGGTCGACGACGTGGACGCGCCGCCCAAGCCGGAGCGCCGCGAGGACATCGAGCTGGCCGCGATGACCACCGAGATGGAGCCGATCGGCGAGGAGGTGCAGCGCCGCCGCAAGGTGGACCAGACGCTGGCCCGCTTCTCCGCCGTGCACGACGAGATGGCCGCCGAGGAGAGCAAGCGGCGCAGCCGGCAGAAGAAGTACATGCCGTGGATCGACACGGACGACGAGCTGCCGCCCGAGCCGCCGGCCGCCGAGGTCGAGGAGCCCGAGGACGACCCCGAGTTCGACATGGACCCGGCGGAGATCGAGCGGGCAAGGGCCAAGCGCCGGATGATCGGCCTGGCGATCAAGGTGGTGGCCATCGCCGCCGCCGCGATAGTGCTGATCGTGTGCGGCATCGCCTGGGGCTCGGTCAAACAGTGGTCCGGCTCGGACATCAAGCAGGTCGACGCGCTCGACCCGAACTCGTCGGCGATCACGGCCGCGGACAAGCAGCGGGGCACCGACAACTTCCTGCTGGCCGGCTCGAACATCGTGCTCGTCGCGCACGTGCCGGCCGACCGCAAGCGGGTCGTGTTCGTGTCCTTCCCGGCCGGCCTGCAGCTGAGCCAGCCGCCCTGCGGCCCGGCGCAGCTGTCCGGCGCGCTGGCGGCCGGCGGCCCGCAGTGCGTGACGCAGGACGTGCAGAAGATCTCCGGGCTGCTGATCAACCACTTCATGACGATGAACTCGGACGGCCTCAAGGGCATCGTCGACGCCATCGGCAATGTCGAGCTGTGCGTGAAGAACCCGTTGCAGGACGGGCAGTTGGGCTCGATCCTGTCGGGCACCGGGCCGCAGCCGGTCGACGGCGACGCCGCGGTGAAGATCGTCAAGGCACGCAGCGTGCCCGGCGACTCGTCGCCCGATCTGGGCCAGATCCGCCGCCAGCAGCGGCTGATGGGGGCCATCCTGCGCTCGGCCAGCCAGGGCCAGATCCTGCTGGACCCGGCCAAGCTCAACGGGTTGCTGTCCGCGGTGTCCAAGAACGCCACCGGCGACAACGTCGGCGTCGACCAGCTTTCCTCGCTGGCCCAGTCGGTGCAGGGCGTCGGGCCGGACCAGGTGGTGTTCACCAGCGTGCCGGTGAACGGCACGCCCGAGGCCACGAAGTCGTTGTTCAACGCGGTGATCAACGGAACCCCGCTGCCGTCCGAGGGCGCGACGGCCAGCGGCCCGCTGGTCGACCCGAAGTCGATGAAGATCCAGGTGGTCAACGGGACCGGCCAGGGCAACCTGCCAACCAACACGGCGAACTCGTTGGGACGCCAGGGTTTCCAGGTCGTCTCGGTGGGCCGGGTGGATGCGATCGACCACACCACCGTGAAGTACGCGCCGGGCCGTGAGGCGCAGGCCCGCACGCTGTCCGCGGCGGTGCCGGGTTCCAAGCTGGTGGAGGATTCTTCGCTGGCCGGGGCGGTGCAGCTGGTGACCGGCCCGGACTTCAACGGCGATGTGGTCGCCCCGCAGCAGCCGCAGAACTCCCAGCAGGCATCGGATGTGTCCACGATCAGCGGAGCGGACGGCTCCTGCCAGTGACGTTGCCGGTTCGTCGCCCGTGGTTCACGCCGGGTTCACCCGGCGATGCCACTGGCGCGACCACGAGAACGTAGGCTGACAACCATGCGTGAGGCTTACCACGACCAGCTCGGCGACCTCGCTGACCAGCTGTCGAACATGTGCGGTTTGGTCGGCGACGCCATGGAGCAGGCGACCAAGGCGTTGCTGGACGCGGATCTCGCGGTGGCGGAGCGAGTGATCAGCGGCGACGCGAAGATCGATGACGCGCGGGCCAAGTGCGAGGAGGACGCCTACTCGCTACTCGCGCTGCAGGCCCCCGTCGCGACGGACCTGCGCACGGTGCTGTCCGTCATCCACGCAGCGGAAAGCCTGGAGCGGATGGGCGATCTGGCGCTGCACGTGGCCAAGGCCGCGCGCCGGCGGCACCCGGCGGCCGTGCTGCCCGACGAGGTGCGCGGCTACTTCGCCGAGATGGGCCGGATCGCCGTCGACCTGGCCCGCAAGGCCCAGGAGGTGATCCGCACGCAGGACGTGGACCTGGCCCGTCGCCTCGACGAGGAGGACGACGCCATGGACGACCTGCACCGGCACCTGTTCTCGGTGATCATGGACAAGGAATGGGGCCACGGCGTGCCGTCGGCCGTGGACATCACCCTGCTCGGCCGGTTCTACGAGCGCTTCGGCGACCACGCCGTCTCGGTGGCCAAGCGCACGGTTTTCGTTGTCACCGGCCGGATGCCCGGCTACGCCAGCGGCGCCGAGGACCTGTAAGGACGAAAAACAGTGGGCCCACCGGGGAATCCGGCGGGCCCACTGTCGTTTGTGGATGGTGCGGCGCTCGGTCGACCCCTGCCGCCGACCAACCGCCGCACCGGGTACGGATCAGCCGAAGCGGCCCGAGATGTAGTCCTCGGTGGCCTGCTGGCCGGGGTTGGAGAAGATCTTCTCGGTGTCGTCGATCTCGACCAGCCGGCCGGGCTGGCCGACACCGGCCAGGTTGAAGAACGCCGTCTGGTCGCTCACCCGCGCTGCCTGCTGCATGTTGTGGGTGACGATGACGATCGTGTACTCCTTCTTCAGCTCACCGATCAGGTCCTCGATGGCCAGCGTGGAGATCGGGTCCAGGGCCGAGCAGGGCTCGTCCATCAGCAGCACGTCGGGCTGCACGGCGATGGCCCGGGCGATGCACAACCGCTGCTGCTGACCGCCGGAGAGGCTGCCGCCGGGCTTGTCGAGGCGGTCCGAGACCTCGGCCCACAGGTTGGCCCCGCGCAGCGAGCGCTCGGCCACCTCGTCGAGCTGCTTCTTGTTGCGCACGCCGCCCAGCCGCAGGCCCGCAACCACGTTGTCCCGGATGGACATGGTGGGGAACGGGTTGGGCCGCTGGAACACCATGCCGATGGTGCGCCGCACCTCGACCGGGTCCACAGTGGACGCGTAGATGTCCTCGCCGTCCAGCAGCACCTTGCCCTCGACGCGGGCGCCGGGGGTGACCTCGTGCATCCGGTTCAGCGAGCGCAGCACGGTGGACTTGCCGCAACCCGAGGGCCCGATGAACGCGGTCACGCTGCGCGGCGGCACGGCGAGGGTGACCCGGTCCACGGCGTGGAACTTGCCGTAGAAGATGTTCAGGTCCTTGACGTCGATCCGCTTGGCCATTGTTGTCAGCTCACTTCGTCTTGATGGCCGAGAACCGCGACACGAGGGCGGCCACGAGGTTGAACAGCATGATCAGGATGATCAGGGTCAGCGCCGCGCCCCACACCCGCAGCTGGCCCGCGGGGTTGGGGTT
>DATJJB010000232.1:0-2478 GCA_035492655.1 Kutzneria sp. | reverse complement strand
TCTTCAGCCGCTTCTGCCCGTCCACCCCGACATCCGGGATGATCAGGTGGCGGCTGTAGCGCTCGACCTCTTGTTTGGTCAGCTCCGCGGCTGGCTCAACGAGCGGCGGAAGCGGCATCTGCTCCTCCTCGACGCAGGGGGAATTCATCCTGCCCCCACTTCAACGCCCAGCCTGCCCCACTGTCTTCCCGGCGGGAAACCCGTCCCACTGGGTGGACAGGTCACTGGCTGGGCTGGCCGCCCGGCGTGCCCTGCGGGTTGGGCCAGGCGTTGGGCCGGCACACCTTGCCGTCCTTGGTCACCGCCGTCCGGTTGGACGGGTCGGCCTGGTTGAGCTGCCACACGTAGTCGTCGGAGACGCCGAAGGTCTGCTGCATCATCACCGGCGCCAGGCCGCCGTCGCTGCCGCAGCCGACGTGCGGATTGCCGAACACGTGCCCGACCTCGTGGTTGATGGCGTACTCGCGGTACAGGCCGATGTCGCCGTTGAACGCCATCGCGCCCCGGATCCAGCGGGCCAGGTTGATCACGACCCGCTCGTAGTTCGGGTTCCAGCAGGACGCCTCGTACTGGATCTGGTAGCCGCACATGTCCGGCCGGTGGTCGGTGTTGGGCGTGGTCAGGCTGACCACGAAGTCCGGGTTCTTGAACTCCGGCCCGACCCGCTGCAACGTGATCTTGCCGCCGCCGACCCAGCTGCGTGGATCGGACAGGATGTTCTCCACCGTCTTGGCGAACGCGTCGTCGCCGCCGTAGGCGGCCTGGTCGATGCCGTCCTCGACGGCGATCGCGTAGTGGTAGAGCTTCGGCCCGTTGCCGACCTTCTGGCCGCTGCCCGGCACCAGGTGCCAGGTGCCGCTGCCGGCCTGCGGGAAGTTCTCGCCCTGCGGCAGCACGGCCGTGCCGGTCTTGGGGTCGACCGGGACCGCGGAGTTCTCCGTGGCGGCCGGCGGGCCAGAGGTCGCCGTGACCGTGTTCTGCGCGGCCAGGCCGTCCACACCGCTGGTCTCCGGGGCGGGCGCGCGGGTCACGTTGAACACCACGAGCGCCGTCACGACGACCAGCACCGGCAGCGCGTACACCCGCCAGCCGTACGTCGCGGCGAAGCCCTTCACGCCCTTGCGGGGCTTGCCGCGGCCGGGCTCCTCGCCCTTGCCGTCGGGCTGCGGCCGCCACTTGGCCGCCAGCGGCTGGGCCGCGGTCCGGCGACCGCCGCTGCTGTAGCGCTCCTCGGACGGGCGGCGGGTCACCGCGGGCCGGATCGGCGACACGTTGCTGGGCTTCGCGGGGTTGCCCTCGCTGCCACGGCCTTCCTGTGTCGTCCGAGTCACGGACTCAGAGTGCCATATCCGTGACGGGCCGCCACGCAGGCTCGGCTCACCACCGGCCCCGGTCCAGGGCCTCCCACATGCCCAGCACGGCCCTGGCCACCGTGACCGGGCGTTCGATCTGGGCACAGTGGCCGACCCGGGGCAGGACCAGCAGCCGGCCCCGTTGCAGCAGCTGAGCGGTTCGCGGCGCCTTGCGCACGCTGACCAGTCGGTCCTGGGTGCCCCACACCACCAGCGAAGGGGCCGTGACCTTGGGCACCACCCGCCACATCGACTTGTGGGCCGGGGCCAACCAAGATCGAATCAACCCGATCGTGGTCGCCGCCAGGGCCGACTTGTAGTAGGCGTTGGCGTTGCGCTCGATCGTCTCGCGCACGCCCTCCTCGATGCGGTTCTCCGGGATGACCGAGGGCCGCGCGAAGCACAGGCGCAGGATCTGCAGCGACTGCTCACGTGGCGTCAACTCGGCCAGCCGCCGGCGCACGCGGGCCCCGATGACCGGCACGAAGGCCAGCGGCATCATCGGGTTGGCGCAGCGTCGCGGGTCCGGGCGCAGGTCCGGGACCGCCGGCGAGACCAGGGTCAGCGAGCGCACCAGGTCCGGCCGCTGGGCCGCCACGGCCAGCGAGATCGCGCCGCCCATCGAGTTGCCGAACAGGTGCACCGGGCCGTCGAGGCCCTCAAGGAAGCGGACCACCGTGTCGGTGTGCGTGGTCATGCTGAAGTCGTAGCCGGCCGGCGGCGGCGTGCGGCCGAAGCCCGGCAGGTCCAGGGCGATGCCGTTGACCTGGCCGGACAGCTGGCCCATCAGGTCCGTCCAGTTGGTCGACGAGCCGCCGAGGCCGTGCACGAAGACCGCGGTCGGAGCCGTCTGCCCCAGGCTCGGCGTCCGACGGACGTGCAGGGTGACGTCGTTCGAGGTCATCTGCTCGCCTGGCCAGGGCGGGATCGACAGGTCCAGCGGGGGCAGCGGGGCCTTGGACAGCGGCACGGTGGTCAACGCCCACGTCCGAGGGCGCGCGGGCTGGGTCAGCGGGATGCCGGCTCCGAGAGGCGCGGCCGCGGACACGGTCGTCATCCACCCATGATGCCTGCTGTTCACCGGATGAGCGAAGTTACGACACCTTCTGTACATATCCGGCCCCAG
>DATJJB010000231.1:0-20750 GCA_035492655.1 Kutzneria sp. | reverse complement strand
AGCGGGAACCGCACGTACACCGAGGGATCGACGTCGTCCTGGTAGCCCTGCGCCACTTCGTGGTCGGACAGCGGCGTCTCGTCCCGTGGGCAGTACGGGGTGACGCGGTGGTCCTCGACGAGCAGGCCCTTGTCGAACACCTGCTTCAGCGACCACCACACGCTTTCCACATAGGTCGGCGCCATCGTGAGGTAGGCGTTGTCCAGGTCGACCCAGTACCCCATGCGCTCGGTCATCGCCGCGAAGTCGGCCACGTTGCGCAGCGCCGACTCCCGGCAGCGGGCGTTGAACTCGGCGATGCCGTACGCCTCGATGTCCTGCTTCTTGGTGAAGCCCAGTTCCTTCTCCACCGCGAGCTCCACCGGCAGCCCGTGGCAGTCCCAGCCCGCTCGGCGCTCGACGTGGTGGCCCTTCATCGTCTTGAACCGGGGGAACAGGTCCTTGAACACCCTGGCCTCGACGTGATGCGTGCCCGGCTTCCCGTTCGCCGTCGGCGGTCCCTCGAAGAACCCCCAGCGCGGGCCGCCCTTGGTCTGCGCGAGCGACCGGCGGAACACCTCCGTGGTCCGCCAGCGCGCCAGAATCTCCCGCTCGGCCGCGGGCAGGTCGATCTCGGTCGGCAGCGGGTGGAAGGCGCGTTCGCTCACCGCGTCAATCTATCGGCCGGTCAACTCGGTTTCCTCCTGACGTGTGCTGTCCCGCGGCCCGCTGGCAAGTCGGCCGGCCCGAAGCTGGGGTCCTCGATCTCGGTCACGCACTCACCGATCGGGGGGCAGTGCGGTCACGCTGTGCTGCGAAGTGGACGTCGCGGAGCGGGAGCTGTCTGAGGGGGTGTGACGCGCTGTGGCTGGACTGGACCTTATGGACAACCAGTACCGCCAGTGGGGTGAGCTTCCGTCAGAGACTCAGGTGGACATGGTGCGGCGCTTCGGGTTCGTGATCGTTCCGCGGCGGCCACACGTTCGGGGTGGGCCGGCGGCGGCCGGGCCGATGAGGTTTCTTCCGCCGGCGGAGCGAGACGTTCGCCAGGTCGGTGTTGCCGGGATTTAATGGCGCGATTGCGTCATGGGATTGCATGGGGGGCTTTCATGGTGGCGATGCAAATACCCATTTCGTAACCTGTCCGACCGTCGGACGTCCCTGTCCGACTCCGTCCGGGTGATCGAAAGCACCGTTCGTGGACTGCGGAAATGCTCGCGTGCACGTGCAGCTGCATCATCATGCGCTAATTCGAACGTGTGGCACCACACTGTTCACCTTTTTTGCCTATTCCCGAACCGGGGTTGTTCGTCGAAACTGAACGCGTTCCCGGGGGTATGAGGAGGTCGGTTCCGGTGGAGGAAATGCGCCGAATACATGAGGTGGGCAACGAACAAATAACACCGGGCGAACCGTCCATCCGGGTGCCACCGGAGGGCGCGCAAGTCCCCACCAGAACCTGCCTCGGACTCCGGCCGCCGGAAGACCGCGGAATGGCCGGCCGACCCCGTCCTGTCCACAAGGCGCAATGCCTGGCCGCGCCGCGACGACCCCAGGACAACCCCGAGGACAACACGGTGATCACAAAAGCCCGGCCTCAGCTGCTGAAACTGGCCTGGCGATTGTTCCGGGTGATCGTCGGAGCCTCGGCAATAGGCGCCGGACTCGCGCTGATGATCCGCGCCCACCTCGGCGCGCAGCCCTGGGACGTGTTGCACTTGGCCCTGGCCAAACTGCTCGGCGTCTCCCCGGGCACCGTGATCATCGGCGTCGGCCTGCTGGTCCTGCTGTTCTGGTGGCCGCTGCGGCAGCGCCCCGGCCTGGGCACGGTCGCCACCGCCGTCCTCCCTGGTGTCTCCTGCGACCTGGTGCTCTCGATCGTGCCGGTGCCCGCCGACCTGCTGCCCAGGACGGCGCTGCTGGCCGGCGGCATCGTCGTCTTCTCCGCCGGCACCGCCCTGGTGATCCTGGCCGGCCTCGGCCCGGGCGCGCGGGACGGCCTGATGACCGGCGCCTGCGCCCGCTGGGGCTGGAGCGTCCGCACCGTCCGCACCGGCCTCGAACTCAGCGTCCTCATCCTCGGCCTGATCCTGGCCGACCCGATGCAGGCCATCCGCGCCGGCACCGTCGGCCCGGGCACGCTGGCCATCGCGCTGACCCTGGGCCCGCTGATCGGCGTGCTGCTCAAGCAGCGGGCGAAACGCGAGGTGGTCCAGGCCCCACCACAGGCCCAGGCCCAACCTTCATGACCTCACCCCTGGACCGCCGCGGCGATCAGCTGGGCCCGCAGCTCGGGCGTCAGCCGGCTGGCCATGCGCTCGACCAGCATGGACATCTCGTACGCGACCACGTCCATCTGGCAGTTCGGCGCGGCCAGCACGGCGAGGCAGGACCCGTCGCTGATCGACATCAGGAACAGGTAGCCCTGCCGCATCTCGACGATCGTCTGCACCACCTCGCCGTAGTCGAAGCAGCGGGCGGCCCCCTTGGCCAGGCTGACCAGGCCGCTGGCCACGCTGGACACCTGCTCGGCCCGGTCCGACGGCAGCGCGTGCGAGCCGGCCAGCAGCAGCCCGTCGGCCGACACCACGACGGCGTGCGCCACCTCCGGCACGCGGCGCACGAAGTCGCTGATGAACCACGCGAAGTCGCCGGGTTCCTGGTTGGTCATCGGGTCCTCTCCACTCTCAGCCACGGGTCTCGGCCAGGTCGTCGTCCGGGCTGTCCAGTGCGTGCCGGCGGGCCCGCCCGAGGCCGCGCTGGAAGCCGGACAGCCGGCTGCGCGTCGTCTCCGGGCTGCGTTCACCGAACTGCGGCGGCCGGGTCTCCTGCACGTCGGGCATCGGGGTGCGGGGCGCCGCCGAGCCGGGCACGAGGTGCTTGTTCGGCACCCGCTTGGGCAGGCCGACCGCCGTGACCTGCTCGGACGCCGGTCCGCTGAGCTTGGTCCGCACGGTCAGCCAGCCCTCGTCGGCCGGCGAGATCCAGCTCCGGACCGGGGCCTCGTGCCGGTTGACCGGCTGCTCGGCGACGGGCTCGGCCTCGGCGGCCGGCAGGGCGGGCAGGGGCGGCGCGTCGAGCTCGTCGACCGGCCATTCGTCCAGCTCGACCGGCATCTCGGCCGGCTGGAACCAGCGGGACAGGACTTCCTCGTAGATGGGCAGGCGTGTGGTCGGCTCGGGCTCGGGCTCCTTGACCGGGACGGGCTCCGGCTCGGCCTCGGCCGGCGGCCGGAACAGGCTGCCGTTCTGCTGCGGGATCGGCACGTGAGCGGCCAGATCGGGCTGGGTCTCCTCGAGCCGGCTCGGCCGGCGGACGGGCAGCGCGGTGTCGGGTTGACCGTCCTCCTCGCGCGGTGCGGCGAGCAGGTCGGCCGGCACCGTGATGACCGCCTTGGTGCCGCCCTCGATGAAGTCGCCGCTGCGCAGCCGGACCTTGATGTTGTGCCGCTGGGCCAGCCGCCCGACCACGTACAGGCCCATCCGCCGGGCCACCGTCACGTCGAAGTCGGGCGGGTCGGCCAGCTTGTGGTTGGCCGCGTCCAGCTCGTCGGTGGTCATGCCCATGCCGGAGTCGGAGATCTGCATGGCCAGCTGCCCGCCGCGCAGCTGCCGGGCCGCGATGGTCACGGTGGTCGACGCCTCGGAGTACGTGGTGGCGTTGTCCAGCAGCTCGGCGATCAGGTGGATCAGGTCCTTGACCGCGCGGCCGTGCACCAGCGCGGTCGGCAGGCCGTTGGCCTTGACCCGGGCGTAGTGCTCGACCTCGGAGATGGCCGCGCCGACCAGCTCGGCCAGCGGCAGCGGGCGGACCAGGGCCTTGGTCAGCCCGGTGCCGGACAGGATGATCAGGTTCTCGCTGTTGCGGCGCATCCGGGTGGCCAGGTGGTCCAGCACGAAGAACCGGGCCAGCTGGTCCGGGTCCTGCTCGTTCTGCTCCAGCCGGTCCAGCTCGGACAGCTGCCGCTCGACCAGCGCCTGGCTGCGTCGGGACAGGTTGACGAAGATCGCGTTCACGTTGTCGCGCAGCACCGCCTGGTCGACCGCCATCCGCACGGCCTGGTCGTGCACCAGGTCGAAGGACCGGGCCAGCTGGCCGATCTCCTCGCGGCTGAACACCGACACCGGGTCGACGGCGTTCTTCGCGGCCTCCATCGGTTCCGGGTCGGCGAGGATGCGGCGCAGCGTCTGCGGCAGCCGGACGTTGGCGATGTCCAGGGCCTCCAGCCGCAGCCGGCGCAGCGGCGTGAGCAGCGACCACGCCATCACCAGCATCAGGCCGAGCGCGATCATCAACGTGCCGAGCAGGGCGGCGATGTCCCGGCCGGCCGCGGCCGCCGCGTCGCCGGCCAGCGCCGCGGCCTGCGCGCGCAGCTGCCCG
The DNA here is from genome assembly GCA_035492655.1 of Kutzneria sp. Classification (GTDB taxonomy): domain Bacteria; phylum Actinomycetota; class Actinomycetes; order Mycobacteriales; family Pseudonocardiaceae; genus Kutzneria. The sequence continues at coordinate 16,391 of DATJJB010000231.1, read as the reverse complement.
ATCAGGCCCAGCTCGACCTGGTGGAACTTGTCGTTGGCGATGGTGCTGGCGTTGGTGAACGAGCCGATGTCGATGTTGAGCGGGGCCGTCGGACTGGGCGTGAGCAGCGCGGACTGCTCGATCAGGTGGTCGGCGTCGACGTCGGCGCCGCTGTAGCCGTCGCTGAAGGACTGCCGTTCCTGGCTGGTCGCGACCGCGGTGAAGTCGGTGACCGACGCGGTGAACGCGGCGTTCGAGGACCGGGCCCGGTCCTGGTTGAGCGAGGACTGGAACGAGTTGTGCGCGGCGGCGATCTGCAGCAGCGCGTCGAGCTGCGCGATCTGCTCCTTGGCCGAGTTCAGGGTCTGGGCCGCGGTGCTGGCCCGGGACAGCTCCTGGGTGCCGGCGGCGGCCGTGACCTCCCGCCCGACCTGCACCAACGTGTCGATCACGGAGGTGTACTCGGTGAACAGCGCGTTGTCCGGGTAGACGCCGCGTTGGGCCAGCACGCGCAGCGTGGTCAGCGTGGTCAGGCCGTCGACGGCCCGGTTGTACCGGTCCATGGCGCCGGCGTCGGGCAGGTTCAGCTTGGCCACCGCGGCCCGCAGCTCGGCGATCGCGCCGTTGGTCCGGTCCAGCTGGGTGGCCAGCGGGCTGCCGGCGGCCGAGCTGGTCGCGGCCGCGCCGGTGACCATCAGCACCCGCTCCTTCTGGAGCTGGTGCACCACCTCGGTGATCTGCCGGGCCACGTCGACCTGGGCGACCGTGCGGTGGAAGTTGTTGGCGTTGTCGATCTCGGACTGCACCCGCAGGCCGCCGAGCAGCAGCGCGGCCACCGTCGGGACCAGCAGCACCGCGCCGACCTTGGTCCGCAGCCGCCAGTTGCGCAGCCGCCACCGGCCGCCGGCCGAGCCCCCCGGGCCCGGTCGTCGTCCCGTGGTGGGCCGACGGGGCTGGCGGTGGTCGCTCGACTCGTCGTGGGAGATCCGACGTCCGGACACTTCCTCACACGCTCCCCTGGTCATCCGAACAAGGACCCGTCAGGCGAATCGGAGTTCGAGGGTGGATGCAGCGGCCCTTTTGTCGACAGTTGACGATGCGCACCCGAAAGGTTTCGGACCGACCGGATGCAATTGCACCGGAGCTTCTTAACACAGCTGAGGACCTGGTTGTGACGCGCGTCGGAGTGACGTCCCACCAATGGACGCCGGTCATGTCAAAGCTTGTCGAAGCAACCAGTAGCTCGTTTCGGCATCATGGCGGCGGTTTTCGAACGCCCGTGCTGCCGGTCTTCGTCTTGATCATTTCTGGCTAATTCACCCGCATGGACGCGATGGTGTCTGCTAGGGCGAACCGGCTACTGGAGAATTGACTCCGCGCTTCGGCGTAAACCGTTGCGGCGGAACGGAGTCGGTGTGCGCCCATGACCGGCGCATTTCCGCTTCGTGGACGCGTGTGCCGCATGGATGACGGTATTGCGGATGTCGCTAGAGTCTCGTCCGTCGCGGCCGTGATCCGCGTCACGTCAATTGTCAATACCGAACCCAGGTTCAGGAGAAAGATCGACATGACTGATCCACACGCCGGTCCGACGGTGGGCAGGCCCTGGTCGCGGCGACTGTTCCTGTCGGTGACGGCGGCGGCCGCGGTGGCCGCGGTGGACTCCGGGTGCAGCCTGCTCGGCGGCCCGGCCGACCCGAACGTGCAGGCCGTCGGCGACCGGACGCTGGAGAAGACCAAGATCAACGTCTCGCTGATCCCGTGCACCGACGTCGGTCCACTGTGGCTGGCCAAGAAGAACGGCTACTTCGCCGCCGAGGGCCTCGACGTCACCCTGGTCAACAAGCCCAACGGCCCGGGCGTGATCAGCAGCGTCTTCGGTGGGGACGCCGACTTCGGCTTCGCCACCTACCCGGTGCTGGTGCAGGCGCAGCTGAAGACCAACGGCAAGCAGAACCTCCGGGTGGTGGCCGACGCCTCCGCGGCCAAGCCGGACACCACCGCCGTGGTGGTGAAGAAGGGCTCCGCGCTCAGCCGGGCCGAAGACCTCAAGGGCAAGAAGATCGCCGTCACCGCCCGGGGAACCATGGCCGACCTCGCCGTGATGGCCGGTCTGCGCGCGGCCAAGGTCGACTGGTCCACAGTGGAGTGGAAGCAGATCGGCTTCGCCGACATGCTGCCGAAACTGGAGAGCGGCGAGATCGACGCCGCCTTCTTCGCCGAGCCGTACGTGACCATCGCGCAGGCCCAGGCCGGCGTGACCACCGTGTTCCAGCCGCTGACCGGTGCGCTGGACGGGATTCCGCTCAGCGGCTACATGGCCACCGAGCAGACCACCAAGCAGCTGCCCAAGACCGTCGCCGCCTTCCAGCGGGCCATCCGCAAGGCGCAGACCGAGGCCGCCACCCAGCAGGGCGACACCGAGGTCAAGCAGACCATGGTGGACAACGCCAACGTGCAGCCGGACATCGCGCCGGTGATCCACCTGCCGTCCTACCCGATCTCGGCCGACCCGACCCGGTTGCAGCGGGTGCCGGACCTGATGCAGCAGTTCGGGCTGATCGGCCAGAAGTTCGACATCAAGCCGATGATCCTGCCGCAGCTGGGCTGAGGCGGGGAGCGAAGAGGACTCGCCAGCCGGGATGGATTGGCACGGGTGCGGGAGTTGGCGCTGTGGCGGGTGAGGGTGAACCCGTTGGGCTGCGGCGTGGCTGGCGAGGAGCGGGAGTTCGTGAGGTGGCTGCGTGGATGGGAGGTGACCCTGTTGGGCTGGGGCGTGAGTAGCCGGCGGGTGGCTGTGTGCGGGAGTTGGCGCCGGGCTGAGTCCGGCGGATATCCGCCGCACTGAGCTGTGGCAGTGGCGGGGTGTCGGCTGGATCGGGTGCTGAGGCGACCGGAAGGTGGTGGTGCGAGTGCCGCGAGCGGGAGGCGGCGCCATGCTGCGCGGGCTGGTCGGCGTGGCGGTTGTGTTGGCGCTGTGGGAAACCGTGGTGCGGGCCGGTGCGGTGCCGGCCGGGTACCTGCCGCCGCCGTCGGTCGTGTTCCCGCAGTTGGCGGTGATGCTGGCAGATCCGGGGTTTCTGCTGGCGGTGGTGGCGACGATGCTGTCCTGGGCGATCGCGCTGGCGCTGGCCGTCGGGATCGCGGTGCCGGCCGGCCTGGCGCTGGCCGGCGTGTCGTGGCTGCGGGTGGCCAGCGCGACGGTCGTGGAGTTCCTGCGGCCGATCCCGGCCGTGGCACTGGTTCCGCTGCTGGTGGTGTCCATCGGCGGCGGGCCGACGACCAAGATCGCGCTGGCGGTGTTCGCCGGGCTGTGGCCGATCCTGTTCAACACCATCTACGCCTTCAACGAGATCGAACCGTTGCAAGTGGACACTGCTCGGGTGTTCGGAGCGGGGCGGCTGAAGGTGCTGACCCGCGTCGCGTTGCCGAGTGTCGCGCCGTTCGTGCTGACGGGCGTGCGGCTGTCCGCGGCCATCGGGCTGGCGGTGGTGATCTCGGCGGAGATGCTGACCGGGGCGAGCGGCGGTATTGGCAAGCTGATCCTCGACGCGGCCAGCGGGGCGACGCGGATGGACCGCGTGCTGGCCGGCGTGGTGGTGGCCGGGGTGCTCGGCTACGTGATCAACGCGGGCCTGGAACGGGTGCACCGGCGCTGGTTCGGGTGGCAGTCATGAGCCGATTCCTGGTGCGCTGGGGCGTTTTCCTGGCCGTGGTGGTGTGCTGGCAGGTGCTCACCACGATCGCCGACCACCCGTACTTCCCGACACCGCTGGAGATCCTCGGCGCCGGGCAGCAGATGTGGTTGTCCGGCACGGCGGCCACGCTGTTCCTGAGCCCGGACGCGATCGACGCGCTGCTGCCCAGCATCGGCCGGCTGGTCGGCGGCTGGCTGCTGGCGGTGGTGGCCGGGGTTGTCCTGGGGACGGCTCTCGGCCTGTCACGGCGGCTGTTGGAGTACACCGGCCCGGTGTTCGCCTTCTTCCGTTCACTGCCGCTGCCGGCGTTGGTGCCGGTGTTCGTGCTGCTGTGCCGTCTCGGCACGCAGATGGTGCTCGCCGTGATCCTCTTCGGCGCGGTGTGGGCCGTCCTGCTGAACACAGTGGACGGTGTGCGGACGGTCGACCGCGTGCAACTGGACACCGCGCGGGCCTTCCGGGTGCCGGCGGTGCGGCGGTTGCTCGGCATCGTGCTGCCGGCGGCGCTGCCGAAAGTCTTCGCCGGACTGCGGGTGAGTCTGTCGCAGTCGGTCACGCTGATGGTGGTCGCCGAGCTGTTCGCCGCCAACGGCGGCCTCGGCGGCGAGCTCCGCGACGCGCAGGACCAGTTCGACTTCGCCCAGATGTGGGCCGTGGTCGTGCTGATCGGCGTGCTCGGCTACACCCTCAACACGCTGCTGCTCGCGGTGGAGCGGCACGCGTTGGGCTGGCATCCCGTCGCGGGCGGGCGCCGCCCGCCGGCCCGAGCAGGAGGACACCTTGTCGACCATGCTTGAGTTGGCTCGGCTGAGCCATGTCTACGGCGGCGACCACGCCGCGATCGCCGAACTGTCGTTCACCGTGGACACCGGCGAGCTGGCCTGCATCGTCGGGCCGTCCGGCTGCGGCAAGTCGACCTTGCTGCGGGCCATCGCCGGCCTGCTCGCGCCGACCCGCGGATCGGTGCTGCTGCACGGTTCCCCGGTTCGCGGCGTGCCCGACGACCTCGCCGTGGTGTTCCAGGACTACAGCCGCTCGCTGTTCCCGTGGCTGACCGTGCAGTCCAATGTGGAGTTTCCGCTGCGGGGACGCGTGCGTCGCAACGAACGTCAGGACCGGGCGCGGTTCGCCCTGGCCCAGGTCGGGTTGGCCGGTGCCGCGCACAAGCATCCGCAGCAACTCTCCGGCGGTATGCAGCAACGAGTTGCGCTGGCACGGGCCTTGGCGTACCAGCCGTCACTGCTCCTGCTCGACGAGCCCTTCGCCTCCGTCGACGCCCAGACCCGGTTCGAGCTGGAGGATCTGCTGCTTCGCGTGCACGCCGAGCAGGGCACCACCATGCTGCTCGTCACCCACGACATCGACGAGAGCGTCTACCTCGGCGACCGCGTGCTCGTGCTGTCCGGCTCGCCGGCCCGTGTGCTGGCCGACCTGCCCGTCGACCTGCCCCGCAACCGCGACCAGATCACCACCCGCGGTTCCGAGACGTTCGTCGAGCTCCGCTCCGAGGTCGCCCGCATGCTGCGCGGCCTGCCCATCCCCGTGACCACCTAGCCGACGGGAAGCGACCTCAGGCGTCTTCGTCGCGGATGATGTGGACCGCGGCCTCCTCGGCCGACGCGCCGGCGCCGTCGATCCCGACATCCACCCCGAGCAGATCGGCGTCCCACTCGCTGCCGCCGGCGCTCGCCGCGTCCGAGGCGATGTAGGACTCGCTGACCAGCCGCCCGGCCCGGGCGTCGCCGACCTCGTCGTAGTCGCGGAGCTCGCCGTCGGAGCCGGACAGGTCGCCGAGGCCGTCGTCGTCGGCGTCGTCCGCGCCGACGTCGGGCAGCTCGCGGGCCAGCCGGTCGTCCAGGGACTGGCCGGTGAGCTGCTCACGGGGCGTGGTGCCCCAGTCGTCCAGCACCCACGGCTTCTCGACCGGGGAGAAGCCCTCGTCCAGCGGGTCGGCCGGCCCGTCGTCGAGGGTGTCCGACGCATCGAGCTGCTCGAACGCGTCGTCGTCGAACTCGTCGCGGTCCATGTGGCGCTGCTCCTGTCGTACTCGTGACGCGAGCCAGGATAGCCGCGTACGCCGGCCGGCGTAGGTCGTAGGTACGTCCCGCGTGCGATGTCTGCCGGCCGGTCACCGCCCTACCGTCGGCGGCATGAGGATCGAACGTGCGTGTTACGTCGTCGCGGCCGTCCTGTTCGCCAGCGGCCTGGCGCACCTGGGCGTGCAGGCGGTGCTCGGCGGACCGTGGGACGGCCCGGTGTCCTGGCGCAAGCCGGCCGACTTCGGCCTGGCGTTCGGGCTCACGTTGTTCGCCGTGACCTGGGCCAGCACCTTCGTCGACCTACGGGCCCGCCGCACCGTGCTCGGCGCTTTCGCGGCTGCCTCAGTAGTCGAGGTGGTGGTGATCTCCGTACAGGCCTGGCGTGGGGTTCCGTCGCACTTCAACACCACCACGCCGGTGAACGCCGCGTTCGCCTTCAGTGCGGCCGCCGGTGGCGGGGTGCTCATCGTGACCACGTTGGCGTTGCTCCGGGCGGCCTTCCGGCCGTCGTCGGCGTCGCCCGGGCAGCGACTCGCGGTCCAGGTCGGCGTGGGCAGCCTGCTCGTCGGGCTGGCCATCGGCGCGGTGATGATCGCCATCGGCACCCCCAAGGGCCGAGTTTCCCTTGATGCCGCGTACGACGCCGCGGTGGTCCTTGTGCCGGCCCACGCCGCCGCCATGCAGGGCATTCTCGTACTGCCGATCCTGGCCTGGCTGACCGGCTTCACCACCTGGCCGTCGTCCACCCGTACCCGCGTCACCGCCGTTGGCTGCGCCGGTTATCTGGTCTGTGCCGGCGTGATCGTGCTGGAGTCCTTCCTCGGCATCGATCCTGTGCGTGCGCCGCTGATCGGCACCGTCATCGCCGCGGCCGGCGCGGCCGTGCTGGTCGGCACCGGGGTCGTCACCCTGGCCGGCATTGACCGGGGGAGGTTGCTTCACCGCGCAACCGCGAGCCGGTAGGGTGCGCGCAGCCGTAGATCACTATGTGGGGGGACCGCATGCGGGTACTTGCGCTTGCCTTGTTGGCTTCGACCTTGACCACCGGTACGGCATCGGCCGGTGAATGCACCTGGACCGCCACTTCGCTGTCACACGACGGCACCGCCCAGGTGTTGGCCGCTTCCGGTGACATCCTCGGCTTCGGTGACGGGCAGCTGTTGCGTTGGCACAACGGCACTTTCACGTCGGCCGCCCTTCCCGGCGGCACCACTCAGCTCCACCTGCGCGGCGCCGACGGTTCCGGCCGGGCCGCCGGCACCGTCGCCTCGCCGCAGCAGGCGGTCACCGTTCGGGACGGGCAGTTCACCTCGTACACGCTGCCCATCGGGGCCAGCAACGGCGAGGTCCGTGGCGTCAACCAGCGGGGCGACGTCGCCGGCTTCGCCACCGGTCCCAATGCCGGGCAGCGGCGTTATCTCGTGTGGACCGACGGCTCCACCGGCAAGCCCACCGAGGTCCTGGTGCACGCCGACCAGTTCCGGACTTTGTCCGGCATCACCGACGACCGCCGCCTCGTGCTCGACTGGGCCACCACCGACGGCCACACCCGTGCCGCCACCTTCCTCGGCGGCTCCGCCACCCTGCTGACCCTGCCCGCCGGCACCACCGATTCGTGGACCACCGCGGCCGCCGGCAGCTGGATCATCGGCACCGCCGGCGCTGACCACCGTTCCGTCCTGTGGGACTCCACCGGCACCCCGCGCCTGCTGCCCGTCGGCTTCGACGCCGTGTCGGTCAACCGCAGCGGGTTGGTCGCCGGCACCTACGCCGGCCAGGCCGCCGTCGTCACCGCCGACGGCTCCGTGCACCAGCTCGGCGCCGGCACGGACCTCGGGTCCGTCGCCGACGACGGCACCGTGCTGGGCTCAGCCGGCGGCGTCGCGACCACGTGGACCTGTCACTCCTGATCCGGATCAGCGCGGATTGCCGGCGCGCAGCCAGGCGAGGTAGTCGCCGACTGCGCGCTCGGTGTCGTACTCGGGTTGGTAGCCCGTGTCGTTGTGCACGCGGGTGATGTCGAGACGAGGGTGGGCGACGCCGCCGGTGGGGAGGTCGACCGCGGCGTCGGGCACGACCTTGCGAATGGCGGCGGCGACCTCGGCGTTGGTGGTGGACCGGCCCGAGGCGACGTTGTACGTGCGGTGGTTGAGCCGGTCGGCGGTCTGGAGCAGGGCGATGGCCCGACCGCAATCCCGGGCGTAGCAGAGGTCCAGGGCGTCGCCGGCCCGAGCCGTGGTGTCGGGGGCGGTGCCACGGGCGGCCGCGTGCACGAGTTGCGATGCGGCGAAGAAGGGGTCGACGGGACGGCCGTACGGACCCCAGATGGCGCCGATGCGATAGGTGACGATGTCGAGGCCGGCCGCGTCGGCGAGGTGGTCGGACAGCAGCTCGCCGATCTTCTTGAACGCCGGGATGACATGGGCCGAGGTCATCGGCAGCGGCAGGTCCTCGCTGAACGGATCCGCGGTGACGCCGCCGTACACGCCGATCGTGCTGGCGATGCCGACCCGGCCGACGCCCCAGTCGGCGGCCACCTGGAGCACGTTGAACAGGCTGCCGACGGCCCGCCGGGCGGCCTCGACCGGCGGCTCGTCGGTGACCGGCCAGGGCATCGAGCCGGCCAGGTGCACGATGCCGGTGATCTTGTAGCGGTCGCCGACGGCCCGTAACGAGTCCACGTCGTTGATGTCGGCCCGCGCGACTTCCGCCGGCACGGGCGGGTGCTCGGCCGGCCGGCGCTGCGCGAGCACGCAGGGCTGGCCCAGGTCGAGCAGGGCCTGGGCGGTGTGGGTGCCGATGAAGCCGAGTCCGCCGGTCACCAGGATCATCAGGGCTCCTTACGGTTTGTATGGCTGACCATCAGTAGAAAGAATCATCAGTGGAGCTGACAATCAGCGTAGCGATAGGATCGTCCGGGTGTCCAGCGACCAGGCGAGCCCTCGGCTCGCGTACCTGCTCAAGCACGCCAATCAGCGGATCTTCGAGCTGACCGAGGCGGCGTTGCGGCCGTACGACCTGTCCGGCAGGGAGCTGGGGGTGCTGAACGTGCTCTTCGCCCGTGAGCCGGGCTCGCAGCAGCAGGCGGCGCAGCGGCTGGGCATCGACCGCACCACCATGGTCGCGCTGCTGGACACGTTGGAGCGCAAGGGCTTCGTCTCACGTCACCCGCACGCCGACGACCGCCGCCGCAACGTGGTCGAGCTGACCGAGCTCGGCAAGGAGACCACGGTGCGGGCCCGCGTCGCGGCGATGGCGGCGGAGCGGGCGTTCCTGGAGCCGGTGGCCGCGGCCGCCGGCGATCACCTCCGCGAGGCGTTGGAGGCGATCGTGCGGTCCTCGAAGTCCGAGGGGTAGGACGTTTAGGGTCGAGGCATGGACACACTGCTGCGGGGCGGCCGGGTGATCGATCCGGGGACCGGCTTCGACGGGCCGGCGGACGTGCTGATCAGCGGCGGCAGGATCGCGGCGGTCGGCCAGGGCCTGGCTGCGCCGGGTGCGGTGGTGGTGGACGTGACGGGGCTGGTGGTCGGGCCGGGCTTTGTGGACGTGCACAGCCACGTGCACTCGATCGCGGGCCACCGGATGCAGGCGATGGACGGCGTGACGACGGCCCTTGACCTGGAGGCGGGCGTCATCCCGGTCGAGCGGGGATACGCGGAGGCGGCGAAGGCGGGCCGGCCGCTGAACTACGGCTTCTCGGCGTCCTGGGGAGGGGCGCGGGCGAAGGTGCTGCTGGGGGCGGAGCCGGACGCGAAGGTCAGCAGCAGCCTGGCGATGCTGGGCAACGAGGCGTGGCGGCGGTCGTCGTCGCCGGCGGAGCTGACGGCGTGGTTGTCGGTGCTGGAGAACGAGATCGCCGCGGGCGCGCTGGGGATCGGGGTGCTGCTGGGGTACGCGCCGATGAGCGATCCGGCGGAGTTCCTGGCGGTGGCGCAGCTGGCGGCGAAAGCCGGAGTGCCGACGTACACGCACGTGCGCGAGCTGGCCGAGGTGGATCCGGCGACGCCGATCGACGGGTCGGAGGAGATCGCCCGAGCCGCCGGGGAGACCGGGGCGGCGATGCATCACTGTCACGTGAACAGCACTTCGGGACGGCACGTTGACCGCGTCCTCGGCACGGTGGATCGGGCACAGCGGCTGGGATCCCGCGTCACGCTGGAGGCCTATCCGTACGGGGCCGGCAGCACGGCGATCGGTGCGGCGTTCATCGCCCCGGAGCGGCTGCGGCTGAAGGGCCTGAGCCCGTCCAACATCATCGTGGTCGAGACGGGGGAGCGGGTCGCCGACGAGAAGCGGCTGCTCCAGCTGCGCGCGGAAAACCCCGGTGCGCCCTGCCTGATGGAGTTCCTGGACGAGCGGCAGGAGGCCGACCGGGCGATGCTGCGCCGCACGCTGGCCTTCCCGGACTCGATCGTGGCCAGCGACGCGATGCCGCTGTTCTGGCCGGACGGCAGCTTCGACAGCACCGAATGGCCGCTGCCGCCGGGCGGCTCGACCCACCCGCGCGCGTCCGGCACGTTCTCGAAGACACTGCGGCTGATGGTGCGGGAGACCGGGACCTGGACCTGGCTGGAGGCGTTCCGGCGGTGCTCCTACCTGCCGGCGCGGCTGCTGGACGACTGCGCGCCGGGGGCAAGGGCCAAGGGGCATCTCGGGATCGGCGCCGACGCCGACGTGGTGGTGCTGGATCCGGAGCGGATCACCGACGCCGCCACCTACACCGACCCGCTGCGGCCGTCGGTGGGCGTGCGGCATTTGTTCGTGGCCGGGACTTCCGTGGTCCGGCAAGGGGAATTGCAGGCGGACGCGCTGCCGGGGCGGCCGCTGCGTGGGGAGGCACGATGACGGATCTGCTTGCGGATATCGAGGAACTGGTGCGGTTCGAGTCACCGTCTTCGGATCACGACGCGGTGGCGCGCAGCGCCGAGCTGGTGGCGGCGGTCGGCCGTCGGTTGCTCGACGTGGAGCCGGAACGCATCGTGACCGACGGGTGCACGCACCTGCGCTGGCGGTTCGGCGACACACCGAAGGTGCTGCTGCTCGGCCATCACGACACGGTCTGGCCGCACGGATCCCTGGCCACACACCCGTTTTCCGTCAAGGACGGCGTGCTGCGCGGGCCGGGCTGCTTCGACATGAAGACCGGTCTGGTGATGGCTCTGCACGCCGTCGCGGCGCTGGACGACCGGGACGGCGTGTCGATCCTGATCACCGGCGACGAGGAGCTCGGCTCGCTGCGGTCCCGGGCGTTGATCGAGGAGGAGGCGCGGGGCTGCGCGGCGGCGTTCGTGTTGGAGGCGTCCGGGCCGGGCGGGGCGTTGAAGACCCGCCGCAAGGGCACGTCCATCTACCGGGTCGTGGTGGCGGGCAAGGCTTCCCACGCCGGGCTGGAGCCGGAGAAGGGGATCAACGCGGCGGTCGAGATCGCCCACCAGATCCTCGCGGTGTCCGCGTTGGGCGATGCCGGCCGCGGCACCACGGTCGTGCCGACGGTGCTCAGCGCCGGCACCACGTCGAACACCGTGCCGGCGGAAGCCGTGGTCTCGGTGGACGTACGGGCGTGGGACCGGGACGAGCAGGTGCGGGTCGACGATGCCATCCGCCGGCTGACGCCCGTGCTCGACGGGGCCCAGATCCGGATCGAGGGCGGCATCAACCGGCCGCCGCTGGACACGGCGTCGTCGGCGGACCTGTTCCGGCTGGCCTCGACGCTGGCCACCGAGCTCGGGCTCGGCGAGCTGCCCGAGACGGCTGTCGGTGGTGCCTCGGACGGCAACTTCACCGCCGGGGTGGGGATTCCGACGCTCGACGGGCTCGGCGCGGTCGGTGACGGCGCGCACGCCGACCACGAGCACGTGATCGTCGAGGAGATCCCGAAGCGGACGGCGCTGCTGGTCGCGCTACTCAAGGCGGTCCTAGGTTCGCGCTGACGAAACAGCCGGCGCGTTTTCGTGCGGGACGACGAACAAACGCGCCGGCGGCCGGCCGAGGATGGTCCTCGTGACGGTGATCCGTGAAGTGACCGAGGTGGCCGAGCTGGTGGCGGTGGCCGACCTGTTCGCGTCGATCTGGGGCCGATCGGCGGACCGGCCGGTCGCCCCGGAGCTGCTGCGGGCCATGGCCGTGACCGGCAACTATGTGGCCGCCGCGAGCGAGGACGGCGTGCTCACGGGCGCGAGCTTCGGGTTTCTCGCGCAGGACGGCCTGCACAGCCACATCACCGGCGTCGTCGGAGCCGGCCGTGGCATCGGGTTCGCGTTGAAGCAGCACCAGCGGGAGTGGGCGCTGCGTCACGGGCTGAAGGCGATCTCCTGGACGTTCGACCCGCTGGTGCGCCGCAACGCACACTTCAACCTGGCCAAGCTCGGCGCCCGTCCGGTGTCCTACCTGCCCGACTTCTACGGCGCGATGCCCGACGCCATCAACGGGGCCGATCAGTCCGACCGGCTCATGGTGCACTGGGATCTCGTCGACGGTCCGAAGTGGACCGAATCTGGGCCGAGCGTGGCAGCACTGTCCATAGGGGACAACGGAGAACCGGTCGAGGGCAACGCCGACGGGCCGGTGCTGCTCGTCGCGACCCCGCCCGACATCGAGGCGCTGCGCCGAACCGACCCGGCGTCGGCCCGGTCCTGGCGGTCCGCGTCCCGTCAGGTTCTGCGTGGACTGCTGGACGACGGTGCCGAGGTGGTCGGTTTCGAACAAGGCGCGTACGTGATCGTGAGGGAGCAACAGTGAAGATCAGTGGTGTTGAGCTGCTGCGGCTGCGGATGCCGCTGGTGTCGCCGTTCCGCACGTCATTCGGCACGCAGGAGACCCGGGAACTCCTGCTGCTGCGCGTGATCACGCCGGCGGCCGAGGGCTGGGGCGAGTGCGGCGCGCTGCTGGACCCGGTCTACTCCTCGGAGTACGTCGACGGCGTGGCGCACGTGCTGCGGACCTACCTCGTCCCGACCATGCTGCGCGCCGGCGACATCTCCGCGCATCAGGTCGCCCCGCTGCTGGCGAGGTTCAAGGGCCACCGGATGGCCAAGGCCGCACTGGAAACAGCTGTCCTCGACGCGGAACTCCGCGCGCACGACCTGCCGCTGTCGGCCGCGCTCGGGTCTACAAAGGACTCGGTGGAGTGCGGGGTGTCCGTCGGCATCATGGATTCCGTCCCGCAGCTGCTCGACGCGGTCGCCGGTTACCTCGACGACGGCTACGCCCGGATCAAGCTCAAGATCGAGCCCGGCTGGGACGTGGAGCCGGTCCGCGCGGTCCGGGAGCGCTTCGGCGACGACGTGCTGCTCCAGGTCGACGCGAACACCGCGTACACCCTGGCCGACACCCAGCAGCTGGCCAGGCTCGACCCGTTCGGTCTGCTGCTGATCGAGCAGCCGCTGGACGAGGAGGACGTGCTCGGCCACGCCGAACTGGCCCGGCACATCAGCACCCCGATCTGCCTGGACGAGTCGATCGTCTCCGCGCAGTCGGCCGCGGCGGCGATCAAGGTCGGCGCGTGCCGGATCGTCAACATCAAGCCGTCGCGGGTCGGCGGCTACCTGGAGGCGCGGCGCATCCACGACGTCTGCGCCGCGCACGGCGTCCCGGTGTGGTGCGGCGGCATGCTGGAGACCGGCATCGGCCGCGCTGCCAACGTGGCCTTGGCGGCGCTGCCGGGCTTCACCCTGCCCGGCGACACCTCGGCCTCCGGCCGCTACTACCGCACCGACATCACCGAGCCGTTCGTGCTGGTCGACGGCCGCCTGCCGGTGCCGACCGGGGCCGGCATCGGCGTGACACCGATCCCGGAGCGGTTGGCGGAGGTCACGGCCGCCCGCGAGTTCGTCGCATCCGACGAATTCGCCGGGTGAATCCCGTCGGCCGGCACTAACGGTCCGAGGGGCCGTCGGGTTACGGTCGGACGATGCCGACCAGTCTCGCCCGCGTGCTCGACGACCTGGGGGACGTGCTGCTGGAGCCGATCGCCGGCGTGCGGCGGCAACAGCTCGGCGGCGTGGTCATCCACGACCCGCAGGACACCTCGGACTTCCCCGAGCAGGCGATCGTGCTCGGGGTCGGTGTCCAGGACGTCGCCGGGCTGCTGGTCGAGCACGGCCGGCGCGGGGTCAAGGCGCTGGTGATCAGGGGGCCGTTCGAAGCGACGGCGGCGGTCCGGCGGGCCGCCGAGGAGTCCGGGGTCGCGCTGCTCGGGCTGGCCGACGGCGCGTCCTGGGCCCAGCTCGCCGCGCTGCTCCGCACGCTGCTGGCCGAAGGCGAGATCGGCGCGCCCGAGCCGGCCGAGGACCTGTTCGCCGTGGCCAACGCGATCGCGGCGCTGCTGGACGCGCCGGTGACGATCGAGGATCCCGGCTCGCGCGTGTTGGCGTTCTCGGGTCGGCAGGACGAGGCCGACGAGTCCCGGGTGGAGACCATCCTCGGCCGCCAGGTGCCGGCGCGGTTCACCCTTGCCCTCAAGCGCAACGGCGTGTTCGACCGGCTGCACCGCGAGCGCGAGCCCGTCTACATCGATCTTGCTGCTCAGGACGCCGCGGTCGGTCTGCCCCGGGTCGCCGTCGCCGTCCGGGCGGGCACCGAGGTGCTGGGCTCGATCTGGGCGGCCGTGCGGGAGCCGCTGAGCGAGGAGCGCACGCGGGCGTTGGTCGACGCGACGAAGGTCGTTGCACTGCACCTGCTGCGGCTGCGGGCCGGGGCGGACGTCGAACGGCGGCTGCGCACCGATCTCGTGAGCACCGCGCTGGAGGGCGGTGCCGCCGCGCCGGAAGCGGTGGTGCGACTGGGTTTGCTCGGCCGGCCCACGGTGGTGCTGGCGATGGGGCTCGTGCCCGGCGAGGACGACGACGCCGGCCGGACCGCGGACGGGCAGCGGTGCGCCGACGCGCTGGCCGTGCATCTGGCTGCCGTGCAGCCGAGATCGGCGGTCGCGCTGCTGGGCGAGGTCGCGTACGCCATCGTGCCGACGGACGAGGCGAACTGCCGGGAGCGGTCACTGCGCCTTGCCGAGGGATTCCTGTCCCGCATGGGCGAACGGGTCGCCGCGGTGATCGGCATCGGGCAGCCGGCGCGGGACGCGTCCGGGCTCCGGCGTTCTCGGGACGGGGCCGATCGGGCGCTGCGGGTGCTGCTCACCGAAGGCGGCTCCCGGCGAGTGGCCACTGTGGACGATGTGCACATCGACGCGTTGTTGTTGGAGCTCAACGATCTGATGACCGCGCGCGGCGACACCGTTGCCGGCCCGATCGCCCGGCTACGGGCCTACGACGCGCGCCACAACGCCGACCTGGTCCAGACACTGCGCTGCTGGCTCGACGCGTTCGGCGACGTCACCGCCGCGGCCGCCGCGGCCTACGTGCACGTCAACACTTTCCGCTACCGGCTCAAGCGGGTCGTCGAGGTCGGCGAGATCGACCTGAACGACCACGGGCAGCGGTTCGCGGCCATGCTCCAGCTTCGTTTGACACACCTAGGGGAAGGCGTGGAATGACCCGACGTTCGCAGATCGACGACCTGTACGACCTGACGATCCCGGCCCAGTCGGTGCTGTCGCCGGACGGCAGCAGGATCGTGTACGTGCTGCGCACCACCGACCGTGAGGAGGACCAGCTCGTCCGCCAGCTGTGGGAGGTCGACGCCGGCGGGGGAGAGGCACGGCGGCTCACCCAGGGCCCCAAGGACTCCTCGCCCGCGTGGTCGCCGGACGGCACGAAGATCGCCTTCCTGCGCGAGGACCAGGTGTGGCTGCTGGAAACCGGTGAGCCCCGCCAGCTGACGACATTGCCGCTGGGTGCCGGCGCACCGCGATGGAGCCCGGACGGCACGAAGATCGCTTTCGCGGCCGTTGTCGGTCCCGAGGAGTCGACCGCGCCGATCGTGGTGAACCGGTTGGACTACAAGACCGACGGCGTCGGCTTGTTCGGGGAGAAACGTCGGCATCTGCACGTGCTGGACGTCGAGTCCGGGGACGTCAAGCAGGTCACCTTCGGCAACTGGCATGCCGGCGATCCGGCGTGGTCGCCGGACGGCACGCAGCTGGCTTTCCCGGCGGCCCGTGACGCCGACGCGGACCTGAATTTCCGTTCCGCCGCTCATGTTGTGGAGATCGGCGGCGAGCCCCGCCTGGTTGGGACGGCTGAGGGAACTTGTGCGACGGTCGGCTGGACCGCCGACGGCAGCGCGCTGCTGGTCGTCGGCCGGACGAACACCGAGATCGGCAATGCCCGACTGCTTCGGGTGTCGCTGGACGGCGAGACCGTGGACCTCACGGAATCCTTGGACCGCAACGTGATGAGCGGCGAACCCAGCTATCCGGGTGCGCTGCCGCAGTCTGTCGGCGACACCGTGTACTTCACCGCCCGGGACCGTGGCTGCACGCATCTGTACGCCGTGCGGGACGGCGTGACAAGGAAGGTCTTGGGCGGCGCCGGAAACGTGGTGTTCGAGATGAGCGCGGTCGGCGACAAGGCCGCTGTCGTGCTGGCCACGCCGACGTCGTACGGCGAAGTCGTGGTGCTGGACCTCGACAGTGGCAGTGTCGACGTGCGGACCGACCACGGTGCCAACGACGTCGAGTTCTTTTCCCATGAACACAGGGAATTCGTCATCTCCGACGGTACGGTCGTGCACGGCATGCTGCTGCGCGATCCGGCGCGGAAAGGCCCGCTGCCGTTGG
>DATJJB010000230.1:0-2990 GCA_035492655.1 Kutzneria sp. | reverse complement strand
GTGGAGTCGGTGGCCGTCCGCGTGCACCCGGCGATGATCCCGAACAGCCATCCGCTGGCCTCGGTCGGCGGCGCGTTCAACGCGGTGTTCGTGGAAGCGGACGCGGCCGGCCAGTTGATGTTCTACGGCCAGGGCGCCGGTGGCGCGCCGACGGCCAGCGCGGTGCTGGGCGACCTCGTCGCGGTGGCGCGCAACATCGTCGCCGGCGGGCGCGGGCCGCGCGAGTCGGCCTACGCGGACCTGCCGGTCCGGCCGATGGGCCAGGCCAGCACCCGCTATCACATCAGCCTGGACGTGGCCGACCGGCCGGGCGTGCTGTCCCAGGTCGCCGCCGTGTTCGCCGAGCACGACGTGAGCATCGCCGTGGTCCGCCAGGAGGGTCGTCCGGTGGACGCCAGCCTGGTCGTGGTCACCCATGCCGCCTCCGACGCAGCGCTGCGCGGAACCGTGGAGAAGATCGCCGGGCTGCCGGTGGTCCGAGAGGTCGTCAGCGTGATGAGGGTCGAAGGGGAAGAGTCATGACCACCGCGATCAGGGCTGGCTGGCCGGGAATCATCGCCGCGTACCGGGACCGGATCCCGCTGCCGGCCGACGCCGAGATCGTCACGCTGCACGAGGGCGGCACGCCGCTGGTCGAGGCCAAGCACCTGTCCGGGCTGACCGGCAACCGCGTGTTCCTGAAGGTGGAGGGCGCGAACCCGACCGGCTCGTTCAAGGACCGCGGCATGACCGCCGCGGTCAGCCTGGCCGTCGCGGAAGGGGCGAAGGCCGTCATCTGCGCCTCCACGGGCAACACCTCCGCCTCCGCGGCCGCCTACGCCGCCAAGGCCGGGCTGACCTGCGCGGTGCTGGTGCCCAGCGGCAAGATCGCGCTGGGCAAGCTGGCCCAGGCGGTCATGCACGGCTGCCGCATCCTCCAGGTGGACGGCAACTTCGACGACTGCCTCGAGCTGGCCCGCAAGACCGCCGCGGAGTTCCCGATCAACCTGGTGAACTCGGTGAACCCGATCCGCATCGACGGCCAGAAGACCGCGGCCTTCGAGGTCTGCGACGTGTTGGGCCAGGCGCCGGACTTCCACCTGCTGCCGGTGGGCAACGCCGGCAACATCACGGCGTACTGGAAGGGTTACACGGAGTACGCGAAGGACGGCGTGATCGCCGCCACGCCAAGGATGTTCGGCTTCCAGGCGGCCGGCGCGGCCCCGCTGGTGACGGGCGAGCCGGTGAAGCACCCGGAGACCATCGCCACCGCCATCCGTATCGGCGATCCCGCTTCCTGGGACGGCGCGATCAACGCGCGTAACGACTCGGGCGGCCTGATCGACGCTGTCACCGACGATCAGATCCTTGCCGCATACCGGTTGCTGGCCTCGCGCGAGGGCGTGTTCGTGGAGCCCGCCTCCGCGGCCAGCGTCGCCGGTCTGCTGCTGACGGCCGCGGATGGGCGGCTGCCCAAGGGTTCCACCGTCGTCTGCACCGTGACCGGTCACGGCTTGAAGGACCCGGACACGGCGCTGAAGGGCATGCCGGAGTTCGAGGTGCTGCCGGTGGAGCCCGGTGCGGTGGCGCACGCCCTGGAGCTGGTGTGAGGGCGGTTCACGTCCGGGTGCCGGCCTCCACGGCCAACCTGGGTTCCGGCTTCGACGCCCTGGGCATCGCGCTCGGCCTGTACGACGAGGTCACGGTGGAGGCCGCGGACGCCGGCCTGGACGTGCAGGTGCGGGGCGAAGGCGCCGGACAGGTGCCGCTGGACTCCGACCACCTGCTGGTACGGGCGATCCGGGCCGTCGAGGGCACGCCCGCTGGCCTGATTGTCCGGTGCCGCAACGTCATCCCGCATTCTCGCGGGCTCGGCTCGTCGGCCGCCGCGGTGGTGGCCGGCGTCGCCGCCGGCTACGCGCTGGCCGGCAGGACGTTGGATGACCGGGCGTTGCAGCTGGCGGCCGAGTTCGAGGGACACGCCGACAACGCGGCGGCCAGCCTGTTCGGCGGGCTGGTGCTGGCGTGGGGCGAGGGCGACAAAGGGCAGTGCTACCGGGCCGTTCGCCTCGAACCGCACGCCGGCCTGCACGCCATGGTGTTCATCCCGGCCACCGAGTCCTCCACCAAGACCACGCGCGGCCTGCTGCCGGCACAGGTGCCGCACGTTGACGCCGCGTTCGCGGCCGGACGGGCAGCCTTGGCCGTGCACGCCGTGACAACCGCGCCGGAGTTGCTGATGCCCGCGACGGAGGATCGACTGCACCAGGGGTACCGCGAACCGGCCTGGCCGGACACGATCCGTGTTGTCGAAGCGCTGCGCGCGGCCGGCTTCCCGGCTACCGTCTCCGGTGCCGGCCCGACGGTGTTCACGCTGGTCAGCGGCGATCGCGAGGTGCCGCCGACGGTGGATCTGACCGGCTTCGCCGCCCATCGGCTGGAAATTGACCGGGACGGCGTACAGGTTCGGCCGATCGGTTGATTCCGGAACAAAACGCAGGTGGGGGGTGTTGACGCCAGTAGCGCCACGCCGGGTGCCGGTTGTTGCACCATGCGGGCCTGCCGTCTACCCTCAGGGTAGATCAGTCACCGAGCGCACGGGCGCCGGTGTCGTGCCCGGGCACTCGTCCCGGTACGCATCTCCCGATCGGAATGTCGGTCCTCGACGTCTGGCGGGATACCCGGCCGCTGTGGTGACCGACAAGTCCCGTGTTCGCGGCTTTCCGCCCGCTCACGGGCGCCCGCGCCGTTCAGCCAGTCGGGACGGCGCAGCTGGTCCAAGTAGGAGGCTCGGACCGGTCAGGAAGGACATGTGTGAGCAACACCGATCTCTTGGGCAGCGACGCGGTGTCCGCCGCGCCGGGTTCCCAGCAGGACTCGGCTCCTGCCCCCCGTACCGAATCCAAGGAGACCCCGCTGACCACCACGAAGCGCCGCGCAGGACTGTCCGGCATGGTGCTCGCGGAACTGCGCGAGCTCGCCGGTCAACTCAACATCAGCGGCACCGCGGG
>DATJJB010000229.1:0-2935 GCA_035492655.1 Kutzneria sp. | reverse complement strand
CGTCTCGTTGATCTCGGCGGCCGGCGGCAGCGGCGTCGCCATTCGAGTGGACCACCTCGAACCCGATGAGGTGCGGGAACTGGCCGCCCGCATCGACCGTGAGCACGGCCGGCTCGACATCCTGGTCGACGGGCTGTGGGGTGGCGACAACCTCATGACCTGGGACAAACCCGTGTGGGAGCACCCGCTCGACGGCAGCCTGCGCATGATCCGTCTCGGCATCGACGCGCACCTGATCACCAGCCATTTCCTGCTGCCGCTGGTCATCCGCCGACCCGGCGGGCTCGTCGTCGAACTGACCGACGGCACCGCCTCGTTCAATGCCCAGTACCGCGAGGGCACCACGCTCGCGTTCTACGTGGCCAAGGCCGCCGCGCACGTCATGGCCATCGGCCAGGCCGCCGAACTCAAGGCGTTTTCCTGTACGGCCGTGGCTTTGACCCCGGGCTACCTGCGATCGGAGGTGATGCTCGACCACTATCACGTGACCGAGGAGACCTGGCGGGACGCCCTGGTTCGAGTGCCGCACTTCTGCATCTCCGAATCGCCGACGTTCGTCGGTCGCGGCGTCGCCGCCCTGGCCGCGGATCCTGCACGGGAGCGGTTCAGCGGCCAGACCCTGGACAGCGGACAGTTGGCCCGGATCTACGACTTCGACGACGTCGACGGCAGTCGGCCCGACTGCTGGCGGTACATGGTGGAGGTGGCCCTCGCCGACAAGCCGGCCGATGCCACCGGCTACCGGTGACGGTCGGCCATCCGCTGCACGACTGACACGAAAGCCGCTTTGACGGCGTCCGGCGCCACTATCTCCACTTCGGCACCCAGCGGGATCAGCTGAACGGCGGCGATGTCCGGCTCCTCCAGTTCCACCGTGACGTCGGTCCAGCCGTCGTCACCCGGCGGCCCGGCCTGCTCAAGGGCCCGTACGGCGGCGATGTCCAACACCGCCGGCAGGGCCCGGACGCCGGCCGGGCTCAGCCGGATCCGCACGGCAACGGTCCGCAACGACTGCTCGAACTCCGCCGACGACCGCTCCCACCAGGAGACGAGGTCGAAGTCCGGCGGCCGCTCGAAACGCTGGCCGGTCTCCTCGACCGCGTCGATCCGGGCCACGCGGTAGGTGCGGATGTCGCCGTCCACCTGGGCGACCAGGTACCAGACACCGGCTTTGAGCACGAGGCCCAGCGGCTGCAGGATGCGTCGCACGGCCTGGCGGCCGTAGGTGATCTCGATGCGCCGCTGCTCCCACACCGCCCTGGCGATCGCCGCGAGGTGCTCGGTGGCGTCCACCTGCCGAAACCAGCCCGGCGCGTCCAGGTGGAAACGCTGGGCCATGCCTTGCGCCTGCTCGCGTAATGCGGGCGGCAGCGTGGCGAAGAGCTTGGCGTGGGCGGCCGACATGGCTGTGCCCAGGCCGAGTTCGGCCAGCGCCTGCGGCACGCCCATGGCGAACATCGCCACGGCTTCCCGTGAGGTCAGGCCGTCCAGGTGTGTCCGCCAGCCGTCGACCAGCCGCACACCGCCGTGCCGGCCCGGCTCCGTCCACAGTGGAACGCCGGCATCACGTAAGGCCGCGATGTCCCGGTGCATGGTCCGTTCCGAGACGTCCAGCGCTTCGGCCAGCTCGGCGACCGTCGCGCTTCGCTTGCTGTACAGGGTGAACAGCAGCGCCACCAGGCGTTCGGCGCGCATGCTAGCGGGACTCCTCGGTCACCAGCTCCATCTCCGCCGGCGTCACGTCGAGCCGGACGATGGTCGTGCCGGCGCGGCCGCACAGTGCGATCTCCCCGGGCCGCAGGTCGTCGGCCATGGCCGCGTCGGGACGGTTGCGCAGCGACAGCACGGCTTCGCCGTGACCGGGCCCGCAGACCACGACAACGTCGGCCGCGCGCCAGAACTCGGAGCGGGTGGGCACCATGGTGGCGACGTGGATGACCGTGCACCAGGGGGCATCGCCGACCCAGTTGGGCGGTGCCTCCGGCGCGTCGAGCACCAACGCCTGCGGCATCCGAGGGCCGGCCGGCACACCGGGCCAGCGGGCCGACCGCTGCGCGAAGGTCATCCGCCGGCCACCGACCTTGGTCCACAGTCGTTGCCACGCCGGCTGGCGCTGGCTGTAGACCGTGACCTGGCAGCCGACGGCCAGCAGCCGGTGGGCGACGAGCCGGGCCACGCCGACCTCGCCGACCAGGCCGATGCGCACCGGGCGGGGCTGGATCGCCGGCAGGCAGGCGATGGTGCCGCCGCGGTCGGCCCCCAGCAGCACGCCGGCCGCCGGCAGATGCAGGGACAGGTTGATGTCGTCCATGGCACGCCACGGCAGCGCCGACATGTCCGGGGAGCTCATCCTCGTACCAGTCCAATCGCGCTGGTCAGGTTCCGTGCCCCGCCGCCAAGCGGCAGCGTGGCGACGACACCGGCCGGTTGGTTGTTCGGCAGCGGCTCGACCAGCCCGGTGGCGATCAGCGCCGCGCGGGCGTTGGCGACGGCGTTCTGGTCGGTCGCGAACAGCCGTACCATCGATCGGGTGACAGCTGAGTGACCGTCGAGTTCCACGGCGACCGAGACCACGCAGCGGTCGGCGGCGATGGACGCCGCCGTCATCAGCAGCTTGCTCCAGTCACCTGTGACGGCCAGGCAGCAGTGCGCCCCGGCCTGCGTCAGCCAGGCATCGGCGTGGAATCGGCCCTGCTGACTCGGATCACCGACACCGGCCAGCAACTCCGTCGTCGCGGCCGATCCGAGCAGGTGGACCTGGAATCCGTTGTCCATCAGGTGCACCCGCAGTCGTGCGGCCGCCGCCATCAGCGCCGTGCGTGCCCCGGCCGCCCCGCCGCCCCTTCGTTCTGTGGCCTCCGGCGCCCACAACGGTTCGTGCCGCAGCACCAGCCACACTCGCCTCAGGACCGGCACCGCCGAGGTCGGCAGGCGG
>DATJJB010000228.1:0-6576 GCA_035492655.1 Kutzneria sp. | reverse complement strand
CGAGAGCCGGCTTGACACCGGCGGCGGCGTCCACCCGCGCGGCCAGACCGGCAACCGTCGGGTCCTCGAACAGGGCCCGAATCGGCACGTCGACATCGAAAGCGGCACGGATGCGGTTGACCAGCTTGGTCGCGAGCAGGGAGTGGCCGCCGAGGTCGAAGAAGTTGTCCTCGACACCGGCTTGGGTGCCGAGCACTTCGGCGAACAGGCCGAGCACTGTCTCCTCGGTGGCGGAAACGGCGGCGCGGGAGGAGACGGTGGTGAACACCGGGGCGGGCAACGCTTTGCGGTCGACCTTGCCGTTGGAGTTGAGCGGCAGGACTTCGAGCGGCATGAAGGCGGCGGGCACCATGTACTCGGGCAGCGCCGCGGCGACGTGGGCGCGGAGGTCGGCGTCGGAGA
Organism: Kutzneria sp.; assembly: GCA_035492655.1. GTDB lineage: Bacteria > Actinomycetota > Actinomycetes > Mycobacteriales > Pseudonocardiaceae > Kutzneria. The sequence continues at coordinate 6,174 of DATJJB010000228.1, read as the reverse complement.
CGGGGGAGCCGACGTAGTAGGCGACGACGCGGCGGTCGCCGGCGGAGTGCTCGTAGGTCGTCACCGAAACCTGGCTGATGGCGGCATGTCCGGCCAGCACGGTCTCGATCTCGCCGAGTTCGATGCGGAAGCCGCGGATCTTGACCTGGCCGTCGCCGCGACCGACGAACTCGATCTGGCCGCCGGCGGTCCACCGCACGAGGTCGCCGGTGCGGTACATGCGACGGCCGCCGGCGGCGGCGACGAAACGCTCGGCGGTCAGCGCCGGGCGGTTCCAGTAGCCGCGGGCGAGCCCGGCGCCGCTGAGGTAGAGCTCGCCGACGACGCCGGGAGGCACCGGCTGGAGGTGCGAATCCAGGACGGCGGCCCGCATGTTGTCCATGGCCCGGCCGATCGGCGGCACGCCGGCGAAGTCGGGGGACAGGCGCAGGTAGGTGGCGAAGGTGGTGGTCTCGGTCGGCCCGTAGACGTGGACAACAGTTGTTGTCGGGCACAGCTCCATCACCCGGCGCATGGCCGCCGGGGAGGCCAGTTCGCCGCCGGTCCACACCTCGCGCACACCGGCGAACGCCAGCGGCTGCTCCTCGGCGATCACGTTGAACAGCGCGGTCGTCAGGAACACGCTGGTGATCTGCTCCGACACCAGCAACGACGCCAGCGCGGACATGTCGACCTGGCCGGCGGGGGCGACGACGACCGAGTGGCCGGCCAGCAGGGGCACCCACACCTCGTAGGTGGCGGCGTCGAAGGCGTGCGAGGAGTGCACCAGCACCCGCCGCTGCGCCTCGCCGTGCCAGCAGTGGTCGTCGGCCAACGCCACGATGTCCTCGTGGGTGATGGCGACGCCCTTGGGGTTGCCGGTCGAACCGGAGGTGTACATCACGTAGGCCAGCTGCCGCGGATCGACCGTGACACCGGGATCGGAGTCGTCGGACGCCAGCTCGGTGGCGAGGATCTCCGTCACACCGTCCACACCGGACGGACGGTCGACCAGCATCACCGGTGCGCCGGTTTCCTCGATGACCCACCGCATCCGCGATGTGGGGTAGCTGGCGTGCAGTGGCACGTACACGCCGCCGGCCTTGAGCACGGCCAGCTCGGCGACGATCAGGTCCACCGAACGGTCCATCAGCACCGCGACCGGCGTCTCGACACCGACCCCAGCGGCGATCAGCTTGTGCGCCAACCGGTTCGCCCGAAGATCCAGCTCACGGTAGGTCAGGGCACCGACAACGGCCACAGCGTCGGGCGTCCGGGCGACCTGCTCGGCGAACCGGCTCAGCACCGACCCGCCGGGCACAACGCGGGCCGTGTCGTTCCACGACGCCAGGTCCCGCTCTTCCTTGGCAGTCAGCAGCGGCAACGCGCTTAGCCGCACCTCGGCGTTGTCGGCGACGGCCGTGAGGAGAGCGACGAAGCGATCGACCAAGGTCTGAGCGCCGGCCGGGGTGAACAGGTCGACGGCGTAGTCCAGGTCGCAGACCAGGCCGGCCGCGGTCTCCTGCATGCTGAACGACAGGTCGAACTTGGCCGCGCCGGCCCCGATCAACTCCACCGAGACATCGAGCCCCGGCAGCGACGCCGTCAGCTCACCGGGCTTCTCGAACGTCAGCGCCACCTGGAACAGCGGGTGGTGGCCCAGCGACCGCGTCGGGTTGAGCAGCTCGACCAGCCGGTCGAAGGCCACGTCCTGGTGGTCGAACGCGGCCAGGTTGGTCTGCCGCACCCGGTCCAGCAGTTCGACGAACAGCGGGTCCTCGGACAGGTCGTTGCGCAGCACCACCGTGTTGATGAAGAACCCGACCAGATCGTCCAGGGCCTCGTCGTCACGGCCGGCGACCGGCGTCCCGATCGGCACGTCGACGTCGCCGCCCAGCCGCCCGAGCAGTGTGGCCAACGCGGCCTGGGCGACCATGAACACCGTGGTGTCGGTGCGCTTGGCCAGGTCTGCCAGCCGGCCCTGCACATCGGCCGGGATCGTGAAGTCGAGCGTCGCGCCCCGATAGGACGACGTCGCCGGTCGCGGCTTGTCCAGCGGCAGCTGGAGCAGCTCCGGCAGATCGGCCAACTGCTGGCGCCAGAAGGAAAGCTGCTCGGCGAGCAGGCTGTCCGGGTCGTCCTCGGACCCGAGCACCTCGGCCTTCCACAGCGTGTAGTCCGTGTACTGCACCGGCAGCGGCTCGAACGCCGGCTCGCTGCCGGCAACCCGTGCCGCATAAGCGAAAGACAGGTCGTGGCAGAGCGGGCCCATGGACCAGCCGTCGGCCACGATGTGGTGCATCACCAGCATCAGCACGTGCCGCTCGGGCGCGACCCGGAACAGGCTGGCCCGCAACGGAGTCTCGGTCAGCAGGTCGAACTTGTGCCGGGCGGCGGCCTCCATCGCGGCCGTCACGTTCGACACCGGCCGCGCGTCGAGCGACAGTTCAACGTCCACAACGGACTGAACGGGATTGCCTTCCATCTCGGGGAAAACGGTCCGCAGCGACTCGTGTCGCCGCACGACGTCGTTCAGCGCGGCCCGCAGCGCGGGCACGTCCAGCGGACCGGACATGCGCAGCACCAGGGGAATGTTGTACGTGGCGCTCGGGCCTTCCAGGCGGTGCAGGAACCACAGCCGCCGCTGGGCGTGGGACAGCGGAATCACAACGCCTCCTGGGTGCGCGGCCGCAGCGTGGGCCGGGCCTTCGCGGGCTTGGTCAGGCGCGCCGCCACCGCCTCCGGGGTGGGCTGGTCGAACAGGGCGCGCAGGGAGAGCTCGGCGCCGAGGTCGGCGCGGATCCGGCTGATCAGCCGGGTGGCCAGCAGCGAGTGGCCGCCGAGGTCGAAGAAGTTGTCCTCCACCCCGACCTCGGGCAGGCCGAGGACGTCCGCGAACAGCGCGCACACCGTGCGCTCGCGGTCGTCCCGCGGCTGCCGGCTGCTCGCCTGGACAGCGTAGTCGGGCGCTGGCAACGACTTCCGGTCCAGCTTGCGGTTCGCAGTCAGCGGTAGCACGTCCAATCGCACGAACGCGGCCGGCACCATGTACTCCGGCAGCGCGTCGGCCACGTGCTCACGCAGCACGTCCAGGTCCACGTCGCCCACGACGTAGGCCACCAACCGCTTGTCGCCGGGCTGGTCCTCGCGGACGATCACCGCCGCGTGCCGCACGTCCGGGTGGGTGCCGAGGCAGCCCTCGATCTCGCCCAGCTCGATGCGGAACCCCCGCACCTTGACCTGGTCGTCGACCCGGGCGATGAACTCCAGGTTGCCGTCGGTCCGCCAGCGGCCCAGGTCGCCGGACCGGTACATGCGGCTGCCGGGCGGCCCGAACGGGTCGGCGACGAACTTCGACGCGGTCAGTCCGCGCCGGTTGTGGTAACCCCGGGTGACCAGGTCGCCGGCGATGTACAGTTCGCCCCGCACGCCCGGCGGCACCGGCCGCAACGCCTTGTCCAGCACGTACATCCGGGTGTTCCAGACCGGCTTGCCGATGGTCACCACGCCGGCCCGCACCTCGTCGCCCGGCTCGATCCGGTACTCGGTGCAGCCCACCGTGGTCTCGGTCGGCCCGTACTCGTTGACCACGGTGGTGGCCGGGAACCGGGCCCGCCACTGGTCCAGCACCTCGCCCATCAGCGACTCGCCGCCCAGCACCAACTGCTCGGTGGGGGAGAAGACGTCCGGCAGGTTCAGCAGCAGCGGCAGGTGGCTGGGCGTCGCCTTGACGAAGGTCGGCTGCTGGGCCACCTGGCCGGCGTCGGCCGACCGGTCCAGGTCGACGATGTCGACGCGGCCGCCGGCGGTCAGCGTGGAGAACAGGCCGGTGACCGTGAGGTCGAACGACACCGGCGAGTGCACCAGCGACCGGCCGCCGACGCCGGGGTAGGCCGACCGCGTCCACGACAGGTACTGGTTGAGCGAATCGTGTTGCACGACAACGCCCTTGGGACGGCCGGTGGACCCGGACGTGAAGATCACGAACGCGGCGTTGCCCGGCAGCAGCGGAGAAACCGGGTTGTCGGTCGGACCTTCCAATGCGGGCAACGAGGTCAGCGTCAGCACGGGGGCGACGTCGGCGACCATGAACCCCAGGCGGTCCGCCGGATACGACGGGTCGAGCGGCAGATACGCGCCGCCGGCCTTGAGAATGCCCAGCAGCGCCACCACGAGATCGGTCGAGCGCGGCATCTTGACCGCGACGAACTTCTCCGGTCCGACGCCCTGCTCCCGCAACGAATACGCCAGCTGATTGGCCCGGGCGTTCAACTCGGCGTAGGTCAACACCGAATCTCCGAACATCACGGCCTGCGCCGACGGCGTTGCCGCGACCTGACGTTCGAACGACTCGACCAACGTCGCCGTAGGCACGTCACGGCCGAAGTCGTTCCACTCCTCGATCACCCGACGACGCTCAGCCGACTCCAACAGGTCCAGGGACCCGATCGGCTGCGTCGGATCGGCGACCACGGCCTCCAGCACGCGAACCAGCCGACGAGCCACCGAAGCGGCCGTGGACGGGTCCATCAGGTCGGTGGCGAACTCGACCTCGCCCTCCAACCCGGCCGGCAGCCCGTTCAGGCTCGGCACCTCGCGGATGTTGAACGAGAGGTCGAACTTGGAGATGCCGGTGTTGGCCTCGCCGATCTCCACCTGCACGCCCGGCAGCGACAGCGCGGCGTCGCTGTTGTTCTGGTACGTCAACATGACCTGGTACAGCGGGGCGTGCGACAGCGACCGGGTCGGGTTCACCAGCTCGACCAGGCGCTCGAACGGCACCTCCTGGTTGGCGTACGCGGCGAGGCTGGTCTCCCGGACCCGGCGCAGCAGCTCGGTGAACGACGGGTCGCCGGAAGTGTCGTTCCGCATCACCAGCGTGTTCACGAAGAAGCCGACCAGGTCGTCCAGCGCGGCATCGGTGCGGCCGGCGACGGCGGTGCCGATGGGGATGTCCTCGCCGCCGCCCAGGGCGGTGAGCAGCACGGCCATCGCCGCCTCGACGACCATGAACACCGTGGTGTCGGTGTCGTGGGCCAGCTTCACCATCGCCTGGTGGATCTTGGCGTCCACGGTGAACGGCAGCAGGTCGCCGCGGTAGGTGGCGACCGCCGGGCGCGGCCGGTCGGCCGGCACGGTGACCAGCTCCGGCAGGCCCTTGAGCTGTTCCTTCCAGTGCTCCAGCTGGCGGGTGACGAGGCTGTCGCCGTCCCGCTCGGAGCCGAGGACGTCCTGCTGCCACAGTGCGAAGTCCGGGTACTGCACCGGCAGCGGCTCGAACGCCGGAGCGGCGCCGGAAAGCCTTGCGGTGTAGGCGGTTTCGAGGTCACGGCAGAGCGGCGCCCACGACCAGCCGTCGCTGACGATGTGGTGCATGAGCATCAGCAGCACGTGCTCGGTCGGCGAGGCGGCGAACAGCGTGATCCGCACCGGCGCGCCGGCGGCCAGGTCGAAGCCGTACTTCGCTTCCGCGACAACCACTTCGTCGATGTCCGAGGTCTCGACGATGTGCATCGGCGTGGTCTGCGGCAGCACCACCTGGTGCGGCTCGCCATCGGTCTCGGCGAAGGCCGTGCGCAGCGACTCGTGCCGCCACAACACATCATCGATCGCCGCCGCCAGGGCGTCCCGGTCGATGGGGCCGGTCAGCCGCAGCGTCATCGACACGTTGTAGGTCGAGCTCGGGCCTTCCATGCGGTGCAGGAACCACAGCCGCTTCTGCGCGAACGACAGCGGAATCCGTTGCGGGCGCTCGGCCACAGCCGTCACCGGCGTGCGGGCCGGCGCGGCGACCTCGGTGCGGCGGGCCAGCTCGGTGACCGTCGGCGCCTCGAACAGGTTGCGGATCTCGAACTCGACGCCGAACACCGCCCGCAGCCGACTGATCAGGCGGGTGGCCAGCAGCGAATGCCCGCCGAGGTCGAAGAAGTTGTCGTCGACGCCGACCGTGGACAGACCAAGAACCTCGGCGAACAAGCCGCAGAGGATCTCCTCACGCGGCGTGCGCGGGGCCTTGCCGGAGGAGGTGATGGCGTAGTCCGGGGCGGGTAGCGCGGCCCGGTCCAGCTTGCCGTTCCGGGTCAGCGGCAAGGAGTTCATCATCACGACCGCCGACGGCACCATGAAGTCCGGCAGCTCGTCGGCCAGGTACGACCGCAGCGCCTGGGTCAGCGCGCCGGCCGACCGCGACCGACC
>DATJJB010000227.1:0-10819 GCA_035492655.1 Kutzneria sp. | reverse complement strand
GGCCGGGACGAGGACCTCGGCCTCGACGTCGAGCCACTGGTCGCCGGGCAGCAGGTGGTCGCCGGGGGCGAGGTCGTCACGGTCGACGGTGCCGTGGGAGTCGCGCCCGCGCAGCAGGCGTTCGACGTCGAGACCGTCCTGGTTCGCCACGATGCCCTTCACATCGGCGATGCCGACGACCTGCACGCCGGCCTCGGCCAGGAACCGGGCGGTGGAGCCGCCGATGGCGCCGAAGCCCTGGACGAAGGCACGCACGTCCTTCGCCGGCAGCGCCAGCCGGTCGAGGGCGACGAGGGCGGCCTCGGCCACGCCGCAGCCGCCGACGAGCTCCTTGAGCCGCAGCCCGCCGACCCGCACCTTGGCCGCCTCGCGCAGCCGGGCCCGGGCCGCCCGCTCGTCGTCGAGCAGCGGGTAGACGGCCTGGATCGACGAGGAGAAGCCGAGTTCGGCCAGCACCTTGTCGATCGTGGACTGTCGCAGCCCGAGATCCTCGCCCATGGTCCAGAACCGCTCGACGTACGGCCGCATCGCGGTCAGGTAACGCCGGAGCACATCGGTGGCCCGAGGGTCGTACGGATCCCAGTCGATGCCGCCTTTCGCGCCGCCCAAAGGGATGTAGCGGCCGGTGGGGTCGTAGTTGAGCGCCTCCTTGACCGAGACGCCTGCGGCCAGCCCGCGAACCTCGTCCAAGGTGCAGCCCGCGCGCATCCGCAGCCCGCCACTGCTCACGCCGCGCACCAGCCGGTCGATCACGAGATAGCCGTGGCAACCGGTCACGGGGTCGGTCCAGGTGACCTGAAGGTAGGGTTCGCGCACCTGGCCACCTCCTCGCTGGTGACGTGCGGATATGCAGGTACCGCACAGTTGACCCGACAGCTGACTGATGTGTCAATCAACGCGCCTGGACCGCAACCGAGGCGTCAGCTGCCGGACACCATCGGCGCCGCAACAGGTCGTGAGGCGGCGACGACGAAGCGTGCGCATCCACCCTCCCGGTCGCGCTCGGTGATCACCGTGACGCGACTGGAGATCCACAGTGGACGATCCGAAGAGAACCGTCCACACCGGACCTATTCGACGCCGATGAGCGCGACCGTGCCGGGCTGGCCGCCCGGATATCCGGTCAGCTCGACCTCGGGATGGCTCAGCCGCAAATGCCGGCCCAGTTCGTCATCCAGGCCGCCGGGAGCGTCCGCACCTGCGAAAACGGTCACCAGCTCGCCGCCGGCGTCGAGCATCCGGTCGACCAGCCGGCAGGCGGCGGCGACCAGGTCGGCCGGCGCGGGCTCGATCAGCACGACTTCGCCGTCGATCAGGCCCAGCGCGTCACCGGGCTGACAACGGCCGACCCATGTGATGGCCTCGCGTTTGGCGATGACGAGTTCGCCCCGCCGCATCGCCGCGGCGGCCTCAGCCATGGCGACGACATCGTCGCCCGGCCGGCGCGTGGGGTCGTGCACGGCAAGCGCGGCCAGGCCCTGCACCGGCGACACGGTGGGCACCACGACAACGTCGCGGCCGTCGCGTTCGGCGGCCTCAGCGACGAGAGCGGCCAGCCCGATGTCGTTGGGCAGCACCACAACCTGAGCCGCGCCGGTCTCGGCCAGCACGTCGAGCAGATCGGTGACGGCCGGCTCGCGGCCGGGCGGCAACACCAGCACCGAGGCGCCCTCGGCCCGGAACAACTCGGCCGCGTCCTCGCCCGCGACGATGGCCAACACTGCCCGGTCCCGCGCGAAGCGGGCCTTCTGATCGGCGAAACGCGTGACGGTGATGCGGTGCGGCCGGCCGTTCTCGATGCCGACCTCGATCGCGGCGCCCACGTCGTCGCAGTGCACGTGGACCGACCACAGCCCGTGACCGTCACCGGCCAGCACCACGCTGTCGCCGAGCCGGGCCAGCCGCTCACGCAGCGACTGCTCGTCGGCCAGGCCGTCGAGCAGGTACATCACCTCGTACTCGAAGCCGCTGCTCTCGTGCAGCAAAGCCGCTTGGGGGGCGCTCATCGGCAGCAAGTCGTGTTCGACGTCACTGCCCAGGCGTTCGGACACCACGGTCGCCAGGGCATCCAGGAGCAGCAGCAGCCCGCGGCCGCCTGCGTCGACAACACCGCGTTCGGCCAGCACGGCGAGCTGCCGCGGCGTGTCCGCAAGCGCTTGCGCAGCGGCTTTCACCGCCGCACTGGCCACATCGTCCAACAGGTCGGAGCCACATTCCTCGGCGGCATCCGCCGCCGCCGTGAGCACGGACAACACAGTGCCGGCGACCGGCCTGGCGACAGCGGCCGTGGCCAGCTGGTCGGCTCGGCGCAGGGCGGTCCGCAACGCCGTGCCGCTGACCGTCAGTGCGCCTTCCCAGCTCTCGGCCAGCCCGCGCAGCACCTGCGAGAGGATCACGCCCGAGTTGCCCCGCGCGCCCGCCACCGCCCCCTTGGCCAGCGCCGACACCGCCGCGCCGACCGCGTCCGCCGGGTCGCGGACCAGGGCGTCCAGCGCCGACCGCATCGTGTGCAGCAGGTTCGTGCCGGTGTCGCCGTCGGCGACCGGGTAGACGTTGATGCGGTCGATGGCCTCACGGTCCGCGTCCAGCGCGCGCACCCCGGCCGCCGCCCACCGGCGGACCGCGTCGGCGTCCAGCGCCTCCAGCACGTCCGAGCCCTCCTGTTCGCAGCCTCCGCGGCGAGGGTAGCGGGGCCGGTTTGGAGCCCCGCCGGATCACCGGTTACCCTGTCATGGTTGCTCTGGTCCGTGGTTGGCCCGGATCAGCGCGCGTCCGTGCCGGTGGCAACGCTCGGTCGGATGCCACCTGAGGACCCTAATTACTTGAAGGAGTGTCTGACATGGCTGCCGTCTGCGACGTCTGCGGCAAGGGGCCGGGCTTCGGCATGTCGGTCTCGCACTCGCACCGCCGGACCAACCGTCGGTGGAACCCGAACATCCAGTCGGTGCGCGCCAAGGTCGCGCCCGGCCAGCGTGCCCGGGTCAACGTGTGCACCTCGTGCCTGAAGGCCGGCAAGGTCGTCCGCGGCTGAGCTAGCAGAATTCGCAAAGAACCCGAGGGACCTCGTCCCTCGGGTTCTTTGTGTGCTCTGGTCAGGCCACGAGCGCGGGTTCCGGGCTGGGCGCGGGAGTCCGGGCGAAGCGCTGGGCCAGCCAGGCACAGACCATGAGCTGGATCTGGTGGAACAGCATCAGCGGCAGCACGATCAGGCCGACCGAGGCCGCCGGGAACAGCACTCCGGCCATCGGCAGGCCGCTGGCCAGCGACTTCTTCGAGCCGGCGAACATGATCGTGATCCGGTCCGCGCGGGAGAACCCGAGCCGCTTCGGGACGAACCAGGTGAGCGCGAGCACCAGGCCCAGCAGCACGATGTTCACGCCGACCAGGACCAGCAGGCTCGTCACCGAGAGCCGGCCCCAGATGCCCGCGACCACGCCCTCGCTGAAGGCTGTGTAGACCACCAGCAGCACCGAGCCGCGGTCGACCAGGCCCAGCACCGACTTGTGCCGGGTGACGAACCCGGTCAGCCAGCGCCGGGCCAGCTGGCCGAGCACGAACGGCAGCAGCAGCTGGAGCGTGATGTCCAGCAGCGCCTGGCCCGAGAAGCCGCCGCCCCTCGTCGTCAGCAGGGCGCCCACCAGCAGCGGAGTCAGCACGATGCCGACCAGGTTGGAGAACGAGGCCGCGCAGATCGCCGCCGACACGTTGCCGCGGGCGATCGACGTGAAGGCGATCGACGACTGCACCGTCGACGGCAGGCAGCACACGTAGAGCAGGCCGAGGTACAGCTCCGGCGAGATCACCCCCGGCACCAGGACCCGTAGTCCCAGTCCCAGCAGCGGGAACAGCACGAAGGTCGCGGCGAACACGGTGCCGTGCAGCCGCCAGTGCTTGATGCCGGCGAGCGCGTCCCGCGGCGACAGGCGGATGCCGTACAGGAAGAACAGCAGGCCGATCGCCACCGTCGTCGCGTCGCCGAACACCGGCACCCACATCCCGCGGGCCGGCAGCAGCGACGCCAGCGCGACGGTTCCGAGGATGGCCACGATGTAGGGGTCGATTCGACGCATACCCCCAGGATCGACGCGGATCAGCGATTCGGAAACACGCTAACCGCTCTGACTGTCTTCACGAAACGCGATAAGTCAGACCCGTCACGCACAATGGCCCGCATGTGCCGATCCATCAAGACCCTGCGCCCGCCGTTCACCGACCACGTCACCGACGCCGACATCCGCGCCGCCGCCCTCCAGTACGTCCGCAAGCTCTCCGGCTTCCGCGCCCCCGCCGCCCACAACGCCGAGGCCTTCGCCCGTGCCGTCGACGCCGTCGCCGCCGCCACCGCCGACCTCCTGTCCGCCCTGGAGGTCCGCGGCCAACACCAGCACTAACGCTTGCGACGCCGAAGCACCACTTGCCAGACGCACAACATCGCCACGTCACCCGCCAGGACGCCGGCCACGATCGGGAAGCGTTCGTCGGCCGTCCCCGACTGTGCCGGCTGCAGCGGCGCGCCGATCGCCGCCACGACCGCCACCGCCGCGAGCGCGGCGAGCGCCTTCGTCCGCGCCTCGCGCAGCACAGCCGGTGTGCACCGTTCGATGAGCCGCCACCGCTGGCCGGCCACCGCGATCAGTCCGAGCAGAGCCAGGACCGCCAGCGCCGCCAACAGCCTGGCCCCACCCGACTCGTGGTGGATGAGCACGCCCGCAGCCAGGCTGCCGAGGACGACCGCCGCGATCACGTGCGGCAGGAACGGCAGGAGCACCCGCGCCGGGTGTCGGCGCGGCGCGGGTGGCGCCGGCCGGTCGACGAAGTAGAAGTCGCGGCCCTGGTACACGTCGCCGTGCACGTCCCGGGCCTGGAAGGCGTTGCCCGAGACGTCCCCGTGCAGCTCGTTCCTCGTCTCACCCGGCTCGGGTAAGTCCCCGTCCGTCACGGCAACTTCCAGTCGATGGGCTGCGCCCCCTGCCGGGTCAGCAGGTCGTTGGCCCGGCTGAACGGCTTGGAGCCGAAGAAGCCCCGGTCGGCCGACATCGGGCTCGGGTGCGCCGACTCGATGCAGGGCACCCCCGACAGCAGCGGCGCCAGGCTGCGAGCGTTGCTCCCCCACAGAATCGCCACCAGCGGCGTCCGCCGCGCGTGCAGCGCCCGGATCGCCTGCTCGGTGACCTGCTCCCAGCCCTTGCCCTTGTGCGAGTTCGGCCGGCCCGGCGCCACCGTCAGCGACCTGTTCAGCAGCAGCACCCCCTGCTCCGCCCAGGGCGACAGGTCACCGTTCGACGGCCTCGGCAGGCCAAGGTCGGCTTCCAGCTCCGTGTAGATGTTGGCCAGGCTCCGGGGAATCGGCCGCACCTCCGGCGCCACCGAGAAGCTCAGTCCCACCGCGTGCCCCGGCGTCGGGTACGGGTCCTGGCCCACGATCAGCACCCGGACGTCCGCGAACGGCTGCTTGAACGCGCGCAGCACGTTCTCCCCCGCCGGCAGGTACGTGCGACCGGCCGCCACCTCCGCGCGGAGGAAGTCCCCCATCTCGCTGATCCGGTCCGCGACCGGCTCCAACGCCTGCGCCCAGCCGGCTTCGACAACTTCGTTCAAGGGACGGGAAGACATGCCGCGCACTGTATCCGCCACCCCCGACACTCCCGGACATCACGTCTGTTCGAGCAGCCGCTCGATGATCTTCCGGGGACCCGGTCACGACCATGATCAGGCCAAGCACGGCCGTGAGCAGTCGCTGCCACCGACGGTATTCCGGCACCTGCCGCCACGCGCGCTCGAAGGCCTGCTTCCGTTTCGGATCCCCCGAACGTCGCGATGGACATCGTGCTCGTATGCGCGAGCGGCGTCCGATAGACCAGCGTGACAAGGCAGAACACACCCGCGATGCCGAAATACGCCGCCAGCTCGCAGAGCACCAGCAGACCGATCAGGTCGACCTTTCGCCGTCGAACCGTCACCACAACCGCGACAACCGCAACCCCCATCGCCGGCACCGTCAGCGCCCAGAAGACGTCAACATCCAAGGCCCGCAGCAAGAAGTAACCGCCGACTGAGAGCACGACCTCCAGCACAGTCGACAGCAGGCCGCCTGGCAACCCGTGGACAGCTGTCCCCCGTCGCGATCGCCGTCCTGGCTCTCCTGACCGAGGAGCCCATGCACGCCTACCGGATGCAGCAGTTGATGCAGGAACGCGGCATCGGCATCGTCGTCAACATCCGCAACCGGTCCGGCCTCCGCGACAACATCGCCGCCCCAGCCCAGGAGTTCCCGCTGTTCCCGCCGTGGTCTCCTTCCTCCACCTGCTCAGCCCCCAGGACGCGCGCACACACCTGGAGCTGCGCGCCACGGCGTTGCACCAGCGCCTGACCGAGACCGAGGCCGTACTCACCGCCTCCCGCGAGCACGGCGTCCCTCGCCTGCATCTACTTGAGCACGAGTACCTCGAATCCACCACCGCCGCCGAACTGGCCTGGGTCCACACCCTGTCCCGCGACATCAACGCCGGCACCCTGACCTGGGAGCCGTATGCCTGAAGCCACGAACCGCCCACCCGAACGTCAGGTGCTGGCGAGCGCTACGGCTTCCTTGCGGGAGCCGTAGCGGCGGGCCAGCCAGGCACAGACCATGAGCTGGAGCTGGTGGAAGAGCATCAGCGGCAGCACGGCCAGGCCGACGGTGGCGGCGGGGAAGAGAACCGTGCCCATGGGCAGGCCGCTGGCCAGGGACTTCTTGGAGCCGCAGAAGACGATGGCGATCTCGTCCTCGGTGGCGAAGCGGAGCCGACGGGCGGCGACGGTGGTCACCACCATCACCACGGCCAACAACGCCATGTTGACGACGAGCAGAACCGCCAAGGACAGCCAAGAGAGGCGGCCCCAGATGCCGGCGACCACGCCCTCGGAGAAGGCGGCGTAGACGACCAGGAGGATGGAGCCCCGGTCGACGTAGCCGAGGATCTTCTTGTGGCGGGTGAGGAAACCCCCGATCCAACGACGGAGCAGCTGCCCGGCGAGAAAGGGGGCGAGGAGCTGCACAGTGATGTCGCGGATGGCGCCAAGGGAGATGCCGCCGGTGCCGGTGAACAGGAACAAGGTGACGAGCAAGGGCGTCAGGACGATGCCGATGAGGTTGGAGAAGGAGGCGGAACAGATTGCCGCGGCGACGTTGCCGCGGGCGATGGAGGTGAAGGCGATGGAGGACTGGACGGTGGACGGCAGGCAGCAGAGGAACATCAAGCCGGTCCACAGCTCGGGGGTGAGGGCCCACGGCACCAGCAGGCGGGAAAGCAGGCCCAGCAGGGGGAACAGGGCGAAGGTGGCCAAGAAGACCAGGCCGTGCAGCCGCCAGTGTCGCAGGCCGTCGAGGGCCTCGCGGGTGGAAAGCCTTGCCCCGTAGAGGAAGAACAACAGGCCGATGGCGATCGTGGTTGCCTGGCCGAAGCCGGTGGCCACCGCCCCGCTCGCCGGGAGCAGCGAGGCGACGGCCACCGTCAACAGCAGGGCCACGATGTAGGGATCAACCCGCAACCGTGACATCGCGACGGTCCAGCTTGGGGTGGTGCCGGGAGATGTTGCGCTCCAACAGGTCGATGGACGCGGCCACGCCGACGTCGCCCTCGGAGACCTCGGGCAGGCGGCCGTCGTTGGCCCGCAGCTCGAGCAGGGCGTTGTCGATGGCGGTGTGCGCGGCGAACAGGCAAGGCGTGGAGTAGATCGCCACGTTGACGCCGAGGTCCTCGAGCTCGGTCAAGGACAGGCGCGGGGACTTGCCGCCGGCGATCTGGTTGAACAGCAGCGGCTTGTCGCCGATCACGGCCCGCACCTTGCGGATCCAGTCGACGCTGCGCACGCCGTCGACCAGCAGCACGTCGGCGTCGGTCTGGGCCAGCGCCTCGGCCCGGCGCAGGATCTCGGACTCCTCGGTGGCGTCGGTCCGCGCCACCACGACGAGGTCCTTACGGGTGGCCAACACCAGGTTGAGCTTCTCGAGGTACTCCTCGAGCGGGAGGATCTGCTTGCCGTCGACGTGGCCGCAGCGGCGCGGCCGCTTCTGGTCCTCCAGGATCACGCCGGAGGCGCCGATGCGCTCCAGGTTCTCCACGACGTGGCAGGCGACCTCGGGGTCGACGTAGCCGTCGTCGATGTCCACCAGCAGGTGCTGCTGCGGGAAGGCCAGCCGCAGCCGCTGCACGAAGTTGACCATGTCCGGCCAGGCGATGAAGCCGATGTCGGGTAGCCCGTAGTAGGACGCGGCGAACCCGAATCCGGAGACGAACATGCCGCCGTAATGCTGCGCGGACAGCGATGCCGAGAACATGTCGAACACGCCGATCAGCGGCGTGATGCTGTCGCTGCGCACATCGCGGCGCAGAGCGCTGCCGTAAGTCATGCGTAAACCCCTTTGAATGAGCGAAGACGTCTCATTGCCCCACAGTGAGATGCATTCGAACCGCGAAGGTCAAGAGAACATTACCTTGACCGTCCCGACCGACGGTAGTGACTGAAGATCGGGACGACCAGCGTCCAATCGGGCAAACATCCCAGGTGAGTATCACTCACAGTAGCCAGACGTCACTCTTTTGCAGTAACGATCGCCCCGCCTCTGACCAGGCAAGGAGGCGCGGAGAAATCGAGCGTAAAACCTGAGTAAATTAGAAGCGTGCGATGGCACACCGATTGGTCTTAACGGGTCCGACGATCAGCGAGCCGGCGGTCATTGGCGGCCCAAGCCACGGTAAAACGCGCCCGATCGGCGTCACCATAGCCCGACCGAGTGAGTCTCACATTCACTCAGCGTGTCAGCGAAGTCGACCACTCACTCGGGTGAGCACAACGGCCGGCCAATCTGCGCCGTAAAGAAGTATTTCCACGTCACCGGGCGCCTCGGGATCCATGCGCCACTTCTGCGGCACGGCGACCAGCGCGGCCAGCGGCCGGGTCGCGAGCCGGCGCGCCGACCACGGCAGCCGGGCGTGCGCGAGCAGGGTGCCCTCGTCCGGATCGGCCAGCACGACCCTGGTCCAGTCCCCGCGCACCGGCAGCAGCCGCACGTCCGTCCAATCAGGACCGTCCTGCAGCCACTTCGACGCCGTGGCGGCCTTGCCGCGCAACCGAAGCGGCACCAGCAGCGGCGCGGTCGGCCCGGGGGCCTGGAACACGTGGCCGAACTGTCGCGGGCGTAAGAACTTACGGCCCTTGGGCTCGTACGCCAGCGACAACGGCAGCACCTGCTCGTTGCCGTCGAGCACGAGCACGCAGTGCCCGCCGTGGTCGACATCGCCCAGCAGGGTCGCCGGCGCGGGCTCGCCGTCCACCCGCAGCCCGCCGAGGTCGATGCCGTCGGGCACACCGAACAACTGGTCGACATGGCCGCCCTCGTCGGCGGCGACGGAGATCTCCGGCCGAGCCGGACCACCCGGGCTGTACCACCGCATCTGGGCGTACACCCGGCGCTGCGGCTCACGGTGCGCCACCAGCGAGATCAGCTCGTTGCGACGGGGTTCGCGGGCGCTGTCACCGCGGATCAGGGACAGGCCGGTGGCGCCGAGCGCGATCGCGGATCCGACGAGCACCAGCCACAACGGCAGCCAGGCCGACACGAGGGCGAGCACGATCGGCCCGACGATGCGTAACCACAGTGGCACACGGGAGTGGGTGATCGGCGGCGGCGCGTCGAAGCGGGCCGGCAACACCAGCGCATCTGGTAACGCGTCGTCCTCGGCGGTGGCCACAACGCCCCTTTCCAGTGTCCCCCGGAAGGGTACTAGTCGAGGCGGCGAAGACCGTGGCGATACGCCCGCGCGTTGCCGACATAAAGCTCGACGATGCCCTTGGTCATGTCCTCGGGGGCCTCGTGCCCCTCGCGGACCCGGGCCGGCACGCCGAGCGCCATCGCCCGCGGCGGCACGACACCGTTGAACGACACCACCGCGCCGGCCCCGACCACGGCCCCGTCACCGATCACGGAACCGTTGAGCACCACCGAACCCGAGGCGATCAGGCAGCGGTCGCCGACGGTCGCCCCCTCGACGTGGGCGTTGTGCCCGAGCACGCAGTCGGAGCCGATGACCGTGGCGTGGAACTGGGTGCAGTGCAGCACCGTGCCGTCCTGGATGCTGGTGCGCTCGCCGACGGTGATCGTCCCGTAGTCGCCGCGCAGCACCGCCTGCGGCCACACGGACGAGTCGGCGCCGATGGTCACCGCGCCGATCACGGTGGCGTCCGGATGCACGAAGGCGTCCGGGTGCACGGTCGGCACGAGCTCACCCAATGCGTAGATGGCCACGAACGTTTCCTTTGCTAGCGCCAGTGTTCCCAGCCCGAGGTGCCCTCGTACGGCCGGCCGTCCACGGTCACGCCGGCGCCGCGGCGCACGGTGCCGATGGTGGCCCAGCCGTCGGGCACGTCGGCCGGCTCGGGGAAGGTCGCGGCCAGCGCGTGGTCCTCGCCGCCGGTGAGCACCCAGTGCCGCGGGTTGGCGCCGAGCGCCGAGCCGACGTCGATCAGCCGCTGGTGCACGGGGAGCAGATCGGTGCGGATGTCGATCGCCACCCCCGAGGCGTCGGCGATGTGGCCCACGTCACTGAGTAGGCCGTCGGAGATGTCCAGCATGGCCGACGCGCCGGCCTCGGCCGCCTGCGGCCCGGCGTGGTACGGCGGCTCCGGCGCCTGCTGTGCGCCGACGATCGCCACCGGCGATCGGAAACCGCGGCCGAGCACGGCCAGTCCGGCGGCCGCCCAACCGAGCCGCCCGCACACGGCCAGCACGTCGCCGGGGGCCGCGCCCGAACGGGTAACGGGAGCCAGTCCGCGCATG